>CANRGL010000005.1 GCA_947630145.1 uncultured Clostridia bacterium | reverse complement strand
TCCCTTATAGCATACACTAAAAAAAAAAAAACGCAAGTTTTCATAACAAATTTATTATTAAATTTTTGTTACAGTTTAATGCTATTTTTATTGCATAAAAAAATAAGATGAAGTAATCAACTTCACCTTACATTTTTTAATACATTCCCATATCTTGAGGATGATTAGAACAATTACAATTTTTTTCTTCTTTTTTATCTGCCACTAATGTTTCAGTAGTTATTACCATAGAAGCAATTGATGCAGCATTTTGCAAAGCACTTCTTGTAACTTTAGTAGGATCAACAATACCTGCTTTTTTCATATCAACATACTCATCATGTAATGCATCATATCCTATTCCTTTTTCTAAGCTTTGTACTTTATTTACTATAACAGCTCCCTCTACTCCTGCGTTATATGCTATTTGTCTTATTGGTGCTTCTAAAGCTTTAACAATCATATTAACACCTAATTTTTCATCAGTATCGTTAATTTTACTTTCTAATTCTTGTATAACAGGTAAAATATTAATATATGCTGTTCCACCACCTGCAACAATACCTTCTTCTACTGCAGCTTTAGTAGCAGCAAGTGCGTCTTCAATTCTTAGTTTTTTCTCTTTCATTTCAGTTTCAGTGGCAGCTCCTACAGCAATTACAGCAACTCCACCAACAAGTTTTGCAAGTCTTTCTTCTAGTTTTTCTTTATCAAAATCAGAAGTTGTGTTTGCAATTTGTGTACGTAACTCTGATACTCTTAAATCTAGTTTTTCTTTATTTGAATATCCATCAATAATTATTGTATTTTCTTTTTCTACTTTAACTTGTTTTGCTCTACCAAGTTGATCAATAGTAGTAGTTTTTAATTCCAATCCAAGTTCAGAAGATATAACTTCTCCACCTGTAAGTGCAGCTATATCTTGTAACATTTCTTTTCTTCTATCTCCAAAAGCAGGTGCTTTTACAGCAACACATGTAAAAGTTCCTCTTAATTTATTTACAACAAGTGTAGTTAGAGCCTCCCCTTCTACATCATCTGCAATTATTAATAATTTTTTACCTTGCTCAGCTATTTTTTCAAGAATTGGTAAAATTTCTTGTATAGTAGATATTTTTTTATCTGTTATTAATATATATGGTTCATCTAAAATAGCCTCCATTTTATCTGTATCTGTTACCATATATGAAGATAAATATCCTCTATCAAATTGCATTCCTTCTACTACTTGAAGTTCAGTATCCATAGTTTTAGATTCTTCAATAGTTATAACGCCTTCTTTACTTACTTTTTCCATAGCCTCTGATATAAGTTCACCTATTTTTTCATCATTTGCAGAAATACTAGCAACTCTAGCAATATCCTCTTTACCATTTATTGGTGTAGAGATTTTTTTAATCTCATCTGTTGCAAGCTCTACTGCCTCATTTATACCTTTTTTTACAATAATAGGGTTAGCTCCTGCTAAAACATTTTTTAATCCTTCTTTTATCATTGCTTGTGCAAGAACAGTAGCTGTAGTAGTACCGTCACCTGCCACATCATTTGTCTTTGTAGCAACTTCTTTTACAAGTTCTGCTCCCATATTTTCGAAAGCATCATCAAGTTCTATTTCTTTTGCAATTGATACACCATCATTTGTTATAAGTGGTGCACCAAAAGATTTTCCTAAAACAACATTTCTTCCTTTTGGTCCAAGTGTTACTTTAACAGCATTAGCTAAAGTATCTACACCTCTTTCTAAAGCTTCTTTTGCCTCTCTACCAAATAATAATTCTTTTGCCATTTTAAATAATTCCCCCTTTATTCTTCAACAGCTAAAATATCACTTTGCTTATATATTGTATATTCTATATCGTTATATTTTATTTCAGTCCCAGCATACTTAGAACATACCACTCTATCTCCTACTTTAACATTCATAATAACTTCTTTACCGTCAATCATTCCTCCAGGTCCAACTGCTACAACTTCTGCTATTTCAGATTTTTCTTTTGCTGATCCAGGTAATACTATGCCTGATTTTGTTACTTCTTCAGCCTCTACTTTTTTTACAATTACTCTATCTTCTAGTGGTTTTAACAAAATAAACACCTCCTACTTATATATATTCAAAAGAACATATTTTAGCACTCATTCTTATCAAGTGCTAAAATATTATATCACAACTTTTTCTCATTTTCAATACATTTAAAAAATTAATTCAAAAATCAATTTTTTTATTATTTGTTAAAGAAAAAACGTACTGATGAATCACATCAATACGTTTTTTAATTAAATTTACTTTTTTAATGCTTCTTTTATTTCTTGCATAGAAATAATTCCCTTTTCCATTAAAAGACCTACAATAATGTCAAGCTTATCTTTATTTTTCAAAAGAATTTGCTTTGTTTTGTTATATACATCCTTCATTATTTCCTCAATACGCTCGTTTACTTTATCTACAGCTTGAGGACTCATTGCATGTGTATTAGAGTTATAATCATAAAGGCTAATATTAGTATAAATATTATTATCCATACCTTTTTCAACTATCATATCTCTAATAATACCAGTTGCTTGCACTAAATCCTGACTAGCACCAAAATCCCAATTTTTATCCACAAATTCTTGAGAAACACGACCTGCAATACACATTGAAGCTTCTTCAAGTACTGCGTTTCTAGTTATAGGGGTAAATCGTTTATTTGGTTCTGATATTGTAACTCCAAGATAGGCTTCTGTTGGAATTATAGATACAATTTTTAGATCTTCCCTTCTGTTATATCTAGCAAGCATTTTTAAAAGTGCGTGGCCAGCTTCATGATATGCAGTTGAAAGTCTATCTTTCTTACTTATTCTTTTAAAAGTATCATAATTTTCTTGATAAACTCTAACAACATCTTTCTTAGTAAGCTGTTTAACACCCTTTATTTTGCCTAAAGCCATAGCTCTATCAATTAAATCAATAGTAAGATCTGGATTTTTACCATAATAATTCATAGCCTTTGCAGTAATAATAGCATAATCTATGACATCATCAGAAATTTGAATATTATGATACAAAGAAAGATTTTTTACTTTTAATTCAATCATCTTCTTTACATCTTTTAAATTTGGTTCACAAATTATTACCTTTTCAAATCTTCTTTTAAAAGCAGGATCTTGTTCAAAGTATTTTTTATATTCATACTCTGTAGTAGCACCTACAAACACGACATCATTTCTTGCTAAAATAGGCTTTAACGATCCACTAAGATCTGGTCCTGAATTTTCTGCAGCTCCAGCGCCAAGTATTTGATGAATTTCGTCAACAAATAAAATAATGTTTTTATTATTTTTTAGAAACTTTATTAAGTTATCAACTTTTGTTTCGAATTCACCTCTATACTTAGTACCAGCTACCATACCATTTAGATTTAATGATATTACATTATATTTTTTAAATTCTTTTGGGCAAGTACCATTTACTATTTGCATGGTAATAGCCTCAATAATAGCTGTCTTTCCTACACCAGCTTCGCCTACTAAAATAGCATTACGTTTGTTTTTCTTTGAAAAAATATTCCAAACAGTAGAAATCTCTTTATCCCTACAAAGTATATCGCATACTTCTCCTGATTGGTAATTGTTATTTAAAATTTCACAACAACTTTCAAGAATAGGTGGAATAACAATTTCATTACCATTTGCAATTGTGTATATATCAGAATTTGATAAAAGGATATTTTTAAGTTCATTAATGTCAAAATTATATTCTATTAATAATCTATTTGCAGAGCAATCTTCGATATTAAATATTGAAAAAAGTAAATTATCAACATCAATATATTGTCTTCCATTACTCTGACATCTAGAAAAAGCATCTTCAAACGCTGCTTGCAAATTACTAGAATATTTTATATTGCCATATGAATCAGAAACATTATCATACTCAGATGGATTAAAAAAAATGTAAATACTTTGGTTATTTTTTTTATCTTCCTTAGAATTTTCTGCTATTTCTTCATCCTTACTATTTTCTGATACCTCTTCATCTTTACTATCTTCTGCGTCTGTATCATAATCTTTATTTACAAATTTCTCTTTCGATATTTTTTCAAATATTTCTTTATTAGTATTAAGATCATTTAACATAGTATAATAATCTACTAAAGTGCCTGTTTCTAAGAATATCCGCTGTAAAGTGCAATCTTCATTCATTAATATTGAAAGAAGTACTTGATAAGTAGCTAATTCATCATTACTACTTATGTCTTCAGCAATATATATTGCCCTTTCGATCGCCTGTTGAAGTTCAAAAGAATAGTTAAATTTCATGATTTTTTTCCTCCATATAAATTTAATAAAATTTAAACATCTCTAAATAGTTATTATAACTATTTAATAAATTTGTTTATGTATACATTATACTTTCGTATTTTTTAAATGTCAAGTATATATTATACTTTTTATTAACACTAATATATTTTTTTAAAATTTTAAAAAAAAAGATTAAAGTAGCACTATAAATGCATACATTAATCTTCTATTTTATACTAATATATAATTTTCATTTTTTTATTAATTTATAAAATATTACTTATTCTACTATATTTGATAAATCAACTTTACCAAATTGATTTGCTTTTTTTATATTTATATCAGAAAATAAATATTCTTGATTTACTGATACTTCCTTTAATTTACTAAGTTCTAGCATTCCAAGAAATGCCGTAGCAACTTCAATATTACTACAATTATTAACATTAAACACATTATTAAAAACCATAGTATTATTACTATCTAAGTAATTAACTATTTGTTTTACTTTATCTTTAACTGTAACTCTTTCATATATTGCAAGTTTCTCAATTTCTTTTGCTTTCTTATTTATTTTATTTGCATTTTTTTCAAGTATAGATATATATATATCACATATATTTTGTTTATCCAAATTATCTCCAGTATATTGTACTTTTTCTTTATATTTTATTTTTTCAAAAGTCTTAGAAAAAGATCCAAAATTTTTTAAATACATATCATTTATCTTATCTGATATTTCTTTATACTTTTTATATTGTATTATTCTATTTATCATTTCTTCTTCAGATATGTGTTCTTCTTCATCGTCATCAGGCTCTATTTCTGGGAGTAATTTTCTTGCTTTTATATCAAGAAGAGTTGAGGCCATAACAATAAAAGAACTAGCTATATCAATATTTTTTTCAGTCATATCATTTAAATATTCAATATATTTATCAGTAAGTTCACTTAAAGATATATCAAATATATTCATTTTATTTTTAGTTATTAAAAATAAAAGCAAATCTAATGGGCCTTCAAAATTCTTAATAACTAAATTATATTTTTCAACATTATTATTTATTATTTTTTGCATTTTTTACTCCTATTTTTCGCATTCATATGCTAAATTCAAAGCTAAATCTATCATTTTGTTTAAACCATTTTCTCTTTCATTTGAAGAAATTTCTTTATTTAAAATGATATTATCTGATACTGTATAAAGTGCAATTGCATTTTTATCTAAAGCTTTAGCATTAGCATAAAGAGCTAATGTTTCCATTTCTACACCTAAAATATCTGACTTTGATAATTCAATAAGCCCAGAGATATCTTTATAGAAAACATCAGAGGTAAATATTTTTCCAATATTAATTTTTATATCTAGCTTTTTTGCAATACTTTCTAATTTATCAAGTAAAGTAGTAGAACATTCAGGAAGTATTTTCCCTTCTAGATTTGAAGAAACTAAATAATTTGAATCTGTATCAACAGATTTTGCAACAATTATATCTTTCAATTCAACACTATTTGCTATTTTACTTGATTTAGGATTTCCTAAGCTACCGCAAGTGCCTATTCTGATAATATTGTTAACTTCATATCCTTCAAAAAGTTCTCGTGAATATATTCCCATAGATGGTATTCCCATACCACTACCTTGAACTGATATTTCTATTCCATTATATTTTCCTGTATATCCTAGCATATTTCTAACTTTATTATAACAATAAACATCATCTAAAAAATTTTCAGCAATATATTTAGCCCTTAACGGATCTCCTGGCATTATAACAGTTTTGGCTATATCACCTTTTTTTGCCTCATTATGTGGTGTTGGTATATTCATAATTACCTCCTATTCATCTATATAATCAGAACTTAATCCTCTTCTATATAAATACTGCTTTTGTTTTAAAGAATCCATATTTTTGCACTTACCGCTAATTAATTTATCAAAAAGTAACCTATCATAATTAGACTCTTTAAGTATATCTAACTTTTCTTCAATTATATCCTTTTTTATACCTTTTTGCAATAGTTTTTGTTTTATTTCAAAAGTAGAATAATTTAATAATCTTTTACTTTGCTTAATATATGCATTAACATATTCATAATCGTTAATATATCCAATATCTAAAAGATAGGATATAACCTTATCTACTATATCTTGGTTATATCCTAATTTTATAAGTTTTTGTGTAACTTCATATTCAGTTTTTTTTGAAATTCCAATATATTTTAAAGCTTTTTGTTTAGCTGCCTCAAAATCCATTATTCTTCCTCTTTATTTTCAAGTTCATCTTTTTTTCCATCAACTTCTTTTCCCATACTATTTTCAAATGCAAGATTAAAGTTTGATTTTACTTTTGATTCAATTTCTTTCATAACTTCTGGATTATCTTTTAGATATTGTTTTGCATTTTCTCTGCCTTGTCCTATTTTTTCACCATTGTACGCATACCAAGCACCACTTTTATCAACAATATTTAAATCAGCTGCTGTATCAAGTATACAACCTTCATTTGATATTCCCTCACCATATATTATATCAAATTCTGCTTCTCTAAACGGAGGTGCTACTTTATTTTTAACTACTTTTACTTTTGTTCTATTTCCTTTAAATTCACCATTTTGCTTTATAGCTTCTTGTTTTCTTACTTCAAGCCTTACTGAAGCATAGAATTTTAATGCTCTTCCACCAGGTGTAGTTTCAGGATTTCCAAACATAATACCTACTTTTTCACGTAGTTGATTTATAAATATAGCAACTGTTTTGGATTTATTAAGTACACCTGTAAGTTTTCTTAAAGCTTGAGACATAAGTCTTGCTTGAAGTCCTACATGTGAATCTCCCATTTCACCATCTATTTCGGCTTTTGGAACTAAAGCTGCTACTGAATCTATTGTTACAATATCAACAGCTCCACTTCTTATAAGTTGTTCTGCTATTTCTAATGCTTGCTCACCTGTATCTGGTTGTGCTACTATTAAATTGTCTATATCTACACCTAAGTTTCTTGCATAAACTGGATCTAAAGCATGTTCTGCGTCTATAAACGCTGCTATTCCCCCTTGTTTTTGTGCTTCTGCTATAGCATGAAGTGCAACAGTTGTCTTACCTGATGATTCTGGCCCATATATTTCAATAACTCTACCTCTAGGAAAACCACCTACTCCAAGTGCTATATCTAAACTTAAAGCACCACTAGGTATAACATCTACATTTACATCACTTAATTCTCCTAGTTTCATTACTGAACCTTTACCAAAATTTTTTTCTATTTGTGCCATTGCTATGTCTAATGCTTTTTTTCTTTCTTCTGATATCATATATCTTCCTCCTTATATTAAACGTTTGTTCGAAAATATTATATCATCATAAAAATGATTTGTCAACACTATAAATGATTTTTATAATATATTTTCTTCTTCATCATTTGATAATATATTTTCTAAGTCTGGCTTTAGTACATATATTGCTTCATCTGGCTTTGCTATATAATTTCCCTGTACATATTGTGCACCTAATTTTTTTACTACTCTAAAGATTTCACTAGTATCAACTCCAGGAACAATTACTTTGTTACTACTAGAAATTGAATATGTTATTAAATCAGACAAAAATTTTTGTTTTCCTGTATCATTTTCAATATTATTAATCAATGATACATCTGGTATAATATAGTCTACTTTTAATAAATTTAAATCTTCTATCTTTAGGTTTCCTATACCAAAATTGTTAAATGCTACATAACCATTATTTTTATGTATAGTATCAATAACATCTTGGATAAATGTTATATCTTTTTTCTCATAATTAATAAAATTTATAATTGTTTTTTGTTTATCCATAATATCATATATTCTAGGCTTATTAACATATTTTGAATAACTTGTTAAATCTGATATTACAAAAATTAAATTTGCCTCTTTTGTTGATATTTGACTAAAAGCTTCCATTCTATAAACTAATAAAATCTGTTGAACTTTCTCATAAAGTTCAATATCCTTAGCATGATTAAATACTTCTAACATATTTATATTCTTACTTGTTTTTATCTTTACATTAATATCATACCCATAAATATCTTTTTTCTTTATATCTACAATAGGCTGATATATTGGAATAATATTTTTTCTTGCTATAATATCTTGAACAATTCTATCTAGTTCTATTTTACTTATTTCTTCATTTTCTATATTTCCATTTTCTACAGCACTATTATCTTCTTTATCAGTATTATTTCCATTATTTTTAGTATTAGCTTTATTGTATGTAAAAAATGAATTAATAAATTCTAAATATTTAGTTTTTACTAATTTATATTTGTTATATGCGTCAACATTTTTTGCTTTAGAATCTGCATCCTTAACCTCTAATAAAAGATAAAACAATTCTTTATTATTGCTAAGTTCTGAAGCTAAAAATTTCATATTATCATATGTAATTTCTCCTTCATTTAAGAATTTATCATGATATTTTATAAGAGTAAGAATTATATTTTTTTCATTTTCAGAAAAATAAAATCTATCTAATATACCTTTTGCAAGTTCAACGGATTTTTCATCATGTCCTGCAAAGCTATCAGTCCCATCCTCTGAAATTGTTTTTACATATGGTTTACCTATATCATGTAGTAACATTGTCCATTTTAATAATCTTAATTCCCAATCACCTAAAGGTATCTGCTGTGATTTACCAACTACTTCAATAGTATATAATATATGTTTAAAAACTCCATACTTATGATATATAGAATTTTGTTGACAATTTATAACATTTTCACCAAATTGATTTTTTTCATAAAATTCTGGAAAGTGCTTTAGAAATATTTTATCTTGACTTATTTTTGTAAGTATAAAAGATACATTATCTTCTAATAAAATGCTTGTATATATACTAGTTAATTGTTCTGGGTTATTATCATACATATATAATTGTGATATTATTTTCTTAATTCTAGCAGTTTCTTTTATATCCATTAAATCTTGAGCAATATTATCTGTATTTCCAAATTCAAATTCGTCCATATTATACAACCCCTTATCTATATTATTTATAATATTACTATAAATATAATTTTTTTTCAATACTTTATTTTTAAATTTGAACTTTTAACATTATTTTTCTTTTTTTTTAATAAATATTGACTTTTATGACTTTTTTATGTATAATATATAAGTATCGTGTAATAAGCATAACTAAACCCCGGAAAGTTTAGCTTATTATTTTAAATTTTAGGAGGAATTTCGAAATGAATAATACTACACATAGCGTAAAAGCTAAAGAAATAGATAGAAAATGGTATATAATCGATGCAGAAAATAAGCCACTAGGTAGAGTTGCTACTGAAGTTGCTAAATTATTAAAAGGTAAACACAAACCAACTTATTCTACACACTTAGATTGTGGAGATTTTGTTATTGTTATAAACTCTGATAAAATTGTTTTAACAGGTAATAAATTAAATGATAAATATTATAGACATCATTCAGGATACATGACAGGACTTAAAGAAATAAATTATAAAGATTTAATGGCTAAAAGTTCTGATAAAGCATTAACTTTAGCAGTAAAAGGAATGCTTCCAAAAAATAGTCTTGGTAGATCTATGATAACAAAATTAAAAATATATAAAGGTAGTGAGCATAATAATGCTGCACAAAAACCTGAAGTATGGGAATTTTAATAGGAGGATATAAAAATGTCAAAAAAAGAATATATATATGCAACTGGAAAAAGAAAATCATCTATTGCTAGAGTAAATATAATCCCTGGAACTGGTAAAATAACAGTTAATGGAAAAGATATGAATGAAGTATACACTCTTGATACTTTAAAAGCTATTGTTTTAAAACCATTTAAAGTAGTTGATATGATTGAAAAATATGATGTTGAAGCAAAAGTACATGGTGGTGGATTTGCTGGTCAAGCAGGTGCTATTGCTCATGGTATTGCCAAAGCTCTTGCAACTACTGATCCTGATGTACGTGTAACATTAAAAAGAAACGGTTTACTTACTAGAGATTCAAGAGTTAAAGAAAGAAGAAAATATGGTCTTAAAAAGGCTAGAAAAGCTCCGCAATTTTCGAAAAGGTAGAATTATTAAAAATTATAAATTTATTAAAATCCTACAATCAAGCATGGTTGTAGGATTTGTTTTACTTGTAAGTCTGTATAAAATCAATTAAATTCGAGTAAAATTTTAACGGTAACTAACAAGTAACTAACAAATTTTATCACTATAAATAGCAGTAAATTGATACTGCTCTAATTATATATTCTATTTTAGTAAATCACATTATTTTAAAGTAACTGGAGATAATATAATTATAATATATTAATTTTGATTTGTATATATTCTTGACAAATGTAGATATAATTAAGGAGTAAGTTCCCTTACTCCTTTTAAGTCAAGAGAACTAGGTAGAGTGACACTTCTACATCTCCTAACACTTTCGTGGGCGTCGGCTGCCTGTTCCGAACCTCAGAGTTCTCTTATAATATTATATGTATATATACAGTATACCATACATTTTTTTACTTGTCAAATAAAATTTTTAATTTATTTCTTTTAAAAATCCACCTTTTTTATATATACCAACTTTTTTCTCACTCATCACGAACATAGTCCTTACAAAGTTTACATTATTACTAGTCACTCTTACTGCTACAAGCACATATTCATCATTTAATATATATCGTTTTATATATTCTATAGAATCTTTTTTTGGATGTTTTGCAACATATGTAGGATTTTCTAATATATTAAATATTTGTTTTGAATATTTTTCATAATCTTCTGGATGATTAAGTTTCATATGTTCTAAATTTCTATAGCTTATAAAAATGGGCGTATCCTCATTGATATCTAATCCTAACGCTTCTATTACTTCTTTTGTAATTTTACCTATTTTTCTATTCATATATACTCCTCTTGACTTTATAATATATATTATACTTTCTTCGACATATAATGTCAACAATTCGAGTAACAAATTTGCAATATTATTTTAAATTTTATTTTTAAAATTTCGTTGCATCTTTTATTAATGTACCATTCGTACGTTTTGCTAAACATAATTACGTAATGTTTTTGCGATTTTTGATGTTGGATTAATACTACCAATATTTATTTACAAGTACCAAAAATTTCACTATTGTCTAATTTTTTCCTTGCTACATAATTTCTATTTCCAGACTTACCTATATAGCTTATCCAACGATAACCCTCACTATCTATATAACTATCATATTTAACACTCTCTCCTTTATTGTATTGAGCTACAATTTGACCACTTAGTGATGGACTTCTTCTTACATTTAAATTATTAACACTTGATGTAAAACTTCCAATTTGAGCGATCCTTTCTCCCTCTTTAATATTTTCTTGATTTTTAGGTCTTAAAAATACAATAGGCGACATATAAGTATAGTTATGAGTTTCTTCAGTAAGTTTTTGTGCAACCCAATTCTGATCTATTGTCTTAAAAGTATTTACATCTCCTACACCTAAACATATAGCAACATGTCCATAAGTACCACCTGTCCATACTGCTATATCACCTTTTTGTGGAACAAATTCAGGATAGTTATTAATTCTTTCAAAATTTTGCATTACATAGCTATTATTTAAAATTTGTTTTACACATTGTGCACCTGTATTACCACTTAATCCTAATACTTTTTTACAATAGTAATTATATAAGTCCATACATTGCTTGCCATATGCACCATCTGTGTCAATGCCACCAATATTTTTTACATGATTTATAAACTCGATAATTTACATCTTATTTTTTTATTATATTATTGTATTTTAAGTTTCAGCATGTTATAATAATCATGTTCTAACTTTTTATTAAGGTCAGTGAGTGTCTTTTATATCCTTTATCTCTGTAGCTGTTTATAGAACAACAAAAGAAAGGGGTGCATACAAAAGATGGATTACATTATAATCATATTAGCTCTATTAGTTGCTCTAATAGGGATGACAAAAAAGTCATAAAAATTAATTGGAAGTGAATGCCTCGACAACATTCACTTCGTTTATATATATAAAAAAGAGTATGTTTCTCGACCAACATACTCCCAAGTGCATCCTAATGGACTACATAATCATATTAGAATAGATTTTGAAAATGAAATATATAAATCAACAACAAACGTAATTTCTTATTTCATTATAATATATACCTATTCAATATATATTACATTAATATTTTAACCTATTTTTAGAAGTATGTCAATACTTTTTGAGAATTTCAACTATATTTGTTATATTTTTATGTATTTTTTTTGCTTTAAATTACCAATATTACTTGCTTTTTTATTAGCTATTATTGTAACATTTACTTGTAATAAAAATGTAATTTTAATATAATATATTATTAATTTTATAAAGCTATTTCAAAATAGTTTAACGAATTTTATATTTTCTTAATAATCAATATTATTAATTTTAAATAAACAATTACAAATATTTTTTATAAAAAACACTGGTAATGATTATAATTACCAGTATTTTTTTATATTTAAACATAAAAATTACAAATTAAATATTCTTAAAAACTTTATTATACCATAGTTTTAAGTTTTATTAATTCTTACATACCAAATCTAGATAAAAAATATCCCACTATTCCTGCTACTATTAAAGATATAATTTGATTTATCATATTATCCCATCTTTTTTTAGGTTTTTGCTCTAATCCATTTACTTTATATTCTACTTTACTTAATTCTTCTCGCATTTGCCTTACTTCAATAGCAACTTCCTTTATAGATATTGTATTATTAGATATATCTTGAATCTTTTTTTCTAAATTATCTAGTCTTTTTATGCTATTTTTATTATTTTCTTCGATTCTAATTATTTTCTCATTTTCCATTATTTATACCTCACTTTCAAAGAAGTGTAATAAATTATAAGCATTCATATATACTTATACATATATTTTATGAAAGTTTTATATAATCTGTTATTTAGAAAATGCAATAAAATCATACATATAAAAAAATAAATAGCCAATGCGTTTTTATAAATTAACTAATCATATATTTTACTAAATTCTAAATTGTATTTCTATTAAAAGTAGCAATATTTTGAAAAATACATATTATATAATAAATACTCATGTTAGGAGGATTTAAATGAAAAATTCATTATGTTTTTATGACAATAATTGCAATAACAAAAATAACACATCAAATTTTTGTACATATATGCCTAATACCCCTATTCAATATATACCAGGACCTCAAGGAGTTCAAGGTTTACAAGGAGTACAAGGTCCTATAGGACCAACAGGACCTCAAGGATTACCTGGTCTACCAGGAAAAGTTGGTGCTACTGGTGTAACTGGTGCAACAGGTGCAACTGGAGCAACTGGTATAACTGGTGCTACCGGGGCTACTGGAGCTACCGGAGCTACTGGTGCTACCGGGGCTACTGGTGCTACTGGTAATGCAGGTACCGGTGTAAGCATACTAGGTTCATATGGTAATAAAGATGATCTTCTAAAAAATCATCCACAAGGTAATATAGGTGATTCGTATTTAATAGGTCCTAATTTATATGTTTGGTCTAATGAAAATAAAGATTGGAGTAATGTAGGAAGTATACAAGGGCCTAAAGGTGAAAAAGGAGATGAAGGTCCTAAAGGCGAAAAAGGAGATCCCGGCCCTCAAGGTGAAAGAGGCGAACAAGGTTTAAAAGGAGATCCTGGACCTCAAGGACAACAAGGTGATCAAGGGCCAAAAGGTGATCAAGGTCAAATTGGTCCTAAAGGTGATACTGGATTGCAAGGGCCAAAAGGAGACCCTGGACCTTTAGAAATTCCTGCTGCATTTTTTGTTACTTTTTATAACGATACTGCAGGGGCAACTGGTATTAAAGTTATTGCTGGAAATAGAATACCTATTGATATGAAAATATCAGATAATGAAAACAATTTTAAATTAAATGAAGATGATAATACTATTACTTTTGTAAATCCTGGTACTTATAGAATTGACTTTGCAATTAGTGCAAGTGCTATTAATGATACTGTAATTGTAAAAAATAGAGATATTGTTGTAATAGGATTTAAAAAGGTTAATGAAACTACTGTATATGCAGGTGGAAGTATGTGGGATTACAATCAAATTCCTGTACAACTTATAGGTCAAGGAATAGTATCCACAGTTCTACCAAATGATACTTTTGAGTTAGTAAATTTAGGAAAAACACCTATTTATCTAGATACCCCAACTCTTGATGAAGATGACTCTTTATTCTTAAATACAGTAGTTACTATGATTATCCAAAGGTTAAAATAATATTAACATTACTTTAAATTAAAACAAGAACAAAAATAATAAATTACTTTTGTTCTTGTTTTTTTATATATTGCCATATATTATATCTTTTACAACTTCGCTTGCTATGATTAATCCTGCGACAGAAGGCACAAAAGATATACTTCCAGGCACTCTAGCTTTAGTTTTACTAAGATTATCACTCTCATTTACAGCATAACTCTTGATTGGATCTTCTTTTGAATATACAACTTTTAGTTTATCAATGTTTCTTTTCTTTAACTCTTTTCTCATAACTTTAGCTAATGGACATACACTAGTTTTATATATATCTGATACTTCAAACCTTGTAGGATCTAGCTTATTACCTGTTCCCATACTAGATATAATAGGAATATTTAATTTTTTTGCCTTTAGAACAAGTTCAATTTTTGAGCTTACAGTATCTATGGCATCAATAATATATGTTATACTCTCATCAATAATACCAGTACTTTCAGATGTAAAAAACTCTTTATGTATTTCTACATTTGCATCTGGATTTATATCTAAAATCCTCTTTCTTGCCACTTCTACTTTTGGTTCATTAATAGTCTTAGTAGTAGCTATTATTTGTCTATTTATATTTGTAATGCTAACATCATCATTATCTACTAGTATAAAATTATTAACTCCTGCTCTAACAAGCCCTTCTACAACAAAAGAACCTACTCCACCTATTCCAAAAATTGCCACCTTAGATTTATTTAATTTTTCTAAGCCATTTTTTCCAATTAATAATTCAGTTCTTGAAAATTGATTAAACATTTAATTTCTCCTTTTTATCTTATTTCTTTTACAGAAAATCCTACTTCTTCTATTACTGATTTAATAACATCATCATCTATATTTTCAGTCAATTTAATAGTTGCATTATTCTTTTCTAAACTTACATTTACCTCTTTTACTTGACTTATAGCACCTAAAGCTTTTTCTACGCTCATTTTACAATGATTACAACTCATTCCATCTATATATATTATTTTTTTAATTTCTTCCATTTTATTTTCCTCCTTAATTTTATATTTAAAATTATTAAGTCTTAAAGCATTGGTTACAACACATACAGAACTTAAACTCATAGCAAGTGCACCAATCATTGGATTTAATTTTAATCCAAATGGAATATATAGTACTCCTGCTGCTATTGGTATTCCTATTATATTGTATATAAATGCCCAAAAAAGATTTAATTTTATATTATTAATTGTAGCCTTACTTAATTTTATAGCAGTAAATACAGATGTTAAATCATCTTTCATCAAAACAATATCTGCTGATTCTATGGCAATATCAGTTCCACTTCCTATTGCTATACCAACGTCAGCACTTGCAAGTGCTGGGCTATCATTTATTCCATCTCCTACAAAAGCTACTTTCTTTGTTAGCTTTAGTTTTATAACTTCTTCTTGTTTTTGTTGTGGTAATACCTCAGATATTACCTTTTTTATACCGAGTTTTTTAGCTATATTTTTTGCCACAATTTTATTATCACCTGTAATCATTACACTTTCTATATTATTATTTTTCAAAAGGCGTATTAAATCTTTACTACTAGATTTTATACTATCTGATACAGCAATTAGTCCAATTATATTTTTCTCATCTGAAAAATATAATACAGTTTTGCCTTGTAATAATAATTTTTCGGATGTACTTTGTGAATTTTTATCTATTATAATATGATTTTCTTTAATATAGTTTTCATTTCCACCAAAATATAATTTGTTATTTATTTTAGCTTTTACTCCTCTACCAGGCTTAGAAACAAAATCTTTTGAAGTAATTATACTAATATTTTTTTGCTTTACTTTTTCATTTATAGCTTCTGCTAATGGATGTTCAGAGTTTTTTTCAAGTGAACCAACAATTTCAAGGAATTTATCTTTATCTATATAACTAATAACATCTGTAACTTTTGGCTTACCTTGTGTTAAAGTACCAGTTTTATCTAATACCACTGTATCTATATTACTTAACTGTTGCAAACTTTCAGCTGACTTTATTAAAATTCCTCTTTTTGCTCCAACTCCAGTACCTACCATAATAGCAACTGGCGTTGCTAAACCTAACGCACACGGACATGATATTACTAAAACAGAGATTCCTATGCTTAATGCAAATTCAAAGTTTTTACCATATAAAATCCAAAATATAAAAGCTAAAAGAGAAATTACTATTACACAAGGAACAAATACTAAACTTACTTTATCAGCAAGTTTTGATATAGGAGCTTTTGAATTACTAGCTTCCTCAACAAGTTTTATAATCTTAGCTAATGTTGTATCATCTCCTACTTTTAAAGCTTTCATCTTAAAATAACCACTTTTATTAATTGTTCCAGAAACCACATTATCATTTATATTTTTTTCTACAGGTATACTCTCTCCTGTAATGCTTGACTCATCAACTGTACTTGTACCATCTATTATAACGCCATCTACTGGTATGCTAGATCCTGGTTTTATAACTAGTACATCACCTACTATTACATCTTTTGAATAAATTTCAATCTCTTTATTATTACGTATAGCTATAACTTTATCTGGTACTAAATTTATTAATTTTTCTATTGCTTTTGTAGTTTTATTCTTTGATTTTTCTTCTAAATATTTTCCAAAAGTTATAAGGGTTAAAATTGTACCTGCTGATTCAAAGTATATATCAGCTAAATAATTTTGAACTAAGTTAAAATCATTATGCCCTAGACCAAAACCTATCATATAAATTGCAAATAATCCATATATGATAGCAGACGTGCTTCCCATAGCAATTAATGAATCCATATTTGGGGATAATTTAACTAATCTTTTAAATCCAACAGAAAAATAGCTTCTATTTACATATATTATAGGGAGTAATAGCAAAAATTGTGTAAAAACAAAAGGTATAGCATTACTAGTACCACTAAAAATATTTAATATAATCTTTGGTATAGGTATATTAAACATTTCGTATAACATATGATGCATTGCAAGATACATAAGTGGTATTAAAAAACATACAGATATAATAACTCTTGTCTTCATACCTTTTAAAGTTTCATTATCTTTATCCTTATATTTTATTTCTTTATTATCCTTTAAATTTTCTAAATTTATACTTGCACCATATCCTGCATCCTTAACTGTCGTTATTATTATATCATTATTTAAAATATTTTCGTCATACTCCACTACCATAGTTTTAGAAAGTAAATTAACATTAACATTTTTTATCCCTTTTAATTTACTTACAGCTTTTTCAACATGTGAAGAACAACTACTACATGTCATTCCAGTAATATTAAACTTTTCTTTTTTCATATAATTTTTCCTTTCTACTTTATTGTAATTTTTTTATTAAAAGCATAACATCATTTATTATATCTTCATTTCCATTTTTAATATCACGTGATACACAAGTTCTTAAATGATTTTCAAGTATATTATTTCCTACTCCTTTTAATGCATTACTTACAGCTGCAATTTGAATTAATACATCGTCACAATACCTATCATCTGCAATCATTTTATTAATTCCTCTTATTTGGCCTTCTATAATATTTAATCTTTTTATTAAATCTGCTTTATCTTCTTCTTTTCTATATGTATTCTTTTTGCAATTATTATCCACTTTTTCCACCTCAATATAACTATTATACACCCCTATGGGGTATATGTCAATATCTCATTTCTATTAAATGTTTTGAAAATTATTATTATTGTTAACATATTGTTGACAAATATAATTAATCTATGTATAATTAAGCTATATAGTTTATAAATAATACGTTAATTAATTTATTTTTTTTGCTCCTATAGCATAGTGGCAATGCACCGTTAGTAAATTTATTTATAATAATAGTATCACTGCTATTTATTATACTTAGAAGGATTTAACTGCAGTAAATTCTTTTAAATTATATATTTTTACTTAAAAGAGCGGGGATGAAAGTTCAATTCTTTCTAGGAGCACCAACGACATATCTGTTCGAACTTATGAAACATAATATATAAATACCATTTTAAAAGATGGTATTTTTTATTTTCAATATATACTACATTATCCCCCAAGTTTTGTACCATTGGTCAAAACTCATAGAGGTTAGGACTTCCGTCAAGACAAAGTCCTGTTCTCTAAATAAGTTCTAAAGGAGAGAAATAAAATTACTTTGTATTTATTTAATAACATAAAAATTTAAAATATCATTGACAATTGCAAACAATTGTTCTATAATTATAAACATAAAAATATGTTAAAACGGAGATGATATAGATGAAAGAAATAAATAAAAATAATAAAAAATTTGAAGATATTAAGCATATTGATGAAAATGGAGTTGAATTTTGATATGCTAGAGAACTTATGATTTGTCTTAATTATAGTAAATGGAGTAATTTTAAAAAAGTTATTTCTAAAGCAATAAAATCATGTAAAAATAGTGATATAGCTATCTTTGACCATTTTGCCGATGTCGGTAAAATGGTACCAACAATAAATTCATTGATATTTGTATCAATTGTTATGAGATTCGGCGAGTTGTATATATCTACGTGGTTGGCACCAAATTTATATAAATCTACAAAGATACTTTTTAATGTTGTATATGCAAGTATGTAAAAAAGGCAAAAAAATGTATAGTCAAATAGATTATACATTTTTATTTTATTTATTCAAGTAAATCTAATGTATCTTTTGAATTTACTCCCTCAACTCCAGTAATGTTATAATATGATGAAGGTGTATCACTTACTATTACTGTTTCTGCAATAACAATACTATTTGTATATTCTTCTGTTTGTGATACAAATGGTGCAAGCACTCTTACATCAGCATTAATTTCTAATATTAAGCTATGCCTAGTTTGATTAATTCCTGCACTTTCAAATTTAGATTTTAATTCAGCTTTTATATCTCCGATAGGATAGGTCTTTATCTTAATCTTTGGTCCATATCCACTTACAAAACTTTCGTTAAAAAACATACCTAGAGGTATTGTTATTTTACTTTCTATATTATCTTGTAAATTATTTTCTATATCATTAACTATTTTAGATGTAAGTTTATTTATTTGTGAAGAATTTGCACTAAGCGATGTAACTTTTCCACTACTATCTTTATTTACTGTAATAAGATTATCGTATGTTATGTTTTCAGTATTTTTATATATTGCTTCATTTGAACATTTTATTGCTATATTCCTTGCATTATTTGAACATATAGTTTTTATAGTTGGCTCAATTTTTTTTATATAAATATTTATACTAACAAGCACAAATATTAAAGATATTAAAAAAAAGACAAATGATTTTTTTAAACTCATTTGTCTTAGAGTAAGAGCATAATATTTTACTCTCATATTTTACCTTATAACAAATATCTTTTGGCCAACATTTATATTATCAGGATCTAATATATCCTCGTTAGTTTTAAGTATTTTTTCAATACTAGTTTTATACTTTTTTGCTATATTCCACAAAGTATCACCAGGTTTTACAATATATATATTCATACTATCAATATTACCTAAATCTAAATTACTGCTATCTATCTTATCAATAATATTTATAGGAGCAACGTTTTCAATATAGTTTTTAACCATTATATTCATATCAAGTTCTATATCTCTTCCACTTTGGGTTAAATTAACTCCATTATTAGAAATATCAACTGTAATCTTAGCATCAGATGTAACATTTTCTAATTCAACATCAGAGTTTACAAGTACATCTACTACTTTAGTTTCCATATCGCCATTTTCTGTATTTTGTGTTATAATACTAACTTTTGCATTTCCTTCTATATGAACACTATTATTTGAATTTACAGTTGGTGTAATTGAATTTACATCAAGTAAATAATACACAACATTAGTATTTTCAGGCAATATGTTTGAAAGTGTTTCCCTTACTTCAATATTTTTATTAATAACAAAATCTTTTTTTACTACATCTACCCTTGAATTTTCATATTCAAGCTCTTTATTTTGGCTATAAAAATCCTCTACATATTCAGTATCTTCTATCTCATACATAGTTACATCTGTAAGTATTCTATAATCAGCACACATTGTTTTAGTTGTAGTAATATCAGTATTTTGTTTTAGTTCAAAATTTTGTAATATATACTCAATATTAAATTTTGATTTATCATTTATATTGTCAAGTTCTACCATAGCAGAAAATGGAACTAATAGTTTTACTTTTTTAACTTTTTTATCTTCATTTTCAGATAAATACAAAACAGATACTTCAATATCACCTTTTAACATTACTTTATTATAACTTTCTTTAAATTCTGTATTTATTATTTTAGCATTAAGATCTAATATTTCAAAGAAATCTTCTGCTTCTTTTGGTAATATCACATCATCTTTTGATGCAATAATACTTTTTTTATTTTGTAATATATTATTAAAAGAGCCTGTTTTCATTTTGCATTCAATATTATCTTCATTATCAAAAGAATTAATTATTTCTACGTTTGTCGTACATCTTCCTTTTACTTTAAAACATATTTCAGCTTTTACAGATATCTTTCTTTCATTAGGAAGGGCATATATAGTATTTTTATTTATAGGTTCAACTGTTACATTAACATCTTTATTTATTCCATTTACTTCTAATACCTCTGTAAAAGGACAACTCGAAAAAAGACCTCTTGTATTGAATACCTCATCATTTACTTTATATATTATAAAATAATTAAGTTTACCTATTACTTTTATTCTCCCATCCATTACTTCTATATCTGATACATATGGTGTTACATTTACATGCACTATTTTTAGTGCATCAGGCTTAGTATCTGGCACTATTATATCTTGCTCTATCCACTTACTTATATTTTCATTTATACAACATTTATTTAAGTTTAATTTTTTTCTTTGTGCACTTATTACCATAATTTTTTCCCCCTTATACTTTTCTATTACACTATATGTAATCAAAAAAAATATATTCGTTTATATTAACAATTTTTTATTTTTTTACATATTATATATTAGTTGGATATTAACTTATTCAACATTAGATATTTATCTTTATTGATAAAGTTTAAACTATATATAATCTCCTTGAATTTTAAGGCTTACCTCTTGGTATACAAGAGATAAGCCTTTAATACATTATATTCTCTATATTTCCTATTATTTTATAAAAATCTTTTTCTTTAATGTATCCAGAGGAAATTTTATTATTTTTTATATTTGATAAAATATTAATATATACTTTATATAATCGTAATCTTTTAGAAATTATTCCTTCTTTAATTTCTATATTTTCTATTTTTTCATAATTTATAATTTTTATACGTTTAATAAATATTCCATTTATGACGCAAATATATTTATCAGAAATAATAGTTCTTTTTATTAAGAAAAAAATTATTACTAATAAAAACAAAAATAATGAAATAAATATTGCTAATTTTATATTAATATAAATTAATGGTATTACTAAAATAAGCATAAAAATTATCATTTTTACTCCAATTATTATAATCGATTCATATGGTTGTCTTTTGTGCTGCATAGTAATATCATACTCTGGTAAAATAACATTTAATATATCTCTACATTTTTTTATTCTTGAAATTGGAAATAACATTTCAAGCTCACTTTTTCTATCACCTATCCCAGAATTTATAACATTTAACTTATAACAACCAAAAATCTTTGAAAGTAATGAAACATCTATTATTAATCCATTTATTTTATTTATAGGGATTATATATTGCTTTACTGTAAAAATTCCATAAGATATATATATATTTAATTTATCTCTTCTAATCTTGAAATTTAAATATTTTATAGTATTTTTTAACACACTATATATTACTGGGAAAACGAACCCTAATATTGTAATTATAAGTCCAAGAAAGTCAGTTAATACTTCTTTTACAAGAGTTCCATCTTTTATCATTGAAAATACTAATAAAATAAAATTTATTATAATTATTATTGATGTGATAGAAATGCTTAAAAAACTATGTTTTATTATATTAAAAATATTAAAATTTATTTTATTTTTTTCTTTATTTTTATGTATAAAAATATTACATTTTTCAAACATTGGATTAATATAATTATTAAATGTTTTATCATTAATTATAACTTCAAAATCACAAAATACCTTATTTTTCCTATTGGTAAATATTCTAATTCTAGAAAGTTTTAATATTTTTTCAAATATATTTTTACTTATACAAACATTGGCTATATTATTTATTAGAAATTCTTTTTTGTCTTTTACAAAAATATTTTTATAAGCAACTATTAAATTATCTTGTATTTTAAATCTTGATATATAAAAATTAACACAATAATATATAAATACAATAACTATAAATATTACAAGGAATATAATTAATGTTAAATTTATGTTTATATTTAAATTAAATTCATATACTTTTTTCTTTATTATAGCAAAATTAGTAATTATTAGTACAATTGCAATCCATGTAATTTTTAATGTATTATCAAATATACTAAAAAAGCTAGATCTAAATATTTTATCTTTCATAACTTACGCTCATTTCTTTTTTTACCTTCATAACTAAATCGTCTACAATATTGTAATCTATATAATTTATTTTAATATATCCGCCATTACTAAAAAATTTTATACTAGCAATTTTAAAAATTCTTCCTAAAATACTTCTTTTTATTTCTATTTCATATATTCTATTTATATACATTATTTTTTTTGAAATTATTAATGATCCTTTTACAACTTCAATTTTATTATCATCTATACTATATTTATAATTGTTACATAAGCTGTTAGAAATTAAAAAAGCCCATATATACATACCTATTATAAATGAAAGTAATACAAGATTAATTACAAGTCTAAATTTACCGTATATATATATCCAAAAATATAGATAATATTATAAAAAATATATTTAAAAATATTGCAACTAATAAGCATATAGTCAAAATATATCTATTAGCATTTTTAGATATTAGTTTATAATTCATTGATTATTTACCTCTTTATTATTATTTATTATTTTTGTAAATTTAAACAAAAAAAAAAGAGCGTAAAACGCTCTAAATCAACCCTTATATTTCGCCTCTTAAAGTCTTGTATACTTTGGAGTAGAAAAATCATAATTTGTTAACATCTCTCCTGTTGGTAAACTAAGCTCTAAGTTATTAGTAACTAAGTCTGCATAACTATATGATAATTTACTAGAAGTTTCTGCTTCTTTGAAAACGAACAAGTTTGAATATGTGCTATCGATTACACCTTTTTTACAAACACATTTATTTCTACCTATATTTGCCTTAATAAGTATCTCTTGTCCAACATAGCTTTCAACATCTTGCTTTACTTTAAGTAATGAATCTTTTGAAACCATATTTATCACCTATATGCCTCTCTGTGTCAAATTATAGCATTTTATGACATACTTGTCAAAATTAAAATGTTTAAAAAAATGAGTTTATTTCAAAAATATGTAAACACATATTTTAGTAACAAACTCATTTAATTTAATTTTTATTTTTTAACATACTCTTTGTAACATTTTTATTACATTTTATTTTTTTGAATTTATATATTCAATAGCTTTTATAAGTTGCGTATCTTTATCTCTCGGAATAGTATAAGATTTAGAATATTCTTCTGGTATATCCACTGCTATATCAGGCTCAATACCATTTTTGTGTATTTCTACTCCACTTGCTGTATAATACTTAGCTACAGTTATTGCCAAAGCACCTCTATCATCTAAAGGTTCTATTTCTTGAACTACACCCTTTCCAAAAGTTTTTGTTCCTACTAGGACTCCTATTTTAGAATCTTTTATAGCACTAGCTAATATCTCAGAAGCACTTGCACTAGATGAATTTACAAGAACTGCAACAGGAATTTTTATCTCATTTTTTCCGTCACATTTATATACTTTTTCGCTTTGATCTTTATACACAAGCTTTACCATATCACATTTTGGCAACATTTCTTTTAATATTGATACTGTATCTGATACTAATCCTCCAGGATTGTTTCTTACATCGATAATAAGTCCTTTTATATTTTTACCTTTTAATTTATCATACTCTTCTTTAAATTGTTTATATACATTATTATCAAATGACCAAATATGAATATAACCAATATCATTATTCATTATTTCAGATTCCACATTATTAGGTAAAATATCAGCACGTGTAATAGTTTTTTCAATTGTATTTCCATCTCTTTTTATAGTAAGTTTTACTTGTGTATTTGCCTCACCTTTTAACTTATCAGTACATTCATAATAGTTTTTCATATTTACTTGTGTTGAATCTACACTAGTTATTAAATCACCAATTTTTAAATCTGACTCTACTGCAGGTGTATTAGGCATAATTCCTATTATTTTAATACTTTGACTATCAGCATCAAAGGTAATATGAATACCTAATCCTCCATAAGTCTGTGTTCCTTCTGTTAATAATTCTTTATATTCTTCCTCATCCATATATCTTGTATATGGATCTTCAGTTGCTTCTACCATCCCAGATACTGCTCCATCTATTAATTTATCAATATCAACGTCTTCAATATACTTTTCTTTTATTCTTTTTAAAGTATCTTCAATTCTAGTCATATATTTAGAATAATCTTGAGTATCTGAATGTGTTATATTCTTAAACACTGATATACCAACAAGTAAAATACAACCTACAACTATTACTAATAGTACTATACTTACTGTTATTATTATTACTTTTGAAAAATTACGTTCATTTTGTTCATCATTATAAATATTATTCATTATAATCCCTCTTTTTATATAAACATTATAATTATATATTAATATTTGTATTTAGTCAATTAGTTTATTATGAAATTTTTACTAAGTTTTGTTACTTTTTTACTTTTTTCTTATGTTTACTTGACATATATTAAAAACTATTGTATAATTTAGTAGTAAATTTTAAGGGTATATAATATTTTTTGTTATATTATCCTATCGGAGGGAGGGAAACAAAATGCCAGGAATAAAAGTAAAAGACAATGAAAGTTTAGATAATGCATTAGCTAGATTTAAAAAACAATGTGCAAAATATGGTGTCCTTGCCGAAATACGTAAGAGAGAACATTACGAAAAACCTAGTGTTAAAAGAAAAAAGAAATCAGAGGCTGCCAGAAAAAGAAAGCATTAATCTGTAACTATTTGTTATATTATATATATTAGACCATATGTAAAAATACATATGGTTTTTTCTTGACTTTTTATGTAATCTGTAGTATAATATACTTACTAACAAAAACTATATAAAAATTAATATTTTTATGGAGGTTAATTATATGAAGAAAAATAAAGACTTAGAACAAACACAAGAACTCGTTTTATTAGACTATGTTGAATATTGTGACGGATACGAAAGATATATTCCTAATAGTAAAAAGTTAAAAATATCCACTAAAAATATTTTACCTTTTTCTATTATATTTTTATCAATCATTGCAATAATAATTTGCATTGTAATAGTAATTACTACTTTTTCTTCTAATAATACTAGTAAAACTGAAAATACTGGTACTATTAAAACTTATCAAACACTAGCTAAATCCAATCCTTCAGAATCTACTTATGCAAGTAATGATAAAACTTCTTCTACTATTACACATAAAAAAGAAAGTAACGACTCACAATCCACACAAGCTACACAGGCTACGCAATCTACTAGTGATGATGATCTATATTTAAATAACAATACTTCTTCAAACTCACAAGTAGATTCTAATGAAGACAATTATAATTATACTGAAGATTCTAGCATCGTCGAGGATAAACCAACTGAAGAAAATGAAACTTCTAATATAGATAGTGCAAAACCTACAGAACAAAATTCTAAACAGGAAGAAAAATATTTATCTATATCAGATATATCTGTTTCAAGGTTAAATGATAATGTATTAATTGCTAGTATTATAGGAGTATTCCAAAATTTCTCATCACAGGAAATACTTAATAAAATATCTATTTCATCTACTTCAGGCACTCCAACTATTTATGAAGATGTAAACTTAAATAATAATTCCTTCTTATTTAAGATAGATATAACTGACTGTGATGGAGATTTAAATATATCAATTAATGATTATTACTTCTACCAAGATATTTCTTCAATTGTATAAAAAAATCCAAAAAAAATTAGGTTTGTATCAATAATATGATGCAAATCTAATTTTTTTACAATAATTGTATAAATTAAATCTACATAAATTAATATCAATTTTATTATAAAATTTTCAAAAAAATTTAATGTGCTTTTTATTAACTCAAAAATAAAAATAATAAAAATTAATTACTACTCTTATTTTACATAACTATATTTCTTTATCCATAACTTTTCTATTTAATCTATAATTTCATTTTTTACAAAGTTGATTGCTTTAATTATTTTTATAAAGCTTATATTTTTTGCATAACTGTGTTTACTCTTGTAATCATTCCATAATGCATGTAATGTCTTATCTTTTGAAATAGACTCTATTATGTTTTCCATGTCTTTAAAATCGTTTTTTGTATTTCTATTTTCAAAAGTAGCATATATTGCTTGTTTTAAGATAGTCTTATCAATTTCTTTCCATTTAAAATTTACAAAATAATATAAATCATAAAAATCTTTCATTCTACTATTAGCAATTTTTCTTGATAAAATTGTTTGAAATTTTTCTGCTATAATAGTCTCTTGATTATATGTATATATTTCTATATAATCTTCTTCTAGTATCTTCTTATATTTATATTCAATGGCTTTTTGAGTAATAATATCTCCAGTTGATATATCAATATGAAATGGAATTTTTAAATTTGCAAAATTAGCAATTAATTTTATTTTATATCCTCCATATTCAGAATCCTCTCTAATATCTTCAATTCTATCTAATATAATTTTTACATTATCGTTTAAATCAATGCTAATGATATTTTGTATTAACTTTTCAATTTCATTTTGTTCAAATTTCATTCCAACTATATCTGCATCTATATCCATTGTTGTCCTTAAGTTTATGCCTATAATAGATGATAGCAATACTCCACCTTTTATAATAAACTTTTCTTTATATGATGAAACAGATAGTCTCTCTAAAAATCTTTCAAACATATAATTTTGTAAGACTTGTTGTACAGAGATATTATTATCTTTTGAAAAATTTCTTGCTCTGTCTTTTAACGCTTGAACGTTCTCTATCATATAAACACCTCCATAATGCTTCTTAGTTTATTTTCACATTTTAATTTTTTGGAATATTCAATTGCTAATTTCGAGTCTATTTTATTTTTTAGTAACATTTCCTTTATAAATTTATTAGTTTGTTCTTTATCAACACCTGTTTGTTTATTTTTTATTAGATCACATAATATTCTTTCCAAATTGTATGATATAACTTCAAATCCATTTGGTGTTTTTACCTTAATAGCTCCTAAATACAAATTTTCTTTATTTGTATAATGTGCCTTGACATTTTTAGCAAGTCTATGAACGTTGAAACCTTTATACGTTGTTATATCTATTAGCTCTGGTGTTCTTTCAGTTTCTCCAAGAAAGTACATGGCAGTATTATAAGAAAATACAAGCTTATTATTTTTTTGTTGTAAGATATAAAACTCATCTTCTATAATATCATTTCTAATATAAATACCTCTTGAATGTCTTTCAATAAGCTTATCACTAATAAGTTTATTAATATAATAATTACTTATATTATTTTCTTTAAAAAATTTATTATTTATAATACCTATGCTATTTGCAACTATTTTTTTTATTTTTTTGTACTTTTCCATATTTGTCCTCCATTTAACATTTGTGCTTACATTATATCATATAGTAAGCACAAATATCAATATTTTTATTGTATTTTATTTATTATTTCCTATATTTTTTTATTCATTTAATTTTATAAAAAATAAATGAGAAATATAATAGAATTTTTTATCTATATCATTTCTCATTAAAATTTCGATAATATTTAATTACTTTTAATTTAAATTAATTTGTAACATTTTTGTTTAATAATATAATTTGGTTTTACTTTACTTTTTACTAACTTCCTTAGGAATTCTTTACAGTTTCTATCTTATTATTTCATATGCTTCTTTTTTATCTAAGAAAACATATTTTCCTACTTTTAAATTTCCTAAACTCAAATTTCCAATTTTTTCCCTTCTTAGTTCTAAAACTTTTAAATTGACTTTTTCACACATCTTTCTTACCTGTCTGTTTTTTCCTTCAGATATTATTATCTCTATCTTATTTTCTCCTAGATATCGTACTTTTGCCTCTTTAGTTATATATCCTCCAATATCTACTCCTTTTCTAAGCATATCTAATTTTTCTTCTGTTATATTTCCACTTACTTTAGCAATATATGTTTTTTCTATTTTATTTCTAGGATGCATCATTTTATTTGCAAAATCACCATCATTTGTAAGAAGTAATAAACCCTCGGTATACATATCCAATCTTCCAATTGGAAACACTCTTGTATCTATATCTAATAAATCTAGTACGCATTTTCTTTGAAATTGTTCTTTACTAGTAGTAACATAGCCCTTTGGTTTATTTAATTTTATATATATTAATTTATTACTTTTTGTTATAACATTCCCGTTTACTTTTATTATATCGTTTTTTTCATCTATTTTTGTACCTAAACTGCTCTGAATTATACCATTTACTTGAACTTTCATATTTTGTATTAATTTATCTGCATTTCTTCTAGAACAAACTCCACATTCTGAAATATATTTATTTAATCTTATCATAATTTATCCTTCTTATCACAATTTATTTTATAATTCATATTATATATTATCATAGGCCTATGTTAATATATATTTTCCCCTTATGCTAGCAAAAACTATTTGCTAGCATCTTCTTTTCTTTGTAAAGTAGTAATTAAATCTTTAAATTCCTTTGGTATATCACTATGAAATTCAACATACTTGTTAGTAGTTGGATGGTTAAATCCTAATAATCTTGCATGTAACATTTGTCCTGATATTTTAAATTTATTGTCCTTCTTTCCATATGTATCATCTCCAACAAGTGGATGATTTATATATGCCATATGCACACGTATTTGGTGTGTTCTTCCAGTTTCAAGACAAGCCTTTATCAATGTTACATTAGATGAGTAAAAGCGTTTTATAACCTCAATATGTGTAATAGCATTTCTACTATTTTTATTTGTAACTGCCATTTTTTTCCTATCTTTTATACTTCTACCAATTGGCATATTAATAGTAAATTTATCTTGTTTTACTATTCCTTTAACAAGTGCGATATATTCTCTTGTAATATCATGCGTTTTAAAAATACTAGACAATTTCTTATGTGTATTATCATTTTTTGCAATTACTAAAATTCCAGAAGTATTTTTATCAATTCTATGTACAATACCTGGCCTTATACTTCCATTTATTCCTGATAATTTATCTTTATGAGAATACATAAGTGCATTTACTAATGTTCCTTCATAATTACCATTTGCTGGATGCACAACCATACCTTTAGGCTTATCAACTATAATTATATCATTATCTTCATATATTATATTAAGAGCAATATCTTCTGGTTTTATATCGCTTAGTGTATTTTCTTTTATATCTACTTTAATTATGTCATTATTTTTTAAACTATATCCTGATTTTTCTTTTTTACCATTTACAGTAATACATTCATTTTCTATTAAATTTTTAATATAACTCCTAGTTAAATCAGGATTTTTTTCTAATATATACTTATCTAATCTTTTCTTTACATTAATACTATCTACAATATATTCCATATCATTAATTTCCTTCATTTTTAAATATACTATTTATATCATTTTCATTAAAACTATATACCTTATTACAAAAATTGCATTTTATTTCTATTTTACCATTATTTTCTTCTATAATATTTTTAGCCTCTTTATATCCCATAGAAATTATTGCATTTTTAATTCTAATATCATTGCAATCACATAATAATTTTGGAGCTTTAGAGTATATCTCTTTTACATTATTATCAGCAGTTATAACCTTAGCAACATCTAACATATTATCTAAATCCATCATCATACTAGTTACACTTTTAATATCTTTATTTGCCTTTTCTAATGTATCTATTATTTCACTTGGACAATCTGGCAAAGGTTGTATAAAATAGCCAGATGCTTTTAATACATTTCCAAATTTATCTAAATTAACTCCTAAAGATACAATTGATGGAGTCTGTTCGGACATCAAATAATAATATGCAAAATCTTCCGCAATTTGTGATGTTAATAGCTTGCATTTACCAATATATGGTTCTTTTAATCCTATATCTTTTATTACTGTAAGCATACCTTGACCTATAAGCTCTGCTACATTATACTTACCATTAACATTTTTAAGTTCAATCTCAGGATTACTAACGTATCCTTTTATTTCAAGATTATAATTTCCACAAGTAATTATATTTCCTACTGGTCCATTACCCGAAATTTGTATGCTTAACCTATCTTCTTTATTATCTAATAAAGAAGACATAATTGTAGTTATAGCTATCACTCTACCTAATGCTACTGTTACAGTATTAGATAAATTATGTATCATCCTTATTTCTTTTACCATATTAGTTACATCACATATAACTACTCTAACATTATCATTATGTGCCAAATATTTTTTTAAAATATCTTGATTTTTCATTACTACCTCCAAAAAAAGATACAAGTATATTATATCAAAATATACTTGTATCTTCAACTTTAATTTATAATTACATTACAAATTAAATATATTTTCATACTAATTTAGATTTTTTCTTTTTTAATTTTTTTATTAAAGTAATTTTTGTACCTATATCTTTTTTTGAATCTATTAATATTTCATCCATAAACGTTTGCATTATAGTAAATCCCATGCCTGCATGTTCTAGTTCTGGCTTTGATGTATATGTTGGCATCATAGCAGTTTCAACATCTTCTATTCCCATTCCTTTATCTTCTATCTCAATTTTTATTATATTTTCATCATTAGAATAGATATATGCATTGATAACTACTGTGGCATTTTCTAATTCTTCATCTTTATATGCATGTTCAATAGCATTCGTAACAGCTTCTGATATTGCAGTTTTTATATCCATAAGTTCATCTATAGTTATATCTAAAGTAGTAATGAAGCTAGAAATAGCTACCCTTACTATTGAAACATTAACAAGTTTAGCTTTTATTTCTATTTTTATTTTGTTATCTTCTTCCATATTACTCACACCTCATTGTGATTTTATCAGATATATTCGATAATTCTAATACTCGTTTTATACTATTAGTTGGATTTAAAATTGTCATTTTTGCATCCATAAACTTAATTAAATTATATCTACCAATTAAAAGACCTATGCCACTACTGTCCATAAATTTTACTTTACTTAAGTCTATTATAAAATCATGTGGTTGATATCTCATAATATATCCATCTATAACACTTCTTAAAGTTCTGCAAGCACTCATATCAAGTTCTTCATCTAAATCTATTTTTAGACTTCCATCTTCATAATTATATTTCATTTGTACCACCTCTTAATTAAGTATACCATACAAAGATTAAAAAAATTGTTGAATTTTACGTACTGCAAAAAAAAATATCCCACAAAATTAATTTGTGGGATATTATATCAAAATGAACACCCTTGGGGAGATAGGGGTTCAATAGTTAGGAAGCAGGTGTTAAACTGGCAACTGGGTAATCTTCAGGATTTACAGGCTCAGGAAGAGGATGTTCCTCCTCAAAAACCTTTTCAGGAACAGGTGAAGGGGTATTTCCAGAAGTCGAAGCACCGTAACCTGTATTACCTCCTGTAATTCCTTCATCTTTCTTAGAATCACTGGAAGTAGAGATGTTATTATTGCTATTATTACTTGAAGAATTGCCTCCATGCACTTCTTCATAATAGCTATTATCATCATAGCTAGAATCGTAATAGTATCCGCCACCACTAGAGCCTGAATTTGTACTTGTATTGGTATTTTTATTTGTACTTGTGCCTGTTGACGACTTTTTGGTAGCTTTTTCAGTAGCTTTCTCTGTAGCTTTCTCTGTAGCTTTTTCAGTCGCCTTTTCTGTGGCTTTCTCTGTAGCTTTTTCAGTCACCTTTTCTGTGGCTTTCTCAGTTACATTTTCTGTTGTAGTTATTGATGAACTACTATTATGATTACTATGATTACTGCAAATTCCTATAGTCGTTGCGACTACAAGAATCATGATTATAAAGAAAATGATGGATATAATTGTGACTTTCTTTTTTTTATGATGATGATGATCACTTTCTTCAAGGATTTCAGGTGGTTCAAGATCTTCATCATCTTCTGAATCATCTGAATTTTCGCTGTGACTAGAAGACGAATAACTTGATATATCAGTTTCCTCATCTTCTGATGTATCTATATCGTTGTCATCATCGTCATCATATACATCTTCATCATCTTCTGATGTATCTGTATCGTTGTCATCATCACTTTCTTCTTCATCGCTGACGTCATCAACAACATCTATTACTTCAAGATCTTCTTCATCTTCAGAAGTATCTGTGTTGTTGTCGTCATCAGGATCATTTTCATCTTCTGAGATATCTGTATCGTTGTCATCCTCACTTTCTTCTTCATCACTGACGTCATCAACAACATCTATTACTTCAAGATCTTCTTCATCTTCAGAAGTATCTGTGTTGTTGTCGTCATCAGAATCCGAATCAGTTGTTGTGTCTTCTTCACTGTCACAATACTTATTCTCAAGATCATATGAGGCTTCATACTCATCAGGAAAAGCTTTTGCGAAATTTTTATCTATGCTTTCAGCATAGTCTTTAAGCTCAGAAAGATAAGTTTCCAAGCTTTCTATTTGCTTGCCCATTTCTGTAATTGTTTTCTGAACAGCTTTTTTCTTAGAATCGCTATCAGGAAAAATATGAACATAACGGTTTTCATCATAATATTCATTTCTTTCATTCTTTTTCTGTCTTATTTTTGCTTCTGTATCGCTTATTTCTTGCTTATAGAGTTCCTTTAAGCTGTCAATAAGACCTTCCCTCTGTAAAATAAATACTTTCTTCTTGTTACTCTTTTCTTCAAGCTCCTTCCTTATTTTTGAAATTGCTTTTGAAGTCCGCCATTTTATAGGTGAATTTAAGCTTAAGAAAAGTTTGTCTTTATTCTCTTCAAAAACTTTTCCCTTATCCTTTAAAAGAGATGCTATTTCATCATTTACATCTCCAATTAAAATTTCCACCTCTCTTATCTTGCCTATGATTTCGTCCTTACGTTCTTTAAAGTTTAGCATTATGTTTTCCTCCTAATTTAATTTTAATGTTTTTTTTATTTATTGCTTGTGTATATATAAAAATTTCCCCATACAATTATATCTTGTCTCCCCATATAATTATCTGGAAAAATCATTGTTTTTAGAATTATCTGTTAACTATATTAACATCTACATTTATATTATAACATATTTTACATAATTTTTCAATATTTTTGATGCTAAAATATGAAAAAATCCTATAAATTTAGCACTTTAAACTTAAATTTATAGGATATATATTTTTATACTTTTTTATTTTATTAACTTTGCCTGTACAACAAATCTACCATCATCTACTGAATAATCACAAGTTGAAAGAGTTAATATAGTATCATTAGAATTAATATCTACTCCTGTATTATACATACTTTTTTCTTTTAAACTATTTAAAAACATAGTATATTCTGTAGCTGTATCAAAGTTTACATCAATATAGAAAAAATCTGGTGTTGTTTTATAAACAGTGAAAATTTGCCATTTGTAATTTCCATTAATAGTAGACATATATATAATTTTATTATTTTTATAAAAATCTTCATTTTCATATTTTAATAAGTCTGAAAAATAAGAGTTATCTTCTGGATTATGTCCATATATTATAAAATGAGCCATATTATCCATGTTATTTAAATTACATCTATAATCCATAAATAATTCCCCATATTTTTTTTCATCTTTTTCTCTATCCTTTGAAAAATAATCATCGTTTGTAATTCCTTTAAATACGGGAGAATCAATTGAAGTACCTGGAATTTTAATCCAAGCTACAGCATCTGTATATGTAGCATTTAAAGCTATTATTTCGTTTTGTAAATTTCTGTTTGATTCTATATCATAAGTTTGTTCTTGTACTTTATTTTCCTTTGAATCTGATTTTTTTGATATTTTAAAATAAACACTAATACCTAATCCAATTATTGCTAAAATGATTACTACTACTATACAAATTATAATTATTCTATTTTTATTATTTGTTTCCATTTAATAGTAACCTCCTCTCTAATATTTACCTGTTTTTGGATTAGGAATCCAATCTGCTGGTTTATCTTTATTTTCTTCGTTTTCTTCATTTTCTTTATTATCTTCAGTATTTTGATTTTCTTGTTGTGAACTTCCATTATTTGTATTATTATTTTGTGAATTTCCATTATTTGATGAATAATTTGCTTTGTTTACAAGTTTAAAAGGACTAGAATTTACTCCATTTGTTTTATTACCGTTATAATCTGTAGCTGTTGCTGCAACTATAGATATATATTTATTACCATTTGAACCTTGTATATTACTTAAAGTGATTTTTCTTTCTACTACTTTAGAATTTTCTCCACTTCCACTAATAGATATATTTGCAGTAAATCCATTTAATCTTATAGAATTTTTATATAGATTTACATTTGTAACACCTGAGGCATCAGTATATCTAACAATATATGTAACTGTACCACCATTACTTACATTTGATATATTAGGTCCAATTAAAGATATACTTGGTGCTACATTATCATTAACACTAATATTAAATGAATTACTATATGTAGTAGAAGAATAAGCAGAACCTAAGCCATCATTTGCAATAGCTGCTCCAGATCTTATTTCTACATAATTTCCAGTAGTAGCCCCTCTAACATTGTTAAGTGTTACTGTATATATGTTATAACTATTTTTTATAACACTAACATTAGCACTAAATCCATGTAATGTTACATAAGATGAGCTAAACGGAATATTTCCACCATTTATTAAATTACTTCCTGAAAATTCTACACGAAAAGATATAGTATCGCCTTGTGAACAGCTTGATATATTACCTACTTTTACTGTTGGTCTTGCTGTTGCTTTTATATATCCTGTACATAAAAACGAAACTATTATAGTAAATATAACAGTTATACTTAAAATAAATTTACTATGCTTTTTTATTGCTGTCATATATTATACCTCCATTTTATACATTTTTATTATAGCATATTTTACATAAAAAGTCAATAAACTACCATAAAAAATAGTTGGAATAAATCCAACTATTTTTCTTAAGCTTCATCAGCTCTAGGATGAGCTTTCATATATTCATCTTTTACTCCCATATTAGCAATTTGTGTATATAACATAGTTGATGCTACATCAGTATGTCCTAATAATTCTTGTACTGTTTTTATCTCTGCACCATTTTCTAACATATGAACTGCAAAAGAATGTCTTATTGTATGAGGAGTTATCTCTTTGTCAATTTTTGCTTGTTCTTTATATTGTTTTAATATTTTCCAATATCCTTGTCTTGTCATTTTTTGACCGTTAGTATTAATAAATAAAGTTTTTTCTTCTTCACTTCTAATAAGTAAAGGTCTTACTTTATCCATATATTCTTTTAAACATTTTAAAGACAATTTTCCTAAAGGTATATGTCTTTCAGAATTTTTCTTTTTAACTTTTATAAATCCATTAGTTAAGTTAACATCATCAACTTTTAGAGATATAAGCTCAGTAACTCTTATACCTGTTGCATAAAGAATCTCAAGCATAGTCTTATCTCTTTGACCTTTAAGTTCATTTGTATCTGGTTGTTCAAGTAACTTTTCAATTTCACTATCTGTTAAAATCATTGGTTCTTTTCTATCAACTTTTGGTAGTTTAACATCATCAGCTATATTTACTTCTGCAAGCTTTTTATTTATTAAATATCTATATAAACTTTTTATTGATGCTGCACTTCTTGATATAGTAGAATTAGATTTTCCATCTGAAATTAAATGATTAACATATTCTTTCATATCTTCTTTAGTAAGATCAAATATCTTTTTACCTTGTTTTTCAAAATAATTATTGAACTGAATAAGGTCTCTTTGATATGATGCAAGCGTATTTTGTGATGCTTGTCTTTGTTTTAAATTTTCAATAAATTCGTCAATAATAATTTTCATGATTAGCTCCTCCATTCATTATGTATATTTTACAACATTTTTTATTATTTTGCAAGCATTTTTGAAAAAATTATGTAATGTTTTTATATATTATCTTTATTTTTATATATTTTACATTACTTTGTACATATTTATGACAACAATACTAAACAATTGCTCAAGTATTACTGAAAGAGCTATAATTGAAAATCCTAATATAAATTTATATCCTTCTTTAAAAAATATTGATATCATACTATTTTTTTCATTGTCTTTATTAATTAATTTATAATGAATTTTAAGAGAATTTATAGACAAATATATAAAAGATGGCAGATATATCAAATTAGGTAAAATAACTAAAAGAATTAATGAAATTATCCCATTTCCAAATCCAAATACTTTAAATAAAGTTGGAATATATAAACCAATTGCAAAACCTTTAAATATATTAGTTATACATATTGCTGTCGGAGCAATAAAAGTAATAGCACATAAGTATATAACTAATATTAAAATCAAATTTGAAATCATTCCATTTTTTATTATATTTATTCCTTCAAAATTTTCCTGTTTTGAATATTCAAGTGTTCCTCTTAAAGTATTAGTTAACTCATTTTTTGTTCCTTCTGGAATAAATTGATATACGAAAATTCCTATAACTATTCCAATAACAATACATGATAAAAAAACCATTATACTTTTTATATTTTCACTTATATAATCTTTAAAATATTTCAACATAAAAAACTCACCATACAACATATTATGCTTGTATAATGAGTTTAGAACTTTATTTTATAATACTTTCCCTTGCCATAACAGCTAATTTATCGCATCTATTGTTATATTCATTATCAGAGTGTCCTTTAACTTTTATAAACTTAACATTATGAAAAGCTATTAACTCTAGCAATCTTTCCCATAAATTTATATTCTTTGCTTTACTTTTATCAGACTTTATCCAATTATTTTTTTTCCATGAATATACCCATTTATTATTTATACTATTTACTACATATGCACTATCAGAATAAACTTCTACATCACATTTTTCTTTTAATGTTTCTAAAGCTTTTATTATTCCTAACATTTCCATTTTGTTATTTGTAGTACTTTTATCTGCTCCAGATATTTCTTTTTCATTTCCATTATATATTAATATGGCAGCATATCCTCCTGGTCCTGGATTACCACTACATGCTCCATCAGTATATATTGTAACTTTTTTTAAATTTTTATCCATATATCTTACCTCTTTACTTGAATTTTATATTATACTATGTTAAACTTTACATATGTAATATACCATACTATAAGGTATTTTTCAATATAAGGAGAGATTTTTTTGAAAGTTTTAGGAATAATTGCAGAATACAACCCTATGCATACTGGTCATATTTATCATATAAAAAAAGCAAAAGAGCTAACTTCTTGCGACTATGTAATAGCTATTATGTCAGGTAATTTCACACAGCAAGGAAACATTGCAATAGCTGATAAATTTACACGTGCAAATAACGCGATAAAAAATGGTGTTGATATGGTTATTGAGCTACCAAGTGTTTTTGCCATATCTGATGCTGGAAATTTCGCAAATAGAGCTATCCAAATACTTAATGAGTTAAATATAATTGATAGTATTTGTTTTGGCGTTGAAAATGATAATATATCACAATTTGATAAGATTGCTACTATATTAATTGACAATGAAAAAGATATATGGAATTGTATAAAATTAGAAATGAAGAAAGGAACATCATTTGCAAATTCTAGAGCTAATGTATTAAAAGAATATCTAAATGAAGATGAATTATCTTTAATAAATTCACCAAATAATATACTAGGTATAGAATATATAAAAAATCTAAAGTTGCTATCTTCTAATATTAAGCCCTATTTATTATTAAGAACAACAAACAATTTTAATGATATTAATTTATCTAAAGAATACACTAGTAGCACTAGTATAAGAGAATTCCTAAATAAAAATGGCGATAAAACTAAAATCACAAAATACCTGCCAAAAGATGTATATAATAGTTTGAATACATCAGAATTATTATTTAATAAAGATTTTTTTGATATTTTAAAATATAAAATACTAACTATGAGTTTAGATGAAATTAAAAATATAAATGCTGTAACTGAAGGATTAGAGAACAAAATAAAGAAAGAACTAATTAATTCATATACATATGATGAGTACATATCTAAATTAAAGTCTAAAAGATATGAACTAAGTAAAATTAAAAGAATACTTATTAATATATTACTAAATATAACAAAAGATGATTTTAATTATCTTAATAACTCACATTCAAATTATGCTCATATTCTTGGGTTTAATCATAATAAAAAAGAGCTTTTATCATATTTAGCAAAAAATTCTAAAATACCTATAATTACATCTGTTAACGATAATATAATTAATAAATTAAATGATAGGCAAAAAAAATTACTTAGTTTTGATATATTATCTTCAAACATACATAGTACTTTAAATAAAACTATATTAAATAAAGACTATACAAATTTGCTATAATTTGTATAGTCTTTTTCTATTACATATATCTAGCTATATTAGATATCAGGCTAGAAACATCAATTATATTATATTCATTAAATATAATTAATATAAAAAATGTGAGTATAAAAATTATAGCTATCATAGTTAAAATTATAAAAGCTTTCTTTATGCCACTTTCTTTTAAGATATTATTTTCTTCCATAAACTCTCCTCCATAAACTATAATTTAAATTGATATACTAGTAATTTCTGCAAATGTTTTACTATCTGAAGTTTTTAGTCCAAATAATTCTATTAGTTTTGATACATTAACATCAGCATATACTTTATCTTTTCTTGTATATATAACCACTTTATCTATATTTTCATTTATAATTTTTGTATATTCACTAGATTTTGCTTTTATATCAGTTGCTTTTATTTGAGTATTAGTTTCATCTACAAAAGAAGCGTCAGCTACTATTTCACAGAATTTATTTAAAATATCCTTTGAAACGTCATCTACTTTCTTTTGATATAATTCTATAAGATCTGTATTTTTTACTTCTAAGTTGCTCTCAACGTTTATATTCACAGCATATGAATCTTCTGATACAATTTCTTCACCTTTTTTTACTGTATCTTTTGAATAAACAGAAAATACTGCTTTATCTATATTTGTCCTTGCAATATTTGATTTTTTATTACCTTCTTCTACTTTAGTATCTTTAAAATCATTTTGTAATGATTTAAAATTATCTAGTAAATCTGATTCTATTTTTTTGAATGTTACAAGTCTTAATCCAGTTTCTTCATCCTTAGATATAGTAGCATACTCGTCAACGTTATATTGTTTAGAGTATATATCCACATTTTCTTCTTGTGTGCTTTCTTCTTCTTTTACATCTTGTTTTCCAAATTTAAGAGCATTCATATCAATCTTTAAAAATCCTATTTTTATTCCTGCAAATACAAGTCCTGCAAAAATCAAAATCATTATAACTATAGTGATTATAATTCCTACTAATCCTTTACCTTTTTTCATATACTATACCTCCCCGTATAAAAATAATATTTAAATTTGATATATATATATTAACAAAAAGAAAAACTTTTTTCAACTGAAATAAAAAAATAGTGCAAAATTTCTAAATTTTACACTACTTAATTATTATATTAATTCAATTATAGCCATATCAGCTCCGTCACCTTTTCTTGGAACTAATTTTACTATTCTTGTATAACCACCTGTTGCTTTTTCATATTTTGGTGCTATTTCATTGAATAATTTTTCTGTTAAGTCAACAGTATTTCCATCAAAATCGCTTATTTTATTTAAATATTTAAACATTTTTCTTCTTGCAGCAAGTTTAGATGGCTTGTCAACATTTCTATTTTCTTTTACTACTTCTCTTACTATTACCTCATATTTTTTACCATTTTTAGAAGTTTTAGTTTCTTTTACTTTTTTACCACTTTTATCTAATTTAGCTCTTGATACAGTTTTTTCTTTAACTTCAAAGTTATCTTTTTCTTTTATAGCTAAATCAACTAAACTATCAGCAATTGGCTTGATTTCTTTTGCTCTTGCTAAAGTAGTTTCTATTTTTCCGTTAAGAATTAAAGATGAAACTAAATTGTTAAGCATGGCGCTTCTGTGAGAAGTTACTCTTGAAAGTTTTCTTGTTCCTGGCATTTTGCTTATCCTCCTTTAATTTTTTACTCGTCCTTGTTTTTAAATTCAAGTCCTAGTCCCTTTATTTTATTTACTACTTCATCTAATGATTTTTTACCTAGATTTCTTACTTTAATCATATCTTGTTCTGATTTACTTACTATATCTGCTACTGTATGAATACCAGCTCTTTTTAAGCAATTGTATGATCTAACAGAAAATTCAAGATCTTCAATTGATGTTTCAAGAATTTTATCTTTCATAGATAATTCTTTTTGAGACATTATTGACATATTTTTAGCAATTTCAGATAGATCAATAAACATTTCTAGATGTTCATTTAATATTTTAGCTGCCATACTTAAAGCTTCAAATGGTTCTATTACTCCATTTGTCCAAATTTCAATAATTAGTTTATCATAATTTGGATCTTGACCTACTCTTGTTTTTTCAACTTGAAAATTTACTTTCTTTACTGGTGTAAATATTGAATCTATAGGTAGAACATTTATAGCATCTGTAGAATCTTTTTCTCTTTTTCCTTCTAAGTAGCCTCTACCTTTTATAGCAGTCATTTCAATATCTAATTCTGCACCTTCATCTATATATGCAATATGTAAATCTTTATTTACAACTTCAATAGTAGAATCAGTTATAATATCACCAGCTGTTACCTCACATGGTCCTTTTGCTTTTATAGTAATGTTCTTTTTATCCATATCATTAGATTTTAAGCATACTTGTTTTAAGTTAAGTATTAAATCAGTAACATCTTCTGTAACTCCTGAAATTGTTGTAAATTCATGAGTTACCCCAGCAATTTTTATTGTATTTATAGCATACCCTGGTAGTGATGAAAGAAGAATTCTTCTTAATGAATTACCTAATGTAATTCCAAATCCTCTTTCTAGAGGCTGTGCCTCAAATCTTGCATAATATGTGTCTGCATTTACTTCAACACATTTTATTTCAGGTCTTTGCATTTCAACCATTTTAATTCCTCCTTTAATACGCTCTGATTACACGTATTATATACCTAATTATTAAATGATTTAACTTAATTAGTTCTTAGAGTATAACTCAACTATTAGACTTTCTTGAACTTCAAGATCTACGTCTTCTCTAGTTGGTTTTCTTAAAACTTTTGCCTCTGTTCTTTCTTTATTTAACTCTAACCAAGCAGGTACTGCTTTTAATTTATTTGTTTCCATAACAGAAACTACTGTTTTGTTATCTTTTTTTGCATCTCTTAGAGATATAACGTCTCCAACTTTACAAATATATGAAGGAATATTTACTTTCTTTCCATTAACTTCTAGCATTTTATATCCTACTAGCTGTCTTGCTTCGGCTCTAGAAGTACCTATTCCCATTCTATATGCTATATTATCAAGTCTTAATTCCAATTGTTCAAATAAAATATCAGAAGTTACACCTTCACGTCTAAAAGCTTCTTCATAATATTTTCTAAATTGAGATTCAGAAACTCCATAATATTCTTTTGCTCTTTGTTTTGCTCTTAATTGAAGACCATATTCAGATAATTTAACTCTATTTTTACCATGTTGTCCTGGAGCATAAGATCTTCTATCAATTGCACATTTATTTGAATTACATCTTGTACCTTTTAAGAAAAGTTTAGTACCTTCTCTTCTGCACTTTTTACATACTGCGTCTGTATATCTTGCCATTTTCTATTTACACCCCCATTATACTCTTCTTCTTTTTGGTGGTCTACAACCATTATGCGCTATTGGAGTAACATCTTTTATCATGTTTATTTCCAATCCAGCTGTTTGAAGTGCTCTTATTGCTGCTTCTCTTCCAGAACCAGGTCCTTTTACAAACACTTCTACACTTTTTAATCCATGTTCTTTAGCTGCATTTGCTGCTGTTTCAGCTGCTTGACCTGCAGCAAAAGGAGTATTTTTTCTTGAACCTTTAAATCCAAGTCCACCAGCACTTGCCCAAGATATAACATTACCTTGAGTATCAGTCATTGTAACAATTGTATTGTTAAATGAAGATTGTATATGAGCTGCTCCAGTTGAAATATTCTTTTTAACTTTTTTCTTTGAAACTGATTTTCTTTTATCTGCCATCTTTTACTATACTCCTTTCTTTCCTGCTATTGTTTTTCTAGGACCTTTTCTTGTTCTAGCATTAGTTTTTGTTCTTTGACCTCTTACTGGAAGTCTTCTTTTATGTCTTTGTCCCCTATAACAATTAATTTCCATTAATCTTTTAATGTTTAAAGATACTTCTTTACGAAGATCTCCTTCTACAGTATAATCTCTATCGATTATTTCTCTTATTTTTGCTTCTTCTTCTTCTGTAAAATCTTTTACTCTTTTTGTAGTTGCAATACCTGCTTCTGCAAGTATTTTTCTAGATGCAGAACGACCAATTCCATATATAGATGTTAGTCCTATTTCTGCTACTTTTTGTTTTGGTAAATCTACTCCAGCTATACGTGCCATTTAATTTTACACCCCCACATTTTAACCTTGTCTTTGCTTGTGCTTTGGATTTTCACAAATAACTCTTACTACGCCATTTCTTCTAATCACTTTGCACTTCTCGCAAATTTTTTTTACTGATGGTCTTACTTTCATTTTAATTCCTCCTTAAAATATTTGTTAATAAAATTTAACAAAAGTAAGTTATATAATAAACATGAAACTAAAATAAAAGACTTTATAGGCTTAGTCTTTTACAGCCGCTCTAGTTTAATGCTTATTGCAATTTAAAAATAATAGGATTATTTTCCTCTCCAAGTTATTCTGCCTTTAGTCAAATCATATGTTGAAAGTTCAAGTTTTACTTTATCACCAGGCAAAATCTTAATGTAATGCATTCTAAGTTTTCCTGAAATATGTGCTAATACCTCATGTCCATTTTCAAGTTTAACTTTGAAATTAGCATTTGGTAAAGCATCTGTAACAATTCCATCAACTTCAATAACATCATCTTTAGCCACTATTCATTCCTCCTATTACAAAATCTTTACTACTTTATATATAAATATATAAAATAGGCAAAAGTTAACATATACATTATAACTTTTTTATGTGGATATGTCAATGTTTTTTTATAATTTTGTTATTTTTTTGAAACATTTAAGTTACTACTCAGGGTAAGAAAAGGGACCTCAGCTGAAAACAACTGTGGTTCCTTTATATATAGAAACTAATACTTTGAAAACATCAAGTGATCTTTTTCTAGCAGTTTTTACTATACTTAATATATTTGTAAAAACATTTAATCCATTATCACTCCTAAAACCACCTGATACTTTTGTCTTTGTTTTATATACCCTAATATCTCTTTCAGATAAATTATTATCAAATGGCAATGAAAAATCATGTATAAATAAAAGATGATTTTCCTTATACTTTTTCAGTCTATTTAATAATTTTTTTTCTTCCTGTCTATAAAATTTCGATGATGTTTTTTTATTTTCGGTAAATCCCATCTCTAGTATTTTATCATATTCTAATTCATATTTTATTACATCATCTTTTTCAAAGAAATTTTGTCCATATAATATAGCCATTTTTCGTGAATGATTTAATCTAATTAAAAATTCTCTCATTTGAATTGACCATAAATTCTGTGTATTTTCTGTATTGCCTTTAAGATATCTACAAATGTGCACATTACATTCTACATGTCTATTTCCATAATTGTATATAACTGTTTCATGGTCATGTATTATATCTCCTGTATATTTATTTAATATACAATTTTCTTCAATACTTTTCTTATTCTTTTGTCGGTTTGCTTTATATACAACTATATTTTTTGTTGAATAATTTCTAACAGACCTTCTTTTTCCATTACATTTGGTGCCTGTTTCATCTGTGTACATTTCTTTTGAATTAAGTAATATATTTTTCATATCTTCTAAAATTACTTTTGATTTATTACTTAATTCATTAAGAAAATTAATTATTGTTCCTTCAGATAGTTTAAGCACATTACCTGAAAGAGTTGCAATAGTAGATACTACTTTATTTATGGGCATAGAAGTTTCTACTGAAAGAAAAGAGCATATTGCTTTTAATTCATTTCCATAAAATACATCATTTTTATATTTTTTGTCTATATCATATTTTCCTTTTTCATTAGGATAAAATCTATGTTCCTTTACAATAACAACTAGTTTAGCAGTTACTTCGTATTTAGATACATATTTTAATTTATCTGAAACTTTTCCATGATTAACAATCTCATGTTGTACTTCTTTATTTTTTATTTTTTCTTCAATAGCTTCTTTAGAAAGATAGTGCCCTTTATGACCATGTTGACCACCAGAAGTCTTTTTAGATTTTTCTCTATTATTATGAACCTTCTTCTTTGTATCGGAACAAGGTGGTTTAGAAGAATTATCACTATTTTTGTTAATTTGTGATTTAAGTCTATCAACATCATTTTTAAGTAATGTATTATCTTCTTTTAAATTTAAGTTTTCTATTTTTAAGCAATCAACCTCATTTTCTAAGTCTTTTATTCTATTCTCGTAATTAGTTCTTTCAATATCAAAACGTGCATTTAATTCTAATGTAACATTTTTTCTTATAGTTTTTATTTGCTGTGACAAACTGTCACATTTATTCATAACTTCTTCTAATTGTTTATATACATCTGACATATATCCTTTTTCAGTCACAGTTTATCACCTACCTTGTATAATATAATTTTATCATAAAACACAAAAAATGTCTGTAACAAAAATATTGCAAAAAAATTGGTGATTGATAAAATTAGAGCAAAAGCGGATAAAGTTATCCACTTTTGCTCTAATGCTACACTTAATTGCTTATATATCAAGTTTGATTAATTCATTTTTTTATTTAAGTTATCCACAAAAACATAATATTGTCACTAAAATTTTATATTTTTTTAACCCTGAGTAGTAACACATTTAATTATAATTACATACTAATTATTGATTTTTTATACACGTTATTCTATAATATTAAATATAAACATGCTATTATAGCTCAGTTGGTAGAGCAACAGCTTCGTAACCTGTAGGTCGGGAGTTCGATTCTCCCTAATAGCTCCATTGACGAATCTGTTCGAACTTTTCGAACATTCAAATATATTTCATCTCTAAATTGAGATGATTTTTTATTTTTATAAAAAATCCCCACAGGATATTTTGATAAATTTGTCAAAATTCTTAGGGATTAAATATTTGTCAAGCCAAAATAAGCTTATTTAATTTTTTATTTTCTTCACCTATTTTACTATTAATAGCATAATTTGAAACAGCTATAAACAATGCCTTTTATTTAGTTAAAAAAATATTTATTTTATTTTTTTAACTAACATGAATACAGTAACAATAGAATTTGCATTAATTGCCATATCAGAAGTTTCAATTTTTTCTTTTCGAAATAACTCTTCAAAAGAAAATAAACTTAATAGATTTTTAATATCTTTATTTGATTGATAATGCATATACAAAACATTTTTTCCAATTTCTTTTAAGTAAGGTTCATCTACCATTTCTTCTCCACTACCTATTTGATAAGTAAAAAGAAATATACCATTTGGTTTTAAAACATTATATACATCACAAAAAAGATTTTTTAAATCATCATTAGGCAAATGAAATAAGGAGTAGGCAGCAAAGACTGCATCTAATGAATCATTAGCAAAATATTTTTTTAAGTTAATCATATCATCTACAATATATGGAAATTCTCCATGAATTTTATATGCATTATTTTTCATTTCTTCTGAAAAATCTAATCCTATATATTGATATCCCTTTTTACTAAAATAAGAATAAGTTCTACCAGTTCCAGCACCTAAATCCAAAATTTTAGCATGTTCTAACAAATGTTTTTCGAATTCTTCATAAACATCTAAATCTTCTATGTAGGTGCCAAAATCCTTGCCATATTGTTCCGCAATTAAATCATAATTTTTTCTAACACTTTCTCTTTTATTAAAATCTATTATATTTTTATTCATTGTTTTCTTCCTTTTAATAATTTATTTATTATATTTTTATGATAATTATATTTTATTAAAAAAACTCTTTTTTTTCAATACATAAAAGAAATCTTGAGATAATATGTTTTTAATTAATGGAATTTTTTTAGTAAGTTTGGCATGCGGCAATAACTTACTATTAAATTCTTTATTAAAATTAATGTAAATGTTAAAATAAAACTGATAGAAAAATTCAAAATAAAATTGATAGAATTCTATCAGTTTTTTTGATGCAAA
>CANRGL010000004.1 GCA_947630145.1 uncultured Clostridia bacterium | reverse complement strand
ATTTCCTATTTTTTCTATATCTTTAGATATTTTACTTCTCATTTTATCGTAATAATTTAAAGGCACCTTGTCCAATAATTGTAAAGTTAAATATCTATTTGTTAATAAAGTTTTCTCATCTTTGTTTAGTAACTTTTTCTTTGTAATTTTGGCTATTTTAGAATTTAATAAGTTCTCTCCTTTTAAATTTTTAGGTTTTTCTATATTAACTAAAGCACTCATATTTTTTAGACAATTTAACCCAAAATGAGCTGTTTCATTTGATATATTTCTACCACATAAACTACATCTACTCATATAATAAAATCTCCTTTCACTTTCTGTTTTACCTATTTCGTTGGCTTACATTGTAACATATTGATCTTATTTTTGCAATAGATACGCATTTATTTGTCGCAAGTAGGTTTGCAAGTAACATCTATTCACCTGTGCATTTATCTACGCCAACAGGGTGGCAAGTACATTTGATTTTTAATAATTATTTATTTAATAATATCTTTTCTATCTCTATAACATTATAAAATGGAATGTTTACACCTTCCTCTGCAAGATTTACTACTCTTAAGGATTTAGTAATAACTTCTTCTTTAACAATTTCTGTAATTTCAACATCCTTATTTGAATTAGTATATTTAGTAGATATTGGAACAAACCATATTATTTCTTATATTTTCAAGAAAAGATATATTAATTATACTAAATTTTGCATCAAAAAAACTGATAGAATTCTATCAATTTTATTTTGAATTTTTCTATCAGTTTAATTTTAACATTTACATAACCCTTTATGTTATATAGTTAAAAAAATCTTGAAACTTAAATTAGTATTTAATTGACTTTCCAAAATGGGTATGATAGAATTTATACATACGATAAAAAAAGTTAAAAATTAATGAGAATATGAGAAAGAATAAAATATTTAAGAAAACCTAATATTGAAACATTGAAAAAAATAAAGCAACATTTAATTTAACAAATATTGAAAATAAGTATGAACAAATCCAACTACAGAAATAATTTATACAGATGAAGTTGTAAATTGAGCTATAAATGAATTTTGCTGTCGAGTTGATAAAATAATATACGAATCAGTAGAATTAAATAAATATATATCTTTTGAAGAAGAAAAATCACCAAAATCAACCATAAATTATATTAAAAAAGAGAAAATTATTCTATATCATTATTATCGACTAAAACTATATTAACTACTGGAGAATATATATAAATAATGGATAGATTATAGAAAGAGGTTAAATTATGACTATTTTAGAATTTGTTTTAAATAATAATGATTATTTAGAAGATTTAATTACAAGAAGTACATATCATTCAAATGCTATTGAGGGAAGTACTTTAACATATGCTGAAACCTATGCTATTCTTTATAATGATAACAGCTTTAAAATTGAAGGAAAAGAACCAAGAGAAATATATGAGGCTATTAACCATAAAAAAGCTTTAGAATTAGTTTTCAATAGTTTACAAAATGATGATGAATTTAATGAAAGATTTATAATGAAATTAAATAAAACGATAAATACAGATATAAAAGATACTGAAGGTTATAGAACTGTGCAAGTATTTATTCAAGGAAGTGAGCATATCCCACCAGAGCCTGAAAAAGTACCAAATTTAATGATGTATTATATATACAACTATAATTATGATGAGCAGGATATTTTTGCTAAAATTGCTAGACATCATATTGAATTTGAAAAGATACATCCTTTTGAAGATGGAAATGGTAGAACAGGTAGATTACTTATAAATTATGAATTGCTAAAAAATGATTTACCACCTGTTGTTATAGCAAAAGAGGATAGGGTAAAGTATTTTGAATTTTTAAGAAATAATGATAGTAATAACTTAGCTAAATGGCTAAAAGAATTGTCTATAAGAGAAAAAGAAAGAATGGAGAAATTTGGGTATAAAGGATAATATTTTATTTTATAAATATTTTTTATCCATTTTTTCTTTTTAAATTTCTTCATCCTTTAAGTAACAATTTTTTATAAACTTCTTGATATTAATTTTTAAATTAATCTATTAAAATGTTAACTTTAAATTATTCATAAATTGTTTTTAAAAAATTCTTCAATCTTATCAAAAGGTATTATATTCATATTATCATATAAATCTGTATGAACAGCATTTGGAATAATCATTAATTCTTTATTATCAGTATACTTACTATTTGTAGTCATATATTTATATGCATCTTTACTAAAATAACATGAATGTGCCTTTTCTCCATGTATCATTAAAACACTTGAACGAATTTCATTACTATATCTTAAAATTGGTTGATTGATAAATGACATACAACCAATTTTATTCCATCCACCATTTGAATTTAAACTTCTTGGATGATATGCTCTTCCTTTATAATATTGGCTATAATCTTTAACATAAAATGGTACATCATCTGGAACTGGTAATTCTAAGCATCCTCCACCTAATTCATAATTGCCATTTTTGTAATCAACTATCCTTTGAGCATTCAAAAGAACTTTCATGTTATATCTTGTTTCTTCATTATCTCCATCATCAAAATAGCCATTTGCATTTACTCTTGCCATATCATACATTGTAGATGTTACCGTTGCTTTAATTCTTGTATCAAGTGCTGCTACATTTAAAGCCATTCCGCCCCATCCACATATTCCTATGATTCCTATTTTTTCACTATCCACATTATCTTGAACTGATAAAAAGTCTACTGCTGCTTGAAAGTCTTCTGTATTAATATCAGGACTTGCCATATATCTTGGTGTCCCTGTAGATTCTCCTGTATATGATGGATCAAAAGCTATTGTTAAAAATCCTCTTTCAGCCATAGTTTGAGCATATAATCCACTTGCTTGTTCTTTTACTGCTCCAAAAGGTCCACAAACTGCAATTGCTGATAATTTTTGTTTATATTCCTTTGGCTCGTATAAATCGGCAACAAGTGTTATTCCATATCTATTATGAAATGTTACCTTTCTATGATTTACTTTTTGGCTTTTTGGAAATGTTTTATCCCAGTTTTGAACCAAATTTAATTTTTCTTCCATAATTAATCCCATTCCTTTCTTAATTTTATAACTTCCTATTTAAAATCCTAGTTTATATAACCAATTTTTCTCCCTCATTTTATTTTTATTTTATTATTTACATTATATACTATTTATTTATAAATAGCCAATACTTATTTTGAATGGTTTATCATAGTTGACAGGAATATTAAATAATATTATAATATAATTTATAGGTGATTGAAATGGAAATTAGACTTTTAAAATATTTTTTAGCAGTTGCAAGAGAAGAAAATATAACTTCTGCTGCTAAATCTCTACATATAACACAGCCAACTCTTTCTAAACAACTTATGCAATTAGAAGATGAAATTGGCAAAAAATTATTTATCAGAGGAAAAAGAAAAATTTCACTTACAGAATATGGAATATTTTTTCGTAAAAGAGCTAGTGAAATTGTAAATTTAGTAGATAAAACAGAATTAGAATTAAAAAGTTTAGATGAAGAAACAATAAGTGGAGATATTTATATAGGTGCAGGCGAAACTGACGGTATAAGAACTATTGCAAAAGTTAGTCATAAATTACAAGAAAAATATCCAAATATCCATTATCATCTTTTTAGTGGAAATAGTGATGATGTTTTAGAAAAATTAGATAAGGGACTTATTGATTTTGGTGTTTTAATTGAGCCATCTGACATAAAAAAATATGGATATATTAAATTACCCACTTATGATAATTGGGGGCTTTTAATGAGAAAGGATAGTCCTTTAGCTAAAAAAGAATACATAGAATCAAAAGAACTTTTTAATATACCACTCATATGTTCAAGACAATCTCTTAATAATAATGATTTTTATATATGGTTTAAAGAAAACTTTGAAAAATTAAATATTGTCGCAACTTACAATTTACTTTATAACGCATCTTTATATGTAGAAGAAGGCTTTGGTTATGCATTAGCTTTTGATAAATTAATTCATATAACAGCAGATAGTAATTTATGCTTTAAACCTATTGTACCTAATATAAAAGCAAATTTAGTAATAATATGGAAAAAATATCAAGTTTTTTCTAAAGCTACTGAAAAATTTTTAAATGAATTACAAAAACAAATTAGTATAGAAAAATAAGATGGCCATATTAAGCCATCTTATTTTTAGTTATAAGCTTGTAACTTTTAAATATTATATTTTTTCATTTTATTTTATATTCCACAACTTTCACAATGATGTTCTTTTAAACCACATTTTTCTTTTATTTCCTGTTCTGTTAGTTTGCCCTCTTTTCTATAATAATCTGCAATAGCTTCATGTATTGCTTCTTCTGCTAAAACAGAACAATGTAGTTTTACCGGTGGAAGACCTCCTAATGAATCTACCACATCTGTATTTTTTAATTTTAAAGCTTCTTCTAATGTTTTCCCTTTTATCATCTCTGTTGAAATACTACTTGTTGCTATTGCTGCTCCACATCCAAAAGTTTTAAATTTTACATCTACTATAATATTATTCTCAACTTTAATAAACATTTTCATAATATCTCCACAAACTGGATTTCCAACTTTTCCAATTCCTGATGCTTTTTCTATTTTCCCAACATTTCTTGGATTTGTATAATGATCTACTACTTTTTTTGAATATTCCATTATTTATTTTCCTCCTCAATAAATTTCTCATATAATGGTGACATTTCTCTTAATTTGCTTACTATTTCTACTAAACTTTCTATTAAATAGTCAACTTCTTCTTTTGTGTTATATTTACCTATTGAAACTCTTAAGGAACCATGCGCTATTTCATGTGGCAATCCTATTGCAAGTAATACATGTGATGGATCAAGTGAGCCAGAAGTACAAGCACTACCACTTGATGCACATATTCCTTTTAAATCCAAATTCAATAGTAAACTTTCACCTTCGATAAACCTAAATGAAATATTACTATTACCAGGTAATCTTTTTTCCATATCTCCATTTATTTTAATATATGGAATCCTTTCTTTTATTTGATCTATGTAATAATCTCTTAATTTTTCAATTTTATTATTATGTTCTTCTAAATTGCTATATGATAATTCTAACGCTTTAGCAAGTCCAACTATTCCTGCAACGTTTTCTGTTCCAGCTCTTTTATTCCTTTCTTGATGGCCTCCATTTATAAATTTATTAAATAGTATTCCTTTTTTTACATATAATGCTCCAATACCCTTTGGTCCATAAAATTTATGAGCTGATAAAGAAAGACTATCAATATTTAAATTTTTTACATCAATTTGTATATTTCCAACGGCTTGTACAGCATCAGTATGAAAAATAATATTATGATCTTTTGCTATTTTTCCTATTTCTTTAATTGGTTGCAAAGTTCCAATCTCATTATTTGCATACATAATAGTAATTAAAATTGTTTGTGGCTTTATAGCTTCTTTTAATTCATCTAAATCAATTATTCCATTTTCTTTTACTCCAATATATGTTACTTCAAATCCTTCTTTTTCTAATTGCTTACATGTTTCTAATACAGCTGGATGTTCAATTTTAGAAGTAATTATATGGTTACCCTTCTTTAAATAGCTATATGCAATTCCTTTAATTGCTGTATTATCACTTTCACTGCCTCCTGAGGTAAAATAAATTTCATTTGGTTCACAATTTAAAATTTGGGCAACTTTTTCTCTTGAATCTTCAATAATTTTTCTACTTTCTCTTCCTAATTTATATATAGATGATGGATTGCCATAATTTTCTGATAAATATGGTATCATAGCTTTTACAACTTCCTCATCTGTTTTAGTTGTAGCATTATTATCAAAATATATAGTATTCATTTTAAATTCTCATCTCCTACCGTTACAGTAGGAATTATATCACTTATTTCCTAGTAAGTCAATAGGAATTAAGATAAATTAGAAAGCTTAATGATTTATTTTATTAAATCATCAAGCGTTTTACTATTTACATATTCATTAATTACATCATCTAAGCCTTTCCAAAAAGAATAGGTTTTACAGTATTTTTGCCTTATACACTTTCCTTCTTGTGTTAAACAATCTATTAAAGTTAAATCTCCTTCAGTTGCTTTCAATATATCTCCTATTATACACTCATTTGGTTTTTTAGCTAATTTATATCCTCCAGAAGTTCCTCTTGCCGTTTCCAAATATCCTGCTTTATTTAACAATGATATAATTTGTTCTAAATATTTATTTGATATTCCTTGCCTTGTTGCTATCTCTTTTAATGTTATATATTCCCCATTACTATTTAATGCTAAGTCTACCATAACTCTTAAAGCATATCTTCCTTTTGTTGATATCTTCATACACACACCCCCGCATTTATATAAACTATATTATTAAAATATATAACATTATTTTTTCAACTTAAATCCATCTTTAAATGCTTCTCCAACTCTTTTTGTAACCTCATAATATCCATGAGTGTATGGATCAAACGCTATTGCATTTACTCTTGAAATATCAATTTTATCATTATTCATTACACTTTCATCAGCAGTAACATTAATTACTTTTCCAATAACTCCTGCTCCGTACTCACCATTTTGATATTCTATAAATTCACATTCTAAACAAATAGGAAATTCATTTATAATTGGTGCATCAACATTTTCTGATTTTATTACTGATAATCCACTATTTTCAAACTTATTTGATATATTATTTGCTGATACTACTCCAAAATAATCTGCTTGTACAACATGTTTACTATCTGCAATACTTACTGTAAATGCTTTTCTTTTTTTAATATTTTTTACAGTTTTATGAGTCTCTGTTAAATTTAATATAACTTGATTTCTAGATAACATTGTTCCCCATGCTGCATTCATTACATCAACACTATCATCATCATTATATGTTGCTACCATTAATACTGGCATTGGAAATATTGCTTCTGTAGTTTTTATATTTTTTCTCACAAAAACCTCCTCCTTTAATTCTTTATTAATATTATCATAAAAGTTCATAATTAGCAAATAACATATAATATTATTTTTGTTATTTTACTATTTATAATTTATATAAAGAAAAAATGAGTGAATTTCTCACCCATTTTTAATAATAATTTTTATAGTCAATTTTATTTATTAACTATATTCTTGTTAATCCTCCTGACCATACATAATTACCTTTCCAAGATTTATACCAAATATTATTTCCACTTACATTTTCTCCTACTACTGTACCTATTGCCTTAAAAGTATCACCTCTATATAATATCATACTTCCTGCTTGTGCAGATTTAGAATTAGCTTCACTTCTTACTGCTGCTTCTTTTTTGTCTACTCTTACTGTAAAGCTTTCAGATGTGCTACTACTATTTTCTATTCCAAGTCTTGACTGATTATTTGGTCTTAGAACGCATATATACCCAGAAAAAGGATTGTCTCTATATCCAATAGCTAAACTCTTAACGCCATTTTGATCATAAAATTTTCCATTTGAATCTATTAGTCCAATATGCCCATATCCTCCACCGTAATTTGCACCATAAACTAATATATCACCTTTTTGTAAAGAAACACCTGCAGAAAGTTTTGTAAATCCATCTGGAACATTATTTGCCCAATCTTTTGCGTTTCCATGTGCCTTGAAAGGCATACCAAATACCTGATATAAATATTGTTGTATTAAAGATACACATTGACCTTTATATTTATAATTAGGAGCAGGATTTGCTACACTTCCTTGAGCTAGTCCCCAATTTTCAAACTCTTTTAAATTCATTTTTCATCACTTTCTTCTATTCTATATGTTTCTCCTTTAAATTCATTATCAATTTCTTCAATATTTTTATTTTCATCATTCATATTTTTTACCTTCTTTCTTTATATACTGTATAATACATTTTATTTAAATAATTAATAATTTGTTACTATTTGTTAATATTTATTAATTTTACTTTTATATTTATACATAATTTTAATACAAAAAAAGATTTGTATTAAAATTAATTATACAAATCTCTTTTATCAATAAAAATTATATAAAATTATTATCTTTTTAACTCATTATAACAAATTTCAATGCTTGTCCTACTTGCAGTTATACCTTCTCCCATATTAGGATGATTTTTTGAATGAATTAAATCAACGATAAATCCACAAACAAGTACTATACATAAAGGTACTATTACTTTATTTGGTATTTTGGAAAATAATTTACTTAACTTTGGTGCAATTAAATATATTACTGCACAACCACCAAGTCCAAATACAAGAGCGCCTTCTAAACATACTCTACCATTTATATTAAGAAAGTAACCACTATAATCCCACCAACGAACTCCTTTTGTTATCTCTAAATACCAACTAGTGAAGTATTCAACTACTGTACATAATACAGTAGTTAATACGAAAGTAAGTACTGGTTTATTAAATATTTTTCTTAAAATTAATAATATAAGTACTCCGCCTGTTCCATATATTGGTAACCATGGACCTAAAAGTACACCTCTATTTACCAATTTTCCAGTCTGTACAAGGATTAAACACACTTCCCATACCCAGCCAATAAATGCAAACACAAAGAAAAACAAAATATAATCTGTTATTTTATACCACTTACCATAGTTGTCTTTATTTTTCATTATTCTATTTTTATGTTCAATTATTTTATTTTTATGTTTAATTATTTTTTCTTTAAGCATTTTCTTCTTCCTCCTTTCTATAAGGAGACTTAGATAATTCTTTTGATTTTATAAATCCACTTTTTATCGTATTTTCTTTTAAAGTTGTATAAAGTTGTGCAAAAGTAGCTGCATTATATGGATTAACAAAGAAAATTCCTACAATTCCAAAAGTGAGTGCTGTCAACATATTCCAAAGTATAAAAGATATTCCAAGCACAAAAGTCTTCCACTTGTTTTTTTTCATCATTTCTTTACTAATTTCAAAAGCCCTTTTTCTTGTAATATTAGGGTTTTCTGCTAATATATATGGAATCATTCTATACTGATAATATTTTATAATTCCAGGCACTATAAATAACAAAGTCCATAATAAATTTAAAATGTATCTACAGAACATAACATAAACAATATTAAAATATTTTTTTGTTTTAAATACAGAAAATAATTCTACAAATGAAGGCTTAGTATCCTGATTTTTTATAAAAAACCTTTTTGCTCCAACCGATAGTGGATAACATACAAAAAAAGTAAATAACAGCATAACTATAGATGCTAATATATAATAATCACCTGCAAAAAGTTTAAATATCCAACTAGCATTTTCAGTCATTACTTGAAATATGTCATCAGCTATATTTTCATCATAATTTATTTGCTCTGATTGGCTATAATCTGAAGTATCAGTTATTTCTTTTATTATAGTAATATTATCTTTATTATCAGACGTTTTGTGTATTAAAGTTACAGAATCTGAATACTCTACTCCAATAAAAGCAAGTATAAAACATATTAAAACAGCAGCAAAATAATTCTTTTTTAAAGATTTTTTTGCTTTAGATTTTAGTTCTTTTCTTTTCCACATAAACATTATCCTTTCTTATATACTTAATAATATTAATTATTTGGAATATACTCTTCTACAAATTGCCAAGTTTTTCCCATATCAGTTGATTCATATTTAGCAGATATTTTTCCTCCCATATAATCTCCATCATTTCCTTGAGTAACAGTTAATTTTAGTTTTCCATCCTCCAATTTAGGTAATTGTATGTAATCATATATATCTTTCCAATTTAAATAAACATTTTCATTTCCTGATTTTACAAATTGCTCCTCAAGATTTACTTTAGTAAAACTAGTAGCTTGATTTTCTATCATATATAATTCAGCAGAATCCCCACCATTTAAAGGATTAGAAATAAATCCTAAATCAATACTAAAAAATTCAATATCACTATCTATACTAATGGTAATATATCCATCATTACCCAAATTGCTTGTTTGCCAAGATTTTGCACCATTATTTGTTAAAGCTATTTTAGCCATAGTTTTCCTCATTGCTACATCACAGCTAAGAACTAGTATTGCACTATCCTTTGAAAAGAAATGTAAATACATAGGTACTGCTATATCACTATCCTCTAAGTTAAGTTTTTCACTATGCCAAGTATAACCAAAATCATCAGATATAATAAGAGAAACATCTGAATTTTCTTTAGCTATAAATATTATTTTATTATCGTCTATTTGATATAGTTTTTTATCTATTTCATTTGTAGACTTATCTAAACCTAGAATATTATTTAACTTTATAGGTACTTCATTTAATATTTTATTATTTAAAGTAATAAATAATTTGTCATTTTCTATAGTATAGCTATATTCTCTTTTTTCATCTTTACTTTCCTCTATTTTTTTATCACTTTTTTGGTCTTTTACCTCATCTTTATCTTTATTGCCTACAGTAAAAATGCATAATGCTATAAACAAAGATATTATTCCTAATAAGATAATAACTTTTATAAATAATAAAAAATTTTGTACAAACTTTTTCATAAGAATCACCTTTTATAGGATATATTATATCATAATATATATTCATAATCAATTAAATATTAATGAATATTATATTTAAAATTTGCTCAAACTAACACTGTATGTGTTTGTTTAAACATTTATTGATTGTTTATATTTATATATTTTTGTTATATCATATATATGTATTTTTAAGGTGATTAAATGAAAAAGAATGAAACAGGAATCATAGATCAAAAATCATTTGGTAGAAAGATATGTACTGCAAGGAAAAAATTAGGACTTACACAATTTGAACTTGCAGAAAAAATAAATGTATCACAAAATTTCTTAGGAGATATTGAAAGAGGAATAAAGCTTCCAAGTTTACCAAAACTTATACTTCTTTCTAATACTTTAAAATTAAGTCTAGATAGTATGTTTTGTGATTCTTTAAATAATACTTTAGAAGATTTAGGTGATATTTATTATACAGATAAGCAACTTAATGTTTTAAAAAAAGTAGTTAATATGATAAATGATAATTTTAATGACTAATGCAAGAGCATTAGTCATTTATTTTATAAAAATTAACTGCATTATTATACACATTTTCCACAATTTCATCTATACTAGTATTTTTATACTCTGCTAATTTTTCACAAATATATTTTAAATTAGTAGAATTATTTATTGTTCCTCTAAAAGGAACAGGTGCAAGATATGGGGCATCCGTTTCTACAACAATTTGTGATAAAGGAATTTTGTCTAAATAACCTTTAAAACTAGGAGATCTTTTGTATGTTATATTTCCGCCAAAAGCAACAGTATATCCTCTTTCTAAAACAAGTCTTACTAAATCATCAGTTGGATTAAAACAGTGTAATAATACTCCATATTCTGCTATTTTTTCATCTTTTAATACTTTATATGTATCAAGTGAAGCATCTCTTGTATGAACAAGAATTGGAAGTTTTAAACTATTTGCAAGTTCAATTTGTTCAATAAAACGCCTAATTTGATCATCCTTATCTTCCTTAGTAGTATGATAGTCTAAACCTATTTCACCTATTGCTAAGACTTTACTATTATTTTCCTTATTATACAGATTATACAAATCATTTACTTTTTCCTCTTTGGCATAATATGGATGTATTCCGATTGATGAATATATAAAATCATGAGTATTAGCAATATCAATACTTTCTTTTGACTCTCCTATACTTGCTCCAACATTTACTATATATTTTACATTTTCTTTTATACATTTATCCAAAATTTCTTCTCTATTTTGAGCAAAAGCTTTATCGTTATAATGTGCATGTGTATCAAAATATTTCATTTTAACTCCTTATTTTTTAGTATCAATTTTTGTAGGCAAAGTTACTATTACTTCTGTTCCCTTATTTACTTGACTTTTAATTTCTATTGTACCATTATTTCCTTCTATCATTTCTTTTACAATTGAAAGTCCAAGCCCTGTACCACCAGCTTTTCTACTTCTTGCCTTATCAACTCTATAAAATCTTTCAAATATCCTATCTAAATCCTTTGCAGGAATACCTATACCATTATCTACTACTTTAAAATATGCGTTAGAATTTACGTATCCAACATATACAGTAATTACTCCTCCATCAGGTGTATATTTTATACTATTACTTACAATATTTATTATTACACGTTCAATTGCATCTCTGTCTGCATATACTTGAGGTGGTTTACTACTAACAATACATTCAAGTTTATGACCTTTTTGATCAGCTTGTATTTTCATTTTATCACAAACACTTTGTGCAAGATCATCTAATGAAAACATCATTTTTTTCCAACTTACTTTTTTGTAATCAAACCTAGATAGTTGCAAAAGATCAGCTACTAATCTATCCATTCTATTTGCTTCTTGATTTATAACTTTAGAAAATTTTTGTACTTCAGCATATGTTAGATCACCGTTCATCATAGTCTCAGAATATCCCTTGATTGAAGTAAGAGGAGTTTTTAGCTCATGTGACACATTAGATACAAATTCTTTTCTTAAATTATCAAGTTTAACATTCTCAGTTATATTTCTTACCATCATTATAACTCCCATTGGAGTTAATTTATCACTAAAAAATGGAACAAATACGATATTTAAAGAATTTCCACCAACAGTTATTTTTGCTTCTATTGTTTTGTAATTTGGAAGATACATTATTTTATCAAAATCAAGACTTATTTTCAATCTCTTTGTAATTTTTTCAAAAGTATCATATGTAGAATCTAAAGCAAGGAGTCTTAAAGCTGATTTATTAATATGTATGACTTGATGTGAAACATTAAACGCCACAACTCCGTCTGCCATATGTTCAAGAATAATTTCTGTTTTGCTTTGTTGACCTGTAAGATCAAAACTATTTTTTTGTATTACTTCAAACATACTCATATATGCGTCTACAAAGTCTCTAATTTCTTTAAGTTTCCCATATTCTTCTATATGCTTTGGTTCATTTACCTTACCATTGGATACCATTCTCATATTTTTTTCTATTCTCTTAAGTGGAAATGTTATCATTTTTATTAATATACTATTAAGAACAAAAGAAATAAATATAAAAATCAAGAGTAAAATAATATTTTTAATTGAAAAAATATTATTTGTATCTATAACTTTACCATATAAAGCGATAGTAGTTATATATACTATAACTACCATCAATATATTTACTATTCTAAAATTTGCCTTTATAGAACCTTTCATAACTATCTCCTATAAAACTATATTAAGTTGAAACATAGTAGCCCATTCCTCTTTTAGTTTGAACATATTGAGGATCAGCAGAATTTTTTTCTATCTTTTCTCTTAAACGTCTAATAGTAACGTCTACTGTTCTAGCATCACCATAAAAATCATATCCCCATACTCCTCTTAAAATTTGCTCTCTTGTAAATACTTGATTTGGAGCAGAAGAAAGCATTTTTAAAAGTTCAAATTCTTTTATTGTAAGATCTATTGTTTTATCTCCTATAATTGCTATATATCTTTCTGGATCTATAACCATATCTTTTATTTTTATTTTATTTTTTGATGATTTTTTATCATCATCTTCTTCAGGTAATACATGTTTTCTTAGATTTGCCTTTACTCTTGCAATAACCTCTCTTATACTAAAAGGTTTAGTCATATAATCATCAGCACCTAATTCTAATCCAATAATTTTATCTACTACTTCTTCTTTTGCAGTAAGCATTATAATAGGACAAGTAAGATGTTTCCTTATTTCTTTACATACGTTAAAACCATCTACTTTAGGTAACATTAAATCAAGAAGAATAAGATCAGGTTTTACAGATAAAGCTGTATTTATTGCTTCCTCCCCATCATATGCTACAGTAGTAGAAAATCCTTCTTTTTCTAAATTAAACTTTAATATGTCTACTATTGGTCTTTCATCATCAACGATTAAAATTTTCTTATCATTCATATATTTCACCTCGTAATCCACATTTGAAAATATTATATCATGTTAAAAAAAATATTTCTACATTTTAATGAAATATTTTTAATTTTTTTGACATTTATTTGTAATCTTGTAATATTTTTGTTATATGAATGATAAATGAATTTAATTATAACAGATTATAATATATATAACTAAAATTTATACTATTTTAATAGAAAGTTAATCACATTTTTCTTTATTGGTTAAAATATGCATTTTTAAAATTATAAAAAATATTTGCGTTTTAATACGTTTCTTCATATTATAATAAATAAAAAGAAGTAAGTATTAAAAACAATAAACTTACTTCCCTTTATTTATATAACTACTCAATACTTTTATTTTGTTCTAAATCTTCCATTTCAATACCTGGTGTTTGAGAAACTAATGCTTCTTTATATTTTGATCTAGAAATTGCATCTTTTGCAACCTCATTAAATTTTTCTTTTTGTTCCTCTGTCATATCTCTATAATATGGTAATTCTTTTTTAGTATATTCTCCATTAGAAATATTTAAGTTATCAACCCCATATTGAGAATTTATATATGCTCTTGAAATTTTTAATTCACCATGTTCAGTTATAGCCACATCAGCTGTAATTCCATCTTGCCTTCTTCCCAATTCTTTATAATAATTAGGATATCCTTTTCCTCTATCACCACCATCAAAAAGAGCATAGTCAAATGAAGGTTTCTTTTGATAACCATCTTTTCCTTGTATTGGTATATCAGCTTGCTCATATATTCTTAAATCTTCAACTCCAGTCTTTTCATAATGCCTTTCTCTTCTACTATATATACATTGTGTAGGTCTATTTTTATCTTCAGGGTTTCTCCTATTATATAAATAGCTACCTCTTCCTTCAGTTACTTCACTTAATTCACCATACTCATTAACACTTATTGTTGTTTTTTGACATCCTGGTGCTATTTCACTATTATTTCTATCATAATCAGAAGCATAAAATTCTCTATCTTCAAAAGTTATACTAGTCCTATCAGCAGTTGGTTTACCAAAATGCATTTCCAATGCATTTTCAACACGCCATAAACTGTATACTCCATCTTCTTGTCTTACTTTATGTTTTTCTAAAACTTTAGTTAACATTTCTTCTAGTCTTTCTCTTCCTCTTGGACTTTTACATATTGGTTCTAGTCTCTGACTTTGTATAAAATAATCCAAAGTCTCATTGAAGCTCATTTCTTCTTTTTGTATAGTATTTTTCTGTAAATCATCTTTAAAATTATTATCTACTAAATTTTCTTTTTCTTCATTTACTTCTGGCACACTATTTAAATCATCTTCAGATATTTTATATGTCTCTTGTTGTTCTGGTAAACTTTTTTGTTTTCTTCCAAATATCCTATTAAAAAAATTTCTTATTCTTCCCATAAATTAATCACTCCTCTTATTTATATAGCTTTAAAAATATAAATTTATCACTACCCCTATAGCATACACTAAAAAAAAAAAAACGCAAGTTTTCATAACAAATTTATTGTTAAATTTTTGTTACAATATGATGTCATAATGATAACATAATTTAATTATAACACCTTATAATATATATATAACTAGAATTTATACTATTCTAATAGAAAGTTAATCACATTTTTCTTTTTTTGTTAAAGAGAATAATAAAAATAAAAAAATAAAAGATAAATTACCATTTGTAATATTTATTTGCCCAAAATCAAATGATGGTGATATTCAAGATTATAAACAGGTATTCACCGATATTATTTCTGATAGAATAAAACAAAAATATAAATAGAAAAAGAACAGAATTTCGAAAAAAGTATTGAAAAAATTTTAGAAATATAATATAAATATAAGAAATAAAAGAGATTTTGAGTTGTTCGGAATTTCCGAATAACTTGAGAAAGAGAGGTATTAAAATGGGACAAGATAATGAATTAAAATTATTTGAAGATAAAAAGATTAGAGTTAAATGGGATGAACAACAAGAAAAATGGTATTTTTCAGTTGTTGATGTTATTTCTGTATTAACAGATAATGATTATCAAAAATCAAGAAATTATTGGAAGTGGTTGAAAAGCAAACTAAATGAAGAAGGAAGTGAGTTGGTTAGTAAGACTAACCAACTGAAAATGAAATCAACAGATGGAAAATATTATAATACTGATGTAATGAATACAGAGCAAGTTTTACGTTTAATACAGTCCATACCATCAAAGAAAGCAGAGCCTTTTAAATTGTGGTTAGCACAAGTTGGCAAAGAACGAATAGATGAAGTATATGATCCAGAAATTGCAATAAATAGATCATTAGATATATACAGAAAAAAAGGCTATTCAGAAGAATGGATAAATCAAAGATTAAAAACCATAGATATTAGAAAAGATTTTACAGATGAATTAAAAGCAAAAGGAATAAATTCAGGCAAAGATTTTGCAATATTAACAAATATTTTAACACAAGCTTGGAGTGGCTATTCTGTAAAAGAATATAAGAATTTAAAAGGTTTAAAAAAAGAAAATCTAAGAGATAATATGACAAATATGGAATTAGTTCTAAATATGTTAGCAGAAACATCTTCTACAGAGATATCTAAAAGTAAAACCAAAAAAGGATTTAAGGAAGCAGAAGATTCTGTTGTAAAGGGTGGAAATATTGCAAGAATTGCAAAAGAACAATTAGAAAAAGAAACAGGAAAAAAAGTTGTATCTGATAAAAATGCTAAAGAAATAAGAAAACTAAATTCTGGTGAAGAACAATAATTTCTTGTAAATCCAACTGGTGACAAATTGTTACCAGTTGGATTTAGGTAGTCAATAAATATTATATATTGTTATAATAGGAAAAATATAGTAAAATTATAACAAGATTAGAGATGATACAAAATGCACGAATGTTTATTATGTCAAAAAGATATGAAAAAATCAAAAAATGAGTTTGGTAATGGATGCATAAATAATATATATAAATTTTTAGCTATTGAAAAACCTACAAGAGGAAAGAATAAAGAATTATTTTTATATAAAAAACATTATGCAAAGAACAAATATTTCTAAAATTAATAAAGATCAGAAAATATGGTTAGTTGATAGGTATTTGACATATCAATATTTAGATAAATTAAAGTATGGAAACTTTGAAAAATTAAAAAAACAGATAAACGAAGATATTGAAAAAGTTGATAAGATAGAAAAATTTGAAGAAATGATAACAGCTAAAAAAATTAAACTAAAAGAAGCATATGATTTATACAAAAAAGAAACAAAATTTAAAACTAATCTTGCTAAAGTAGAAAATAATCAATATAAAGAAGATGAAAATATAAAATTATTAATAACTGGTTTTAGTTATATATTCAATATGTATAAAAATAAAAATCAATATGAAAAAAATTCATTTAAAGCAATGCAATATGCATTTTGGCAAACAGTAATTGAAGTTGGAGGAAGATATTTTAACTATAAATTAGCAGCAGAATTATTACAACATTCTTTAGAGAAAAATCCAAAAGATTTTATTATAAAAGATGAAGAAATAATAAATTTAATAATTAGAGATGAAAACTTTAAAAATAAAATAAAAGAAATTCTAGATAAGTATAATAAACAACAAAATTTTTATATATCACAAGGAAAAGAGTCTATGGCATTTAAAAATAGCGATTTATATTTTGCTATTCATAAGGCTAATATTGAAATGAAGTCAGAAAAAAATGAAGACTCAAATTGGAAAGCAGACATTACTTTAAGCGATACTTTTGATTTTACTAAATTTAAAACACCTTTAGATTATTACTTTGATGCTAATAATATTCCGAAAAGTATATTGTCTAGTACATTATATAATTTAGCATTTATTTCACAAAAATTAGGAGTAATTAAAGAATATAATGTTATTGCAAAACTTACAATAAAAATACAAAAGAATGGAGAGATTGAAATGTTTTAAGAGGTGATGTTAATAATGAAAAAATTTTTTGAAATAGTTTTTTTTATTATATTACTTTTGATAATTATATATATAGTATACTTACATACGCTTTATGATTATAATTTTTACTCGTCGCTAATTGAGATACCTATCCCAATGTTTGCAAAGATGGAAGAAAAAGATACACATGGTGGCTTTCATGGAGATGGGGAAGCACTTGTAAAAATATATTTTTCGGACAAGCAAGCAGAGAAATTTATAAGCAAAATAGAAAACAATATGCATTGGAATAAATTACCAATTGATGAAATGTTACAAACTTGTATAACCAATAATAGTATAGAAGATATGTCTATACCATTTGTAGAAAATGGATATTGGTTCTTTTTAGATAGACATAGCAAGACAATAAATAAATATAATTATAATGACATGTTCAATAGAGCATCTTCAAATTATTCTATTGCTATATTTGATAAAGAATCTAATATACTTTATATTTATTCATTAGATACATAAACAATAAATTAAAAAGTGAAGAATTAAGAGAAGAAAACACCGTCAAAAAAACCGACGTTATTAATTCAAAAAAACAGTAAAGGTTTATAATCTTGATAGGATACATCTTCTAGACGTCGGGAAGGTGTTAAAATACAAAAATAAAAATGTTGTTGATACATATAAAAACGGAGGTAATCTATAAAAAAGTCTAACGAAGAAAAAAGAGAGTAATCTATTGCAGAGAAAGCAGAGACGACATAGTACTTTTCTGTAAATCATCTTTAAAATTGTTATCTACTAAATTTTCTTTTTCTTCACTTACTTCTGGAACACTATTTAAATCATCTTCAGATATTTTATATGTCTCTTATTGTTCAGGTAAACTTTTTTGTTTCCTTCCAAATATCCTATTAAAAAAATTTCTTATTCTTCCCATAAATTAATCAACCCTCTTATTTATATAGCTTTAAAAATATAAATTTACCACTACTTTTATAGTATACACTAAAAAAACGCAAGTTTTCATAACAAATTTATTATTAAATTTTTGTTACAATATGATGTCATTTTGTTTTTTTTTGAATATAAAGTACAGTATCAATATTAGTGTTTAATAATGTATTAAAATTCTATCTTTCAATACTTGTTAAATTTCTATTATTTATTCCTACTTCTTCATTTATATTTCTAACACTACCATCTTTTATTTTCATCTCAATGAATTCCAATGCATCAGCCTTAGTTTTTAACTGTCTGGCTTTCATACCAATTCCTTGACTTTGCGTATCACATAAAATTGTATAATTTTCTAATAAATTTGTTACATCTCTAACCTGTTCAATACTTCTAACTTGATTAGAGTCTGATATATCAATTTCTGAATCTGAAATCCATTCTTCTGAAAATTCAAAAATAGGTTTATTACTTTCTAAATCCATAGTTAAGTTACATACTGGATTAAATTTATTAGGATTTATATAATAAATATAATTTGGATGTTTTAAAATAGCGTGATTTTTTCCTTCTAAATCTTGGGTTACTTTAATATTGTCATTTTCATAAATACATATTGATTTTCCTAACATAATCATCCCTGATGAGCTACTACGAGCAATATAAGGATTATGCCCATCAACTGGGATAGAAGAAGCAAAAACTCCATCTACTCTTTCAGTTTCATAATTATTAGCTCTATCAATAGACTTTCTTAATACTCCATTTTCTAGCTTATCTGGAGCAATGCTAGTTATATGCGTAATATCAATATTATTATCAACAAAAAACTTTTTTATTGACTGTTCATATTCTTTCATTAACTCAAATACTTTCTTTGCTTCAGTATTTAATTTAATATCATCATTGTTTTTTCCATGATTTTGACGTCTTTTATTTAAAAATTCTAAAGCATTATATATTGTTTTTCTATCAAAATTTTGTAATTTTTTTGAATATTCATTAGTAATTATTCTAATTTTATCTTCATATTTATCATGCTGTTCATTGTGCAATACATCATTTACCGTTTGTTTTGATATTTTTTTTGGACTTTGATTAAAATAATCTGAAACTTCATTAAAGCTAATTTCATCTTTTGGTATAATATTTTTCTGTAAATCATTTTTAAAGTTATTATTGTTCATTACTTGATATTGTTGTTCAGGTAATTTTTTTTGCTTTTTTCCAAATATTCTATTAAAAAATTGCCTTAATCTTCCCATAAAATAACCCCTTTTTCTTAGTATTAAAAAACCTAGTTTTAACTAATTAATATTTTTTAAATATAAAGTGCAGTATCAATATTAATATTTAATAATCTATTAAAATTATCTATAAATTCTGAATCTTCTTTAGTTAATATTAATGTCGTACATGTATTTGTCTTTTTTAAATTCATATCATTAATTTTATTTTTCAAATTTTTTACTACCTCTTTACTACCATCTACTATTTTAATATTAGGCAAAATTTCCTTAAATTCTTCTTTAAAAATTGGAAAGTGTGTACAACCAAGCACAATCTGACCATATTCATTAAATTTATATTTATTTAATTTTTCTTTTAAATATTTTTTTACTTCTATTTTACTAGAATTCTTTTCTGCATATATAACTAATCTATCAAGAGGTAATAATTCGACTTTATCAGTAATTTCTAAATTTTTAATTAAATTATTTATTTTTTCTTCTTTTAAAGTAATAGTTGTGGCTGTAACTAAAATTTTTTTCTTATTATCATTTTCTATAGCTTTTTTTATTGCAGGTTCAATTCCAATAAAGCATATATTAGGGAGTTTTTTTCTTAAATTTTCAATACAAAGAATTGTAGCAGTATTACATGCTATAACTATAATTTCACAACCAACATTTACTAAATATTCAATGTTTTTTATTATATAATTTTTTACTTCTTCTTTATTCTTTATTCCATATGGAGTGTTTTTATTATCTGCAAAATAATAAAATTGTGCATTAATATCTTGCTTTAAAATTTCTTTAAAAACAGTTGTTCCTCCAATTCCTGAATCAAAAACTCCAATTTTCATAATTTTTCCCTCTTTTTGGTATATTTTTTATTTTTATATTAATAATATTTATATAACTATGTTTCATAGTTTAAATATATTATATACTATATTTATTAACTTATATTGGGTCTATATATTAGGGAATATAAGTTAAAATAGGTGGTTTTTTAGTACCACCTATTTTTATCTTACATTTGCGTCCTACCTTCTAAAGCTTTTATTAAAGTAATTTCATCTGTATACTCAAGGTCTCCACCTACTGGAATACCATGAGCAATCCTTGTTACTTTAATACCAAGAGGTTTTATAAGTCTTGAAATATACATAGCAGTAGCTTCACCTTCAACAGTAGGATTAGTAGCAAGAATAACTTCTTTTATAACATCATCTTTTAATCTTTCTAATAGTTCTTTTATTTTTATATCTCCTGCAGATATGTTATTCATAGGTGATATAGAACCATGTAAAACATGATATTTCCCTTTATATTCATGTGTTTTTTCCATCGCTATAACATCTTTAACATTTTCAACTACACAAATAGTAGATTCATCCCTTTTATTATTTGAGCAAATATCACAAGGATCTTTTTCTGTAATGTTATAACATACAGAACAAAATCGTACATTTTGTTTTGCTTTAACTAAAGTTTCTGCAAATTCATTTGCTACATTTTGATCTGATTCTAAAATATAAAAAGCTAGCCTTACAGCAGTTTTATGACCTATTCCTGGCAGTCTTTCAAATTGATTTATAAGTTTATTTACGGTATCTGAATACATATACATCCTTTAAAATAGTCCAGGAATATTTAAAGAGCCAAGTTCTGATTGCATCATACTATCAGCTTTATTCAAAGCTTCATTTACAGCTGTTAATACTAAATCTTGTAACATTTCTACATCATCAGGATCTACTACTTCTTTTTTTATTATTATTTCTTTTATTTTTTTATCTCCAGTAGCTTTTACTACTACTGCACCGCCACCAGCAGAAGTTTCAATTTCTTTTTTTGCAACTTCTTCTTGTTTTGTTTGCATTTCAGATTGCATTTTTTGTGCCTGTTTTATCATATTTTGCATATTACCAAATCCACCGCCTGGAAAGCCTCCAAATTTTGCCATTTTTATCATCCTTTCTTTAACTTTATATATTATAATATAATTATTTTATTTTTTCAATCAATACTTGTGTAATTTACATTATTTTGCTCAAATAATTCTTCAATTTTTAATTTCTGGTTATTTTTCCCTTCATTTAATATTATTTTTACTTCAACTACTTCATTAAATTTTTCTTTAAAATTTTCCTTTATTACTTTAATATTTTCTGTGGTATTTAATAAATTATATGCAAAAGAATTAGAAGTAATAATTACAAGTATATTATTTTTTAAATATATATTTGCACTTGCAATAGAAGAATATATTTTTATATTACCTTTTTTTAAAATGAATTTTTTAAAATCATCAGAATTTTCAAATTCACTCATATTTTCAATTTGTATTTTTGGAATATTTTTCCTTAATTCTTCATTTTTATCACTAATCTTTTTCCTATCTATATTATCGTTATTTTTATTTTCAAGTTTATTTACATTATCAATTTTTGTATTTACACTTTTTAGCTTAATTATCTCATGTTCTAAGTTTTCTATTTTTTGTTTTAAAATATCAATGTCACTAAAATCAACATTTGAAGATTTATTTACATTATCGTAAGAGTTACTTGATTTATTATCTACATTACAAATTTCAACTATAGTAGATTTCAACAATATCTCTGGCTTAATAGAGCTTTTTAATTGACTATCAAGTTTAGATAATCTATCTATTATATTTATAGTTCTTGATTTTTGAACATCATCATTTGTAGATATTAGTTTAGCTAAAAATTTTTCATTTAAATTGGATACAAGCTGTCTTAAGTCCTTTCCTTTTGTTATTAAAACATCGATTTTTGATATAACATCAGAAACATTTAAACTATATATATCATTTACTAATTCATCTAATATTTCATCATCTATAGTTCCAACTAGTTTTTTTACCTCGTTTAAAGTAAGAATATCACTCATCTCAGATATGCATCTATCTAATATACTTATACCATCTCTTAAAGCACCATCTGCTAATTTTGCTATATAGTCACATGCTTTGTCTTCATATTTTATGCCTTCACTATTGCATATATATTTTAATCTATTAGAAATTACCTGCTCAGATAACCTATCAAAATCAAATCTTAAACATCTTGAAAGTATAGTTACAGGTATTTTATGTTTTTCTGTTGTTGCAAGTATAAATATTACATTTTCAGGTGGTTCTTCTAAAGTCTTTAAAAGAGCATTAAAAGCACTAGTTGTAAGCATATGAGCTTCATCTATTATATACACCCTATATTTTACATCAACAGTTGCGTATATTACTTCTTGACGGATTTGTCGTATATTTTCAACACTATTATTTGAAGCTGCGTCCATTTCAACAACATCCGTAGTATTTCCTTCTAAAATACTTTTACATATTTCACATTCATTACAAGGTTCGCCATCTTTAGGATTTAAACAATTTATTGCTCTAGCAAATACCTTTGCAGCAGAAGTTTTACCAGTTCCTCTAGTTCCACTGAATATATATGCATGAGATATTTTTCCAGATTCTATTTGTTTTTTTAATATTTTAGTAATACTCTCTTGTCCTACTATATCACTAAAAGTCTGAGGTCTATATTTTCTATATAAAGCTATATATGCCATATACTAATCACTCCCATAAAAAAGCCATCAAACACATAGAGTATAATGCTTATTGCTGCTTCCTTCCGGACCTGACAAGGTTCACAGTAACTCTATCATTTGATGGTATATACATTATACACTAAAATGTCTAAAACTTCAAGTAATTTTTAAAATAAGTTAAAACTAAATTTATCTTTTACAACAAAGTTATATTCATGTAAATCACAATTTGTAACTCCTATTCCAGTATTTGCTAACTCATATCCTGGCAATTTTAAATTTATATTACATACATTTACTTTATTTGATTCATCTACTATATTTAGATCAAATTTAATTTTAAACATAATGTCTTCAATTTTCATACCAGTAAGACTTATCAAAGTACCATCAAATCTCACTACTTTGGTGTTTTCTGGGACTTTAACATCTTTTGCAAAATCAGCATTATTTATTTCTATTTCTATTAAATATTGATCTCCTTTATCCTCAGTATATATATTTACTTTACTATCATTATTACCATTATTTAATTCTATCTTATCATCTCTATTAGGTTGTGTTATATACATTTTACCAAACTTTTCAGGAAAATTAATTTTAATATTGTCTAAATATATATCATTAATTTTTGAATCTTTAGTTACAAGAAGAGAAAGAGTATTTTTCTGAGATAGATCAAGTAATAAATCAGAAATCATACTTTGCTCTTTGTTTTCTTGCTTTTCTTCAACTGTTACTAAAGAAGTAATTAAAGCATCATTGGTTCTAAAAACACCTTGATTTATCTTTCCATTATTATTTAATAAGATATAAAATAAACACGCAATAATAGCAACCGATACTAATATTATTAAAATCATAAGTAAAACTTTGTTATTTTTTTTCATAAAACCTCCAAAATTTTATATAATAAATTATACTACAAAGGTATAAAAAATACAACTAAAAGAAAATATATTTTTATTAATATGAAAGAAAAAAAGAAGATAAAAATAATATCTTCTTCTTAATTTTCCGTTCCAAATAATTCATCAAATTTCTTTTCTAATTCAACTTGTAAATCAAATTTTTCACTTTGTTCATTAACATTTCCTTTTTGTTCTTGTGGTATATTAGGAGTAATTACTGATGTAGGTCTAGATTCAATATCATTTGGAATAGTATTAGGTGTTACATTTACATTTCTTTGTTGTAAAATATTTTTTGCTCTTTCTTCTCTTTTTTGTAAATGTTCTCTTACATTCATAACTTTTACAGGTACATCATCAGTCTTTGGCATTTCAGAAATATCATGTATTTCATATTGTCTTGCTACATCTTTCATTGGATGATATTTAAAATACCAAGCTTTTTTTGCTCTAATTGGTTTTAAAGTTCTAACTAACAATATTTCATCATTTGGATCTAATCTTTTTAATTCATCTATTGTCATTAAATCTCTACCTTGTTGCTGATGACTAATAGAAACTCCTTGTTTTTCTCTTTCATTTTTATCTTTGTTTACAGATTTACTTTTTACTCTAATTGTCTTTTGACCTAAACTTTTAGAAAAATATTCACAAGTTTTAATAGACTGACTTCCCAAGAATAGCTGTGTATCACAGTTACCAATTATATTTTCATAAGTATCTTTATACAAAGATTCTAACTGATCTAATGATTGTACAACTATAGAAATACTGATTCCTAAACTTCTAGTTGTACTCAATTTTTTGTTAAAATCAGGTATTTGACCAATGTTAGCAAATTCATCAAGTAGAAAATATACTTGGTGATTTAGTGTTCCACCATTTCTATCAGCTTGTAAATATAGCTTTTGAAGCATTTGGCTAAAAAATATAGTTGAAATAAAGTCATAAGTACTATCAGAGGCAGATGTTATTACAAACAAAGCAACTTTTTTATTTCCTAAATCATCAAAATCTATATTATTAGATGTAGTTATTCTTTGCATAGCAGGTGTATCAAATGCAGTAATTTTAGCAATAGTAGATACAACAATACTTTGCATTGTCTTATCAGCAGCTGTACTAAAGTTTTCATATTCTTTTCTACCAGGATGTTCAGGTTTTAATTCATCTATAAATAATTTTTTGAAAACAGTATCATCTGCACCACCAGCTCTTATTATATTAATACAACTAGATAAATTTTGTTCTTCTTCAGGAAGAACTGATATAACATAATAAATTGCTGCTTTTAAAAGCATTTTTGCTGTTTCATCCCAAAATGGATCATTAGAAGCAGCACCTTCTTTTTTAGTTCCCATTACTATTGTATGAGCTATGATATCAACACTTTGATGATCAATTATATGTGCTAAAGGATTATATCTATCACTATATTCCGGATTAACTAAATTAAAAGCTCTAACTTCATATCCATTTTGCTTTAAATATCCTGATGTTTCTCTATACAATTCTCCTTTAGGATCTGTTATTACATATGAGCCTAAACATTGTAAAATATTTGGTTTTATATAACATGCTGATTTACCTGCACCAGATCCGTCCTACAACTAAAACATTTTTATTAATTAAGACTTTTTTTAGATCTGTACCTAAATAATGGTCTTTACTTAAAATAAAACCACTTTTTCTATTTAATAATTCCCTTCCATCACTTGTTTTTTGAAATTCTTCTCCATGCTTTGCCCAATCACTTGAACCACTTTCAATTCCGTCATATTCACTTTCTTTAGCAAATTTTATTTTCCACGCAATAAAAAATCCTATTGTTATTAAAAATACCCAAAATGACCATTGCAAAAATCCACCAAAATCTAAAGAAAATGCAGTGAAAAATTTAAAACTTGTTATATTAGATAAAAAGTTATGAATAATTTGACTTATTATATCTTCTCCACCATGTTTTGCATTATAACTACATACAAATAAAGAGCCTACTACAACTATATCTAGTATTAAGTAGACTACTAAAAATGGTATAAATTCTCTAACTATTTTTTTTATATTTTGTTTTACATATTCCATTTATATATCAACCTCTTTACCAACCTTTTTACAGCAATACCTTTACCATATTAAAGGTTCATCTTCTTGTTTTTCTAAAGAATCTTCTTTTTCTGGTTCTTTTTCCTCTTCCTCTTTCATTCTATCATCATTATATACTGCTTCTTGCTGTGTATTATTTACTCTTTCATCTTCTATTTGTTCACTTGGTTTTCTACTAATCTCTTCTTCCAAAGTTCTTTCAGTTGGCACATCTTTACCCAATTGTATTACTCCAAGATTTAAACTTGTTTTATCAAGAACCTTTAATTCACTCATTAAATCTTGTAAAACTACAGCGCTTGCTTTAACTGATCCTCTCATATTAAATTTCCTCCTTAAAACTACATTTTTACTACGTTTAAACTATATTATTTCTACATTATAAATTTTTGCTTTATTCTTCATCAAATCTAAGTTCTAGTACTATATATGGCTTATGTGGTAAAATTTTACATTTTCCTTTTATTTGCCCAGTAACCTTGTCTGTATATAATACAGGTTTTATTTCTTCACCTGTTTGAGTATCAATTATTGAAAAAGTTCTTTTCATATTAGGTGTATATTCAACTTCTTTATATTCAACACCTTCTTGATTATACAAAGACCCATAGCTAAGTGGTACATTTGTCTCTATTGCTTTAAACCCTTCAGAATTAAGTTCGCCTGTACTAAGTATTGCTTTAGAATTTGTCAATGTAAGTAAAACTATTAACTGTTTTTCATCATTGTTTGGTCTTATTAAATTAAATTCTTTTCTTATTCTACCATTCTCATTAGTATCAATACATTCTATTTTTTGTAAAGATAAAAAAGCATTTCCTTTTTTATATTCTTCTTCATTTTTTTCTACTAAAAAAGCTATTGTACTCATGCCTGGCATATCTATAACTTCAAATTTATTCATTTGTAATAAAGGTTCCATATAATAATACCTCTTTCTTGGAATTATTTTTTCCTATATATAATTATACTATATATTTGGCTTAATATCAATATATTTTTAAAAATTTATGTAATTTTAAAATATTATCCAAAATGCGTATTAACACTTAATATATGTTAATACGCATTTATTATTAACTACCACCTGTACCAACTCTTACTACTTGTTGTTGTGGATTGTATTTATCTTTTGATAATAAAGATGAACTTATTATTTGTCCATTTAATTTTTTTGTTATATAACTTTCTGAAGTATATCCATTTACACCTGCTGAAACAACAACTTGTTGTCCATATGGCATACCAGGATCATATTCATATTTAGTAGTATATGGAATTGTAGAAAGTGTTTTTTGAGATAAAATAACTTCTGGATCATTAGCTTGCTTAGTTCCATATATACTAACATTTAAACTTCCTCCATAAGTAAATGAAGTAACAATCTTTATTGGAGTTTCTCTATTGTTCTTAAATTTAAAATCAAGGACTGGACTATATACAGTAGCATCTCTACTAGGTGGAACATATCCAACGGGTAGACCATGTTGATGTCTTTCAACAATCTCAAGGTTTGCCATTAATGCTACATTATATAATGTAGATACTGTCTGGCAAATACCTCCTCCCATTTCATTAACTGTCGTTCCTCCTTTAAATGTTGCAGCGGCCTGATATCCTTTAGAAGCAGTAGTATCTCCAATATTTTTGTTATATGAATATGTTTCTCCAGGCATTACTACAACACCATTCATATATGATAATGCTATTTTTAAATTATTACTTCTTGCATAAGAACCTGCTGGAAAATAAGTTGTATATCCTGCTAATTTATCTTTGCATAAATCTGCTGTAATATCAGCAAGTCTTACTTTAGGCTGTATAACATTTATATTAAATTCTATTGTTTTACCTTCTTCTTGATTTTCTGGAAGAGCTAAAGTTTCTTTTAAACTATTAACATCAAAGTCTAATCCTATAACTTCAGATACATACTTTTGTGGAGATACAGATTTATCTATATACGCATCTTTAGCCTCTCTTTTTACTTCTTCATATACTTTATTTGGATCTAGTTTTTGAGGATTTTTTTCTTCTATAACTAAATCATATGTGTTTTCATTTGGAGTCTTAAATTTCTCTATTATTCTATTTTTTTCTTCATCGTAATTAATTGAATTACCTTTTTTTCCGTTTACTATTATAAGTTTAGCATTTTTTTCATCTAAGCTATAAGAATCATCTACATATCTATCTTTTATACTTAAATCTATATTTTTTATTATATTATCAAATTTTTCATTATCATATACGTATACTGGTTGAATATCAACTTTAGAGAATAATGCTTTTATAACATTAAAGTTATTTATAAATATATTTTTATTTCTCCCAAAATCCATTATACTTTGAGCTGTTTTATCAATATCAAATTTAAATTCTAAATCTTCAGCTTTAACTGTATAAATATTTTCTCCATTTTGATATACATCTATTTTCTCATTTGAACTTAATTCATTAGATTTATTCGTAATAATTTCTATTACTTCTTCAGAAGTTTTTCCAGAAAAGTTTTCACCTAACATATATACATTTTTATATACTTTAGTATTAAGTTTATTTATACAAGTTATTATACCAAAAGTTATACAAATTAAAGCAATAAATATAGATACAGAAAGGATTATAATTTTTGATGTTCTAGATAATTTACGTTTTTCCTTATATTTTGATATAGCTAAACCATTTTCTTTATTATCTAAAGGCTCTTTTTCTTCCACTTCTTCTATAATATCTTCTTCTATATTATCTTTTTCTAATTGTTCTTTTTGTTCCTTTTGCTCTTTTTTTTCTTTTCTTTCATCTTGTTCATTATTCTTATTTTCTTTTTTACTTGACATATTATCCTCCACATATTATATAAAATCATATATTACCTATAATATGTATTTTCCCTATACAAATTTAACTTTTATTTTTTTCTTCTAATTAAAACAATTGGTGTTAATGTTTTTTCTTGTCCAGCAGGATTGTCTTTTATCATCTTAGCAAGTTCTTCATCAGTATATTTAATCACATCAGATTTACCTAATATTTCTGCATTAAAATCATTAGCATCAACAATCATAGCTTTTATTCCTAACTTTTCATATATTTCATTACATACTCCAGTAGAATTATCTGGTATTCTAATTCCAAAATCATTATAATCTTCAAAAACATGTCCATAAAATCCATCAAGACCACTTACCTCAGGACCTGTTATCTTATAAAATACTCCTCTTTTACCAAACAATTTGCATATACCACCTGCAATAGCTGCCCATATAACTTTTATTCTTCCACAAAGATTTATAGCAAATTGCATTTTATATGGGTTATCAACTCCACATCCAGCGTCAGATCTCATAGCAAATTTGGATAAGAACTTTGCAAGAGAACCTACTTTCATATCTTTTTTGTAAACTACTCTTTTTTGACATAACGATATAATTTTTTCACTTATTGATATAATATCATCTTCTTCATATATAGGCTTAACATATTTTTCTATTATATCTATATAACTCTCACCAAGTTTAATATAATGTGTCTGTATTGCATGTCTTAAAAAGTTTTCTCCATTTACTTCTATTTCTACATTTTTCCCATCTAATGCTTTAAATTCCATAATATTCACTCATTTCTTCTATATAATTAAAAGTATAATACAAACATAAAAAAATGTCAATAAAACCCATCCAAAAAGATGGGTTTTATTTAAAGTATTTCATAAGCCGGATTCTGTTTTAAATAGTCATTTATCTAGAGTATATATTACTATATACTTCAAGCCACCAACCACGAAAGATGACGGGCCGTCTTAGCCTTTCTTTTTTGGTGTTGCACCAAGTGGGGTTTACACCAATACTATATCTCCATAGTATTCCGTGAGCTCTTACCTCACATTTTCACCCTTACCACAAAATGGCGGTTATTTTCTGTTGCACTTTCCTTAAGGTCACCCTCACTAGACGTTATCTAGCACTATTGCCCTACGGTGTCCGGACTTTCCTCTTAAAATTTAATTTTAAGCGACTATTTGAAATACTTCATCTATATTTATTATATCATTTTTTATCTTAAAAGTAAAGCTAGTATACAATCAGAACTATATGTTTTGATTATTTTCTTCTTCTTTTGGAATTTTAGCTATATTAGCAACTTTACATCCATCAGAAGTTCTCATAAGTGTTACTCCTTGTGTATTTCTTCCAAGTATACTTATATCTTTTACATTAATACGTATAACTATTCCTGTATCTGTTATAAGCATAACATCATCTTCATCGTTTACAATTTTTACTCCAATAATATGTCCTGTTTTTGCAGTTGTTTTATATGTTAATATTCCTTTTCCAGCTCTTGCTTGCTCTCTATATTCTTCTACTTCTGTTCTTTTTCCAAAGCCATTTTCAGTAATTGCCAATATATAATCCTCATTTGATGATATTGGTTCCATTCCAACAACTTTGTCATCTTTTCCAAGATTAATTCCTTTAACTCCCATTGAAGTTCTTCCTACTGCTCTTACTTCTTTTTCTTCAAATCTAATTGACATTCCTTGTCTTGTAACCATAATAACACTTGTATTACCATCAGTAAGTCTTACATCAATTAATTCATCATCTTCTTTTAATGTAATACCTTGTATTCCTGTTTTACGTATATTAGAATATTCAGATAGTTTTGTTTTCTTTATAAGACCATTTCTAGTAGCCATAAGAACATATTGTTCTTCGTTATAATCATGAATAGGTATAACAGCGGCGATCTTCTCATTTTGACCAAGCTGAAGTAAATTAACAATTGCAAGTCCTTTAGAAGTTCTTCCTGATTCTGGAATTTCATAAGCTTTAAGTCTGAATGCTCTACCAGTTGTAGTAAAGAACATAATATAATCGTGTGTTGAAGTAACAAAAAGATGTTCTACAAAATCATCTTCACGTGTATTCATTGCAGTAAGTCCTTTACCACCACGTTTTTGACTTCTATATGTATCAGCAGCAACTCTTTTAATATATCCAAAATGAGTTAGAGTTACAACATTTGTCTCCTCTTTAATAAGGCTCTCAATATCAATATCTCCTTCTCCATGAACTATTGCTGTTCTTCTTTCATCTCCATATGTTTCTTTTACTTTTTGAAGCTCTTCTTTTACAATATTAGTTACTAAGTGTTCATCTGCAAGAATTGCTTTATATTTTGCAACTAATTCAACTAATTCATTATATTCATTTTCTATTTTTTCTCTTTGCAAACCTGACAAAGTTTTAAGTCTCATTTCAAGTATGGCATTAGCTTGTATCTCATCAAGTCCAAAATTTTTCATAAGTCTTTGTGCTGCATCATCATAAGATGCTCTTATAATTTTTATAATTTCATCTATATGATCAATAGCTATTCTTAAACCTTCTAAAATATGAAGTCTAGCCTCAGCTTTTTCAAGATCAAACTTTGTTCTACGTATTACAATTTGTTTTCTATGCTCTATGTAATATTTTAATATTTCATTTAATTTTAATACTCTAGGTTGATTGTCAACTAAAGCTAGCATAAGCATACTTTGAGTTGTTTGTAATTGAGAATGTTTATACAATAAATTAAGTACAACATTTGGATTAGCATCTCTTTTAAGTTCAAATACAATTCTTAAGCCGTCTCTATCTGATTCATCTCTTAAATCAGATATTCCTTCAATTACTTTATCTTGAACTTGTTTTGCTATATCTTTAATCATTTGAGCTTTATTTACTTGGTATGGTATTTCAGTTACTATTATTCTAAATCTACCTCTGCTATCTTCTTCAATTTCTGCTTTTGCTCTTACGCATACTTTTCCTCTACCAGTAGTATAAGCATCTTTTATACCTTCTTTTCCAACTATTGTAGCAGCAGTTGGAAAATCTGGTCCTTTAATATACTCCATTAATTCCTCGTTAGTAATGTCTGGATTATCAATTTGCGCACAAACTCCATTTATTACTTCTGTTAAATTATGTGGTGGAATGTTACATGCCATACCAACAGCAATTCCATATGATCCATTTACTAATAAATATGGGAAAGCAGCAGGTAAAACTGATGGTTCTTTTAATCTATCATCATAATTTGGAACAAAATCTACTGTTTCCTTATCAATATCAGTTAACATTTCAAGTGCAATCTTTTGAAGTTTAGCCTCTGTATACCTCATAGCAGCAGGTGGATCATTATCTATTGAACCGAAATTACCATGTCCATTTACAACAGGATATCTTAAAGAAAAATCTTGTGATAAACGTACTAACGCATCATAAATTGCAGCATCACCATGAGGATGATAATTTCCCATAACTTCACCAACTATACCAGCAGATTTTCTAAAAGGTTTTTCTGGCCATAATGCAAGTTCACTCATAGAATATAATATTCTTCTATGAACAGGTTTTAGTCCATCTCTTACATCAGGAAGTGCACGAGAGGCAATAACGCTCATTGCATAATCTATATATGATCTTTTCATCTCCTCTTCTATCTTAACAGGAACTATCTTTTGTGACGATAAAAAGTTTTCATCATTAATGTCCATTTTTATACCTCCATTTTTCACTTTTTTATTATACTAGAAAAAATTTAAAAAAGCAAGTTAAAATTATTGAATTTTGAAGAATTTATGATATAATGTAAAAAAGTTGAAATATAAAAAGGGGAGCTATATGAAGTATAAAAATTACTACGAAATATTGAATATAAATAGAAAAAGTACACGTGATGAAATAAGAAATTCTTTTAGAAAATTGGCAAAAAAATATCATCCAGACACAAATAAAACACCAGAAGCAGAAAGTATGTTTAAAGATATAAATGAAGCTTACGATGTTTTAACAAATGATGAAAAAAGAAGGAAATATGATAGACAAGTTGCTAAATATGGCTATGGAATAGTAGATTCTGATTCTAGTCTTTCAAATGTTAAATATGAATTTAAATCTGGTGTTAATGTAATAAATGATCTACTAAGCACAATACTAGGCTTTAAAAAAGATGATAACCAAAATTCTAATACTAACAATTCTAGCAGCAAGGATGAGAAAAAGGTAAAACAAAAATCTGAAAAAGGTAAAAATATTATATCTAATATAGAAGTCACATTAGAAGAAGGCTTTTTTGGAGTAGAAAAGAAGATTGCAATAAAATCATATAGAACAGGACTTAATACATTTTCTGTAAATGTGCCAATAGGAATACAAAATGGTGATAGCATACGACTTGCAGCTTTAGGAAATCCTGGTAAAAATGGTGGTAAAAACGGTGATTTAATTATACATGTAAAACTACTTCAAGATAAAGAATATAAATTAGATGGAATAAACTTAAAAAAAGATATTACAATTTCACCTGCTTTAGCAGTAATTGGGGGAAAATATAAACTTAAGTTGTTCCACGAAACTATTTTTGTATCTTTACCTAAACATCTAAAAGACGGCGAGATAGTAAAAGTTGAAAAAAAAGGATATATTTCTGAAAATGAGGAAAGAGGAGATTTACTATTAAAAGTGCATATTGATATGCCTGATAATATTACAGAACGTGAAGAAAAATTATACGAACAAATATTAAAAATTGAAAGAAAAAAAGCAAGTGACTAATTAAACAGTCACTTGCTTTTTTAGGTAGTATCATGCCATTAATACATTTTGTTGCTTAAAATATTCACTATACACCCTCTTACCAGTAAAAATATTAAATGTAGTGTCCTTTGTTATAATATCTACATATTCTTTGCTATATCTATATAATGAATCTAGATAATCTGTTTTATTAAAGCAAGCTTTAAGATGTGTTAAATATACATTATCAACACAAGAATCTAAAATTTCATAGACATTTTCTTTTGTAATTCCATGATATCCTGAAAGTGTTTTTAATCTTTTAATAGGATTTCCTGCATCTACCATAACTATATTTGCATTTTTTACAAATTTTTTTAGTTTCGAATCGACAGATGCAATATCAGATGTATATACAAAAGAATTATTATCACCAGAAATTTTAGTTGCAAAACTTTTAATTTTATCCTCACAATGATTAGTTTTGCAAAAACTTACTTTTAAATCAGAAAAATAGAAAGTTAAATCTTCATTTATTATTACTATATTAAAAACAGAATTATACTTTTTAACTACATTTTTATACCAATCATAATATTTTTCAGATGTATCACTAATATATAAGTTAATCTTACCTTTTGGATGATACTTTAAAAGGAAATCTCCAAAGCTACTAAGACTAGCTATATGATCAAAATGATTATGTGATATAACAATGGTTATGTTATTTAATTCTATTTTATTATATATAATGTAATCTATTAATTTAGATCTTATTCCTATTCCCATATCTAAAATCAAAATCTTTTCTCCTTTTTTTATAATATAACAAGAGGTAGACTTTAATCTAGTGTTAGGTGCATAATAGCCTAATGGCTCGCATAAAATTTGCATATTTACTCTCCTTTCTTGAATTTTCAATTAAGTATTTTTTGTTTCTTATGCTATTATATATTGTATTTGAACACTTGTCAATATATTCCTAAAAAAAATCCCAGTTAAATGGGATTTTTATTTTATTTTTTTCTTTTTTAATCTTATATCATCACCAATAAATTTACATATTGTAAAATTACCAATAAGTCTTGAAAGTATTCTTTCATCGTATCTATTATACAAATCATTTAGTGTAAGATTAGTTGATATTACCATTTTTTTATTATTTAATAATCTAGTGTTTATTATATTAAACAGTTCCGTAAATTTATTATTATTCATAGTTTCTGTACCTAAATCATCAATAATTAGTAAATCTACATTAAAAATCTTATTGTACTTTTCTTTTTGTTCATCAGTTTTATCATATGAAAATTTATATTCTAAAATTTGATCCATAAGTATAGGTGATGTTTGATATACAACGTTAAAGCCCTTTTGTATAACTTCTCTTGCAATACAATTAGAAAGAAAAGTTTTACCAAGTCCAGTGTTCCCAGTAAAAAGTAAATTTTTACTATTTTCAGATTTTATATTTTTGCAAAAATCTAATGATATCTTTTTTATTATTTCTATGTTTTCAAGTGGTGATTTTTCAATACCATACTTTTCTTTATTTGGTTTGTTTGAATAATATCCACTATCAAAAGTTTTAAAATTTTCTTCATCTAATTTTAATATATTTGATTGTTTATATGTATAATTTAGAATATCTTGTTTAAAACAATTGCAAAAACTAGTTATCTTACCTTCTGTTATTATTCCAGTATCATTACAAATTTTACAATCAAAATCAGGCTCTAAATCTTGTCTTGTAATATTAATTTTCTTTAAAATCTTATTTTTTTCATTTTCAAGTTTATCTAGTTTTAATTTCATATTTTCTTTTTCTATTTGCCTTGTAATCTCATCACTTGATACTATATTTCTAGCTATATTAAGCGCTACCATATTAATTTGTTTATCTATATTCTCAAGTTCTGGATAATCTTGATAAATTTTATTTTTTTTAATTATGGCCTCATCAATTTTCTTTTGCCTTTTTGAATCTCTTTTTTTTAGTATCTCTTTGTATATTTGATTATCCATAAGATACCTCCATTACATATTATCATAAAATGATTCTAAATTAGTATATTCCCTTTGATCTATATCTTGATATTTTGTTTTTGACATACTTGCATTTTTATAATTTCTTTTATTAGCAGAATTAGTTTGTATCATTTCTTTATCAATATCGCTTACAGTTTTATACCCTTTTTTATGCCAGTTTACTAGTATTCCATTAACATAGCTAATAGTTGGATTAGCTTTGTTTACTGTTCTTTTTAAAGCTTCTTCAATAATATCAAAATCGTATTTATAATCCTTTATCCATGTATCTATATATTGTTCTTCATACTTAGTTAGATTACGATTCAATCTTAAAGCTTTAGATATTTTTTGTTTTATTTTTTGAATATTATCATAATTTTCTAAAAATTCTTCCAATTGTTCAAAAGTCTTTACTCCTCCATTATACCAACTTTCTGCTACGGCATGAACATATTTTTTATTTAAAGCTTTTCTTTCTTGACAATAATGAAATAAAGCAATCATAACTTCTTCAGAAAAAGAGTAATTTTCAAACATTGCACTTATATCAGTATACCATCCAAGAGACATAACCCCTTGGAAAAAGCTTTCATTTATAGCACTTGCAGCAGCTATTCTCTTTCTATCTTTTTCAGTCTGCTCTTTAGTCCTTCTAGGTTCTACTTTTTGAATATGCGTTTTATTTATCTCATTTTCTCTTATATCTGTTATAGTATATCCATGTGTTGTTCTTGTTATTAGCTCTTCAGCTTGTAATCTTTCAAATCCAAAAGATAACTCTTGTTCGCTTATTCCTAATTTTTTTGCCAAATCCGCTTTATCTATTTCAATTTGTTTTTTTGATAAAAATATAATGTACAAATATATTTTTACATCAATTTGTTCTAATTGTGGCATGTAATTTAATATAAACAAATCGGGTAAGACAATTTCTCCTAATTCTAATGAACTTTTTTGTACAAACTTCATAACTATTCTCTCCTAATGATATATTTCGTGAGTATATTATATCATCAGTTAAAACTTTTTACAATACTAAACAAAAAGTTAATTTAGCTTTTTATATATTATCTTTTTATATTCTTTTAAATATCCTAAATTAGTATAAATCATTTTTCTTGTATAATATTTTATAATAATGAATATAACATCAATTGCTACTTCGTTATTAATATTTATAAATATTACAGAAACAACAGGTACTGTTAAGAATAAAAAAATATATATAGAATATTCTATATTTAATTTAACAATCCTTAATATTGTAACTACTACAATTACATACACTACTAAAAACATAAGTGATTTATAATCTATAATGCCAAGCCATTTATTATTTCTATTAAAATTTTTATATATATATTGTTTATTGTACTCTTTCATTTTTCTCCTAACTATTAAAAATATTAACTTTTGGTATATCTGAAGTAATTTTTAAAAATATTTCTTTAGTAAAAGTATTTATTTTATATATTATATATACACTTCCAACTAATATAATCTTATATGTAAAACTATTTATATCTTTATATAAAAGTGGAATTAAAATAACAAACTTTATTACTACTTGACTTATAAGTAGAACAAATAAAGTTTTTATCCATGTTCTAAATATCCCTACGGTAAGTTCACTACTAAGAGATGCAAAAGCAAACGGGGAAATGATTATTGAAAAAATTATTGTTACATATCTTATTGCAAAGTTAATTAATATTGAAATACTTCCAAATGATATTACACCTTTTATAATTCCATCTAAACTTAAAGTATCACTTTTTACTAATTCATCTATACTTAATATGCTTTCTTTTAAATTTTCAAAACTAGGCTCTTTACCAGTTACTTCTTCTACAAATCCATCTATACAATTAGTAAACAAACTATTTAAATTTATTATCTGTTCACATATATTGTAACTACAAGTTACCAAACATGATACAATAACAAGTTTAATTATAAAAATATATACTCCTTGGGATTTATTGCCATTATATAAAGAAATAATTTTTTGAATAACAAAATATATTATATAGAATAAAATTAATGAATTTGCAATTATTATAAGTGAATTAACTTTATCTTGAAAAAAAATATTTTTTAATGGTTGCTCTTTAAATATTTTCGGTGTTATATTAATTAATTTATCAATATGTTCATATACTTCCCCTTCAATAGATTTAAATAATTTCTCTGATACGGTATTTAATGAGTTTATTATATTTTGTGCATCCATTATTTTAATACTGAATCCACAAATTTTATAATAAGGTCTATTGAAATTATAATACCGTAACAAATTATAGCATTTGTAATTATTTTTTTACCTTTTATCATTTTTTCTTCATCACCAAAACTAAGTTTCCTCATCAAAACACCTGTTGCAATAGCAACACCTGCTGTTGGAGCAGCTATTTTTACTAAATATGACTGAATCTTTTTTAAAGCAGAATTTAACTTATTAACAAGTGTTGGTGTAGTAGCAGAAGCACCATATATACTAGAAAAAATCATAAAACAGCAAATCAGAGTAAAACTAAATAGTATTATTTTTTTATATTTTATTTTCATATATCTTCCTCCCATCTTTTTATTTTTACCATTTCATATAAATTAATTTTATCACCATCTGATATCAAGCAAATAGTTTCAAACGTTTTTAATTTCTGAGTAAAAACTTCTTCGTTATATCTATTTTGTATGTTTTCAGTCTCAGAATAACTAGTAGAAAAATCAGATTTAAAAGATGTTATCTTTTTTAATATTTTGTTATATCTACTATTTTTACCATTCTCACTATATGATTTACTTTTGTTTGTAATTTTTTGTTTTCCTATTTGTGATATTATTTTTTTTATTGTATAATCATCATCATTTCTAAACCATATCTTATTTATAAAATTTTGAAGAATTGTATTAGCTACATATTCATTATTTAAAGTATTTATAAGAGAAGAATAACTTTGCATACTTACGACATTTATACATTTATATTCTCTTGACAGTGAAAAAAAGTTAGCATCTTGTTTATTACAAATTTCTTGATATTCATCACAAATAAAAAATACTGGACTATCCCTAGCTGTGTTTGTTAATACTTGCTTTTGAAATTGCAATTTCATATATGTGGCTATTATCTTAGATAATTTTTCATTATTTGATATATCTAAAGATAACACATATATTTTCTTAGATAAAAAATTAATAGTATTACTTCTTCCACAAAATTTATTACAAACCATATTATTTGATAAAAATATTGATGTCATCCTAGTTATTTCCGATCTTATAATTCCAAATGTCCTTTGATCTAAATTAAAAAAATCATTATTAATATTTATTATGGCATTATTTATTTCAAATAGCTCTTCGTCATTAAATTCATTATTTAGTATTTTATCCTTTATATATTTTAATTTTTCTTCTAAATATTCTTTATTAATAACTAAATTATGCAATTCTTTAAAATTTAAATTTCCATTATTATATATTCTAATCAAAGTTATAAAGTCTCTAATATACTCCTCTGCTTTATCTAAAAAGAATGGATCTGTATTTTTATTTTCTTCAGATAAAATTGTTAAAACCTTTTTTATAATATTTGCTATTTCAATACTCGAAAATTGTATATTATCTAAAGGATTATATACATATCTATTTGTTAATGATATTTCTTCTAGATCTTCTATCCTGTTATACTTTTTCAAAATCTTTTTTACTGTATTTATATAGTTACCTTTTATATCTATAATTAATCCACCTATATTATTCATTACAAGGCCATCTAAAACATTTGATATAGCACAACTTGTTTTTCCTGATCCTATACTTCCAGTTATTAATATATTTTGGTATAAACCATTTTCATAAATAGTAAAATCTTTATCATTATCAGTCTTTATATTTATTCTTAAATTATCATTTTTAATTTCATGATTTATATTTTCTTTGGATTTTTTATTAACTGAAAAAAATGAATAAAATTTGTTAATTAAAGAAAAAATAAAAAAGAAAAATAATAAATAATACAATATTTTAAAAAATATATATTTATCTCCAAATAAATATGAAAGTTCTATATTTTTATTAAATATTGTTATAAATAGTACATTAGAATTAAAAAAATCGAAAGTTAAACTAATATTTAATATTAAAATAATTATTGATACAAACAGAAAAAATATTTTCTGTTTGCACCAAGTGAGTAGATTACATAAGTAAAATCTAAGATTAAAAAATTTTTTCTTTTTTGTCTTTCTTAAATTGTAAGTTATACTTTTTAGATTTTCAATATATTTATCAAGTTTACCTCCAATACCTATCAAAATAACGTGATTTACTAAAAGAGAATATAACTTATAGATAAAAAATAAAAGATAAAAAATAAATTGAATTAAAATAATCATATTACTCACCAAAAAAAATTTTAGCATTGTAATGACTTAAAGTCAATATTTTCTACATAGTTAGATAAAACTTGTGCATTTTCGACATTTTTTATTTACATTATATGATAAAATAACCATTTTTTTAATTATTTTATCATGAATTTAAAACTTTTTTAAAAAATATATTGACTTTTTGTTAAAAATATTGTATGATATATAAGCAATATGTTTTTGAGGGCCATTAGCTCAGTTGGCAGAGCACTTGACTTTTAATCAAGTTGTCCGCAGTTCGAATCTGCGATGGCTCACCATTTTTTTGGGCCCGTTGGTCAATCGGTTAAGACATCGCCCTTTCACGGCGGAGTGAGGAGTTCGACTCTCCTACGGGTCACCATAGACATATTCATTATATGCTTGAATAGCTCAGTTGGTAGAGCAACGGTCTTGTAAACCGTAGGTCGTCAGTTCGACTCTGACTTCAAGCTCCAGTAAAAAACATTGATATCAAGCCTTCATACAGATTGGCTTGATATTTTTATATATTATTTTTTACTATTTTTTCTTATTTTTTGATAGTTTTTTCTTAAAAATTTCCCCAAAATTTCCCCAAAAATTTTATCTATTCAGAAGAATAATATACTCGTTTTAAATATCGAGTAGAAAATAAATAAAAATGATAAAATAAAAATAACCAAAAAAGGGAAAATAAAAACTACCAATATTGATTACCTTTATTTTATCATTTATATCTTGTGATTAATCTTTTCCACCACTATCACTAGTGTCCTCAAGATATCACAATAAATAGCTTGTATTTCTCTATGTGGTTCGATATATACCTCCACTATAGAATTTGACCGATTAGTCAAACAACATGCCTGTATTAAGTATAAGAAGATGGATTTTTATTTCCATCTTCTTACATGTTAAGATATTATTCCCCAACGTTTCAACAATTTTTGAACAAATGATGCATTTTCGTTTACGCTTAATAGATCTCTTCCAAATTCAATCATATCATGAATACTCTGTATAGAAATATCTTCCAAATTATATCTTTCATATAAATCTGGAAAGCTTCCATGATACTGATCGAATAATATTTGGATAGCAGTTATTCTGTTTTCAAATTCTTCATAACTGTCTAATAATCTAAAAGATTCCGATAGTTGTTCATCTGCATTTGCCTGTATTTCCTCTTGCGAGGCGAGAACAGATAGTAACATAAAATTGCTTTCAGCCTGTTCAGTAGGAAAATATTTTGCTAATATAATACTACATAGATTATAAAAGTCAAGCATTTCTTTTAACTGTTTTTCAGCTGAAGTTCTCTTTTTTACTATTGGGTATCTTTTGCATTTTAGCAATAATTCTAACCGCTCTTTAGGTGGTAAATTTATTGCACTTTTTGAAAGTAGTTGTTGGGGATCCACTGAAATTGTTTTCATAGCACTTTCTGCCATTCTAATTCCTCCTTGATATTCATCTTAGATGGTAATCTTCCAAGATTTAATTAAAAACTTTTTGGATTACAAAACTTACCATACACATTATAGCATAATTTACATAAAAAATCAATATTAAGTGTCCGCTTTTTATATAATTTTTCTATTTTTACGCTACCCATTTTTATAATCTATCAAAATACTATATTTTTAAATATTATTTGCAATTTGTATAAAATCTTCTATTTCTAATTGTTCAGCTCTAGTATTTTTATTTATATCTAATTTATCAAATAAATAATTTATACTCTGTTTATCTAAGTTATTGAACTTAGTAGAAAAAAGTGAGTTAATCATTGTTTTTCTCCTTTGAGCAAAACTACAATGTATTAGATCGAAAAACATCTTTTCATTATTAACTACATATTTTTTCTTTTTTTCTAGCGTTATTACTGCTGATGTAACATTAGGTGATGGAATAAAAGCTTCCTTTGGAACTAAAAATTCTATTTTAGCATCAGATAAATATTTTACCATTAAAGTTAATATTCCATAATCTTTAGTATTACTTTTTGCAATCATTCTCTCTGCTACTTCTTTTTGAACCATTATTGTTATTTTATCTATTCTATTTTCATCTTGTAATAACTTAAAAATAATTGGAGTAGTAATATAATATGGTAAATTTGCTACTACTTTTACACTATTAAATTTTCTATTTATTTTATCTTCAATTATAGCTATTTGATCATCTATATTTATTTTTAAAATATCGTTATTAATTAAAGTATAATTATTATATCCATTAAATCTATCATTTAATATATCTATCATTTTTTCATCTATTTCTATTAATAATACATATCCAGCATTTTCTAATATATAATTAGTTAAATTGCCAAGTCCAGGTCCTATTTCTATTACAAAATCATTTTTAGTTATATTAGATACATTAGTTATATTATCAAGAATGTTGTCATCAACCAAAAAATTTTGTCCAAATCTTTTGTTAGCTTTTATATTAAATTTTTTTAATATTGATTTAGTTTTGTTTAAAGTATTCATATTTTTCCTTCCTTTAAAAAATGATTGCCAGTATACCGACAATCATTTTTTATATCTATAATCCACCATTACTTATTAAGCTATTTTTTATTGCTATAACAGAATTACTATATGCTCTATTTAATATACCTTGACTATAACATGAATTATAATATATGCTTTCACCCATATTATACGCATTTAATCCATAAACTTCTACTGCATCTCCTGAAACTTTTGATCTTGCTGCATTCATATAATGAGCTAAAAGATAAGCACCAGCTGTCATGTTATCATATGGATCTAGAAAATTACTTACACCTAACTTACTTCTTAAACTTGCATGATTAGATACATGTATTTGACAAAGTCCATATGAATTTCCTCCACCTACAGCATTAGGATTAAATCCACTTTCTTTATACATTACAGCTAAAAATAATTCATATTGTATACCATATTGCATACATAAATTATATGCATATTTTTGCTGTTCTACAGGTAGAGCAATATTATATTGTTTAAATCCTTCATCTGTAATAATAGATCTTGGAATATTTACACTTGAACTTCTAGATGCAAGATTTTCTCTAGTTCCAACTTCTACTACTTTATTTTTTGCTTCAGTAATAACATCACTACTAAGAGTTGCTCTATATACTTCAGAATTATTATTATCATATCTTACCAAATATTGTGTAACTTTTTTCCCATCTTGACCTTCTTGAATAACATTTTCTGTTCCAACATCAATATTTGAGTTGTTATTTTTTTGTTCAGCAAAAGGTATAGTTTCTTCAACACTTTCTAGTTTTGCAACCATTGGAGAATAATCTTGTCTTACCATTTTTTCATCAAATTTTGCAAGCTCTTTATTTGAGTATATTTTTATCTCAGTACCATCTTCAATTTTATTATCTCTACTAGGTTCAATTTCTGAATCTTTATTAATATATATCTTATTTTGTAATAAAAAACTATCTATTGTTCCAGATAAAGTTTTTACACTTGTGATTTGACCATAATAATCTAGTGTTACAGTTTTTACCTGTGTAGATATAACAAATAGGCCTGCTGTAGCAAATAACAATATAAGAGTTATTATTACAAATGTTTTCCTTATTCTATATGCTTTATCTTCCTTCACAGAAATCCTCCTTAAAACATATGATGAACATATTATACTATAAATTTTATTCATTGTCAATTTTTTTATTCATACAAGCATATTAAATTTATAATCAAAATCATGCGTTTTCCTTTATATTTTAATAAAATTTAGCATTTCTATCATTTATATTACATTATAATATATAATATTATTATTTTAAAAAAAAGTACCCATAATAATATTGGTGATAATATGAAAATAACAGATTTTTCTAGAATATATTATGAAACTAATATTAAAGACTTTCCTAGAGGAAAATTTTTATTAAACAAATATAAAGATACACCCAAATTTAAAATTGATTCTCACAATAATATACCAGAACTCAGAGCATATGAAAATAAAGATTTTGTTAAACTAAAAAAATATTTAATAATTGGGATTAGAAAAACTCATAAATATGTTGTAAATCATAAAATATCAGACTTCTTGGTGCCTTTTACTTCATCAGGATGCTCTGCAATGTGTCAATATTGTTATTTAGTATGTAATTACAACAAATGTTCATATTTACGAGTATTTGTAAATAAAGAAGAAATAATAAATAATTTAATAAAAAATAGTATGAAACATGATAAAAATACTGTATATGAAATTGGAAGTAATAGTGATTTGTTACTAGAAAATCTAGTTACGGAAGATTTAAAAGAAAATTTAGAATATTTCTTTAATAATTCCAAAAATGGAATCTTAACTTTTCCAACAAAATTTAAATTTATAGAGCCAATATTAAATATTAAAAATATAAATAGATTAATTCCACGAGTAAGCTTAAATCCACAAGAAATAATAACACATTTTGAATTTGGAACTTCAAATTTAGATGAAAGACTTAATGCTATTAACGATTTATGCCATGTTGGATACAAACCATATATTTTGATTGCTCCTATTATTATAACTAATGAGTATAAAAAATATTATAAAGACTTAATAAATAAGATGAGTGATATGTTAAGTAAAAAAGCTAAGAAAAATATAACTTTTGAACTTATATTTATGACATATAGCTATATACACGATAAGATAAATTCTGAAGCATTTCCAAAAAGTATTAAACTTTATTCTAAAGATTTAATGACAAGTCGTGGAATTGGTAAATATCATTATAGATCGAATATAAAAGAGGAAGCTACCAACTTTATTTTAGATGAACTTAAGAAGAATTTTAGTAACTATACTATAAAATACATAGTCTAGTATTAACTTTTATAATAATATATGATATAATATCAAAAATAGGAGAGTGGCTATATTTGAAGACTGTATATTTGTATGTACCAACAAAAGACGTAGATAAATATATAAAATATGGTATAAAATTGCAAGAAAATATTAATAAAGTAATTGAATTTGAAGAAATGAAGCAAGAAGGTATTAAAGCTTATCTTTCACCTAGAGATTCTAAAATGTATTATAATGATTCTTATACTTGCTTAAAGATTAATACTAACAATTTAAAAGTACTTATTTATGATGACACAGCGCTTGATATTTCAGAGGACAAATACTTTATTTGTGATATTAAAGATTATATTGTTGGAACTTATGAAGATCCACAAGCTTTAATATGTTCTACTATATTAAAAGAAAATATAGATATCTATAACAAAATTATTGATACTCCTATGTTAATAGAAAATTCTAAAGAATATTATTACAAAAAATGCATTAATGAAATGCTTGATAATGATTTTTTTACAAATTATGAAATATATCAATTATTGCTTATATTAGGGCAAAAAAAGAAGATTTTAAATGTTACTCAGCTTGATCAAAATTTAAAAATCTATACTGATAATAAAAATAATAAAAAATATACAAAAAAGAGTAATCTATAGGTTACTCTTTTATAACTACTTGATCAAATATTTCTAAATTATTATTATTTTGTATATTATTACTATTTTTGTCTTCATCAGTTAGATTATCTACTACAGCCATATTATCATTAGAAATTATTACTTTAACTGGTATTTGAATATAATCTCCATTTTTTATAACAGTAACATATCCAATATTTGAATTTTCATTTAATTTTATAGAATCTAAAGGAATGACTTTACCTGTTTTTCTTGTCCAAACTATTTCAACATTTTCTATCCTTGAATCTAGCAATTCCTCAATTCCATTATTAATTTCAAATATACAATATTGGTTTTGATCATCTATATTAACTACCTTATTTAAAACTACAGTTTCTTTCATTCCTACAATATCATTAAATATAATAGAATAACTATTTCCAACTTTAATGTTATCATTATTTTTTACTTTGACTATAATATATGCAAGAAAATTATTTACTATTTTTATTCCAAAATCATTTGATGGATTTTGTTTGTATTTTTCATATAAATCGTTAATATCATTTGCTGAATAATTAAAGACTTTTGATATATCACTAAGATTTTCCATTTTATCTAATTTATATGTTACGCATCCAGACATTGGAGATTTAACATTATCAGAAGAATTTCTATAATTTTCTTCTACCTCAGTTCTTTTTTCTATTAACTCTCTTATTTTTGAACCAGAAGGACTAAGCTCTCCTAGAAGTGTAACCTTTTGATTAGATAATTCATCTATTTTTGTTTTATACTCTTGCATTTTTATATACGAAGTTGTATTCTTAGCTTGATTTCCTATTAATTCTATTTGGTTTTCAATATATGAAATATCATTAGAATATATTTCTGGTAAATCCTTAACTAAAGTTTCTATTTGCTTATCCATATCACTTATTTTTTGGATATATTCATCATATTTACTATCTTTATATATTGCAACTGACTCTGTTTTTCTAACTCTTTTTCCTTGTTCAGTTAATGGAATTATTGTATTAGAATTATTTAGATCAACTATTTGCTCTTGTTTTATAACAATTCCTTGTGAATCTGTTATATTTTCAACATAGCCATTTACTACTGTGTATGTTTCTGATTTTTTAAATATATTTTTATATAATATAAAGCCACCAACAAGCAATATTAAAATTATTAAAGAAATAATTATTAATTTACTTTTCTTTAATTTTGTTACATCACTTATAAATGTAATGTTATCTTCCATATACATACCTCTATTTTTTTATATTACTATCTTTTATTATAAATTCTAACATATTTTCTATATTATCATAATTTTCTAACTTTATACAATTTAATTTATTTTTAAACCATGTAATTTGCCTTTTTGCATAATGTCTGGTTGATTTTTTTAAATTATCTATTGCTTCTTCCAATGAAATATTGCCTTTAAAGTAATCAAAAAATTCTTTATAACCTATAGCCTGCATACAAGTATTATCCTTATCTAATCTCATATTATAAATCATTTTAGCTTCATCTATAAGTCCATCTTTTACCATTATATCGATTCTTTGATTTATTCTATCATATAGTTTTTCTCTTGGATAATCTATATAATATGTATAAAAATCATATTTTGGATGTGAAAAATTACTAAGTCGCTCTTTTTCTAATACCATATGCTTAGATTTTAAAGTACCTGAATCATTTGCAATCTCAAGTGCTCGTATTATTCTTTTAATATTATTAGGATGTATATCTTTAGCAGATTCAGGATCAATATTTAAAAGTTTTTTATATAAATAGTTGCTATCTTTACCAGTTGCCTCATCTATTAATTTTTGTTTATAATTTGTTTTTTCTATCTTTTTTGTAAATTGCATGTCATAGATTATAGCATTAAAATATAGCCCTGTTCCCCCAACAATAATAACATTTTTATTCCTTTTTAATATTTCATCAATTTTATGATAACACATATCTTTAAAATCCGCAACACTAAATTTATCTTTAATATCACATATATCAATCATATGATGAGGTATACCACACATTTGGCTTTTTGTAACTTTTGCTGTACCAATATCAAGACCTTTATATATTTGCATGGAGTCTGCTGATATTATTTCAGCATTAATTTTTTTTGCAAGTTTAATACTAAGACTAGTTTTTCCGTGATGCCGTAGCACCTACAATACATATTATTTTATTTTTCATATTATTTCCTTAAAAATTTTCTTTCAATCTCATATTTACTTATTTCATATGCAGTTGGTCTACCGTGTGGACATGTAAATGGATTTTCTAATTTTACCATTTTATCTATAAGCTCTATTTGTTCTTTTTGATCTAACTTCATTTTTCCTTTTACTGCTGCCTTACAAGCAAGTGTGGCTAAAAATCTATGTTCTTTTTCAGATCTTTCTGTTTTTACAACACCTAAAATCTCATCTATGATATCCTTAAACATATCACTATAATCTATATCATATCCAATATTTGGAACACCTGATATCTTAATTGTGGTATCTCCAAACTCTTCCAAAATAAACCCTGCTTTTTCAAACATAGATATATTAGAAATAACAATATCTTTTTCTTTTGGAGTAAGCTCAATTAAAGTTGGTATAAGTAACATTTGAACATTTCTATCTTTAGAATAATAATTTTGTTTAAATTGTTCAAATAAAAGTCTTTCATGTGCTGCATGTTGATCTATAATGTATATTTTATCATCAATTTCAATTATAATATACGTATTAAATGCTTGTCCTATATATTTATATAATAGTTCTTTATTAGTATATCCTTCATTAATATTATATTCTTCATATTCTTTGCTTTCCTTGTTTTCTTTATTATTATCCACATTTTCCACAATAACTGTATCTTTTTTATCTTCTATTATATTTTCTTTTTTATCATATCTTAATGTAGTGCTGTTATCACTTAAACCTTGATTTATTTGTACGTTTGATTTTAATTGTGCATTTTTAGCTATATCATATATATTTTGTTTTGGCTCTTCAATAGTATAGCTTTCTTTTGGTGTAAAAGTAAAATCAAATTTTTTATTTTTTGCACCATCCTTTATAACACCAGTATTTTTTAAATCTTCACTTATTTTTTTTATACTATCTTCTTCTAGTTTTTTTATATTTGTAAATGGACTATCTTCCCTATTTTTATTTTCTATAGCTTGTCTTATTCCATGATATACTATATTAAATACAGATGCCTCATCTTCAAATTTAACTTCAAGCTTTGCAGGATGTACATTTACATCAAGATGACTTGGATCCATTTTTATATCTAAAACACAAAATGGAAATTTATTAATTGCATATTTTTCACTACATGCTTTATCAAGTGCTGAATTTATAGTTTTATCTTTTATATATCTAGAATTTACGTAAGTAAATTGATGAATTCTTGTAGATCTAGATATTTTTGGAAGCCCTATCACACCATTTATTTTTATAGAATTATATTCATAATCAACAGGAATAATGTTTTCATATATTTCTTTGCCAAAGATATCATATATAGTAGACTTAAGATCTAACTTTCCAGATGTATGTATTATAGTCTTAGAGTTGTTAATATATTTAAAACTAATGTTAGGATTAGCAAGTGCTATTCTTCTTACAACATCTTCAATATATCCAGCTTCTGTTGAGTCTTTTTTTAAAAATTTATATCTTGCTGGTACGTTATAAAAGACATCAAATATTTCTATTTTTGTACCTTGAATTGCAGCAGAAGGCTCTACATATTTGACTACACCTGCATCGACATAGGCTTTAGTACCTATTTGTTCATCTTTATTTTTACTAATAAGAGAAACTTTTGAAATTGCAGCAATAGAGGCAAGAGCTTCACCTCTAAAGCCCATAGATGTTATATTTAATAGATCTTCTTCTTTTCTTATTTTACTTGTTGCATGCCTTTCAAATGCTATTTCTACATCATCAGATGCAAAACCAATACCATTATCCTCAACTTTTATATATTTTATTCCACCATTTCTTATTTCTACTGTAATAGAATTAGCTTTTGCATCTATTGCATTCTCTATCAATTCTTTTACTATGGATGCTGGCCTATCAACAACTTCACCTGCTGCTATTTTATTTACAGTATGCTCATCTAAAAGAACAATATTTCCCATATTATCACCTTATCTTAATTCATTAATTTTTTTTATAACTTCTTTTGTAGATATTGATATATAGCTTTTCAAATCTTCATCAGTAAAAAAATATCTTTTATTTTTAGGAGTAGTGCGTTTAATAGAGTCTAAATATTCTTCAAAACAAGATATAAGTAATGGATCATCTAAACTTTCAATAATTTGTTTTGAAACCTTGTTAATATCTAAATTGTATTTAGATATCAATACATTATTTATACTATAATAATCAGATGATATTTCATCTCTAAAAACATCAAAATTATACACTTTACCTGTTTTTAAATTAGTAACTAAATTTAAATCTTCATTATGCCATTTAATATATTTTGCAATATACTTCTCAAACCAGATTTTATCCTCAATTAAATGTGCATAACATCCTAAAGTTTTAAAATCTAGAAGCTTAAAAGTATTCTCTTGAATAAATTTATCAAGATCAGGAAGATGCATAACATTACCATCTTCCTCAACAACGTATCTTAAATAGTGAGTTATTGCTTTATCAAATCCTGCTATTTTCTTTAAATCTGGTAGTATACTTCCAGCCAAAAATTTATCTGACAAACTTAGTTCCTCTTTTACAATATTAGATATGCAAATATGAGTCATAATAGATGCCATACATTTATCCTCCTTTATTCTTTAGTTTAATTTTTCCTTCAATTTATATAATATATCAAGTGCATCTTTTGGTGATAGTTCATCTAAATTAGTTTTTTCTAGTATTTTTGTTATTTCTGCCATTTTATAATTAAACATATCAACTTGTATTTCTTCAGTAGTTATTTTCTTTTTTCTATTGTTTATACTTTTTTTAGCTAAATCTACATCTTCAAGTTCCCTTAAAATTTGCTTTGCTCTTGATATAACACTTTTTGATATACCTGCAAGTTTTGCTACATATATACCATAAGATTCATCTGTTCCACCAGGAACTATCTTCCTTAAGAAAATTACATCGTCACCTTTTTCTTTTACAGCAACAGAATAATTTTTTACACCTTCTACTTGTTCTGCTACATCCACTAATTCATGATAATGTGTAGCAAATAAAGTTTTTGCACCTATTTTTTCTTTATCTGCAATATATTCAACTGTTGCCCAAGCAATTGATAGTCCATCATAAGTAGAAGTTCCTCTTCCTATCTCATCTAAAATTATAAGGCTATGAGAAGTTGCATTTAAAAGAATGTTAGATAACTCTTGCATTTCTACCATAAATGTAGATTCTCCCATAGCAAGATCATCAGATGCTCCAATTCTTGTAAATATCCTATCTACAATACAAATATCTGCACTACTTGCAGGCACAAAAGAGCCTACTTGTGCCATATATGTAATTAACGCTACTTGTCTCATATATGTAGATTTACCTGCCATATTTGGTCCTGTTATTATTAAAAATCTATCATCCTCATTATCTAAATAAGTATCATTAGGAATAAATGAAGTGTTTATTAAAGACTTTTCTACAACAGGATGTCTACCATCAACAATTTTTATTTTACCATCTTCTACAATATTAGGTTTTATATAATTATTTTCATTTGCTACTGTTGCAAAAGAACACAATACATCTAAAATAGAAATTATACTTGCTGATTTTTGTATATTTATAACTTCCTTTGCAATATTATTTCTTATATCACAAAATAATTCATATTCTAAATCAATTAATTTTTCTTCTGCCCCTAAAATTTTTTCTTCTATTTGCTTTAACTCTTCTGTTATATATCTTTCTGCACCTGCAAGTGTTTGCTTTCTTATATATCTATCTTCTGGAATCATATTTTTATATGAATTAGTTACTTCAATATAATATCCAAACACTCTATTATATCCAATTCGCAACCATTTACCTTTTATACCTGTAAGCTCTTTTTCTTTTGCTTCAAGTTGCATAAGCCAAACTTTTCCATCTTTTGATGCATTTCTATATTCATCAACTTTATCATTATACCCTGTTTTTATAATAGATCCTTCTTTTATTGCAATAGGTGGATCTTCAACAATAGAATTTTTAATAAGTAAATATATATTATCTAAATTATCAAGATTATCATGTAATTGTTTTATATATTCATCATTATTATTATTTATTATATTTTTCAATATATTCTTAATTTCAGGTAATTTTTCAAGAGAATTTTTAAGAGATATTAATTCTCTTGCATTAGCAGTAGAACTTACAATTTTAGAAATAAGTCTTTCTATATCATATACATTTTTTAAATTTTCCTTTAATTCATCAGCAAGCATTTTATTATTTATTAATGTCTCTACTGCGTTTTGTCTTTTCCTAATTTCTTTTTCATCTAGTAGAGGTGTCTCTAACCAATTTCTAAGTTTTCTTCCTCCCATAGCAGTTGTAGTTTTATCTAAAACCCAAAGTAAACTACCTTTTTTTGTTTTTTCTCTATTAGATTCTAATATTTCTAAATTTCTTCTTGTAGAGTTATCAAGTTGCATAAATTTATCAATACTATATTTTTTTATATCATTAATTTGATTTATATTAGTTTTTTGAGTCTCTTCAATGTAATTTATTAATAATCTTGAACAATTAATTTCTAATTCTGTTAATTTTTTATCTTTTATAATACTATTTAAAAATATATTATTTGAAATATTATCACTATATGATATATATACATTAAACATCTTAGTTACATGATTTACTAAAGAAATATCTTTTTTTATGTCTTCATGAAATATAATTTCAGATGGATTAATTCTTGCTATTTCATTTATTAATTTAATATCTGAATCTATACCATTAAAACTTGATATTTTAAATTCACCTGTTGATATATCACAAAAAGCAAAGGCTATGTCATTTTTATTTTTTATAATGGCAGAAATATAATTATTTTTCTTTTCATCTAACATAGTACTATCTGTGATAGTTCCTGGTGTTATTATTTTTACAACATCTCTTTTTACTAATCCCTTTGTATTTTTAGGATCTTCTACTTGCTCACATATTGCAATTTTGTACCCTTTTTCTACCATTTTAGGAATATATGTATTTATTGCATGATAAGGGATTCCACACATAGGTGCTCTTTTTTCTAGTCCGCAATCTTTACCAGTCAAAGTAAGTTCTAATTCTCTACTGCAAAGTTCAGCTTGATCATAAAAAAGCTCATAAAAATCCCCTAGTCTATAAAAAAGAATACAATCTTTATATTTTTCTCTAAGATCTAAATACTGTTTCATCATTGGTGTAACTTCTGCCATAATGATCTCCTCTCATATATTTTTCTAATTTATTATATCAAAAAAATATTATAAATACAAGGAATTTGTCGAAATAAAAATAGATACTATATATCATATAGCATCCATTCTCTAATCTGTATAAAACTTATAATATATCATTCTTTAATTCATACATTATATTCTTATACATTAATAATTCATTTTCACTTCTTGGTACGTCTTCTACATTTGCTAATGTAGCATTTACAAACACATTCTTGCTTTTTACTAGATTTATAAATTTATATCCTTTCTTTGGATCTTTTGTATATATTACTACTGCATAACTTAATTTCTTGTTTAATCTATCTATTACTTCATTTATATTCCCATTTACAAATTCTACTTCTTTTTCTTCTAATTTTAGCTCCTCATACTCTTTCATTGCTTCTTTTCTTAAATCAATATCTTCTATATATACATACTTTTTATTATCTTCTTCTTTTGTTCTTTCATTTTTCCTATCATATGTACATATTACTTTGTCACTTTTTTCATAGTCACATTCTTCATATGGTAGTATTTGTATTAGTTCTTCTTTCATATCAAACTTTTTATATGCTTCATTTATTATTAATGCTATTAAATGTTTATCGTCTTTTTCTTCATATTCTATATCTGATATTATTACCGCATTTCTTGTCTTTATCGCCCTTATCATATATTTTATACTTTCTATTAAATCATAGCTTTCTACTATTACTACTCCTCTTGATACCATATACTTTGCTTTTATAAATCCATCTTCTCTTTTAGTTATTTGAGTTTGTGTTTTATATTCTATCCCTTCTTCTATTTCTTTTTCTATTATATATTTTATTTCTTCATATGTATTTTTTCTTTTGTATATTTTCATCAATTTTTCTATTTCTTCTCTATTTGCCTCTATTCTTTGTTTTATATATTCTAATATTTCTTCTGTTAAATTATATCTATCATTTAAATTATATTCTTCATATGCTTTTTTTGCTCTTTCATATTCTTTTTCCATCATATTTATCTTATCTCCTCTTTTGATACTTTTCTTATGCTTACCTTTTGTCTTTCTTTTTCTTTTAAT
>CANRGL010000003.1 GCA_947630145.1 uncultured Clostridia bacterium | reverse complement strand
TATTACACAACATGTGTAAAACGAGCAATCCCTTTGCTAGACTAAGGTTGCTCGTTTTTGCTGTAAAACTCAAGATATTATTACACAAGATATTTTTAATGTCAATACTTTTTTTACATAACATTACATTTTTTTTGCATTTTATTTTTTTAATCAAAGTATTACTTGTTAAATTATCTATATAAAATTTTAATTCTTTTTAGCGTGTATTCAATATCCTCTGAAATATATTCCCTATACCCAAGCATAATATCGACTGGATCTAGTTTTTTTATTAAACCAGAGCAAATAGTTATTTCAAGACTATCATCTAGCAAAAAGTCAAAATTTATAATATCAGATTTTATATCGATTCTTTCCATTCTAGAATTTGATTTTTTTAGCACTAAAATTTTATCTTGTTCCAAATAATCATTTAATTTTTCTTTATAAATTCTTTTTATTTCTTCAATTTGTCTTGGTGTTTTATCAATAAATTTATTTTTATCATATATAAGTCCTATTAAATATGTTGAGGCATACACCTTGTCCATGATATTTATATTATCATTAATAACATATTCAGCATTTAAAACTGTTATGCCAGATGGTAGAACTTTATTAATTTGCTTAACAAAGTATGGAATATCTAATTTTTCAATTAGAACTACTTCCATTATCTCTCCTATACTTTCAATATTTGGTGGTAGTGATTCAGCAAAATCAATTATAGGTTTAGGATTTTTAGTATCTGTATATTCTATACTTATATTTGCATTTTTAAAGGCTTCTTCAAATATATCAATAACTTCCATATAAGTTAAAGCTAATGCCTCTTTAGATTTACTAAATATTATTCTTAATTTTTCCAATATAATTCACCTTTCTTTAAATATTAAAAATCAAATTTTTCTAATATCTTTTTTGATTTAACTTCTATTTTAGTCATTCCTTCTTCTTTTATTTTATCCATTATATCTCTTGCTAATTTATATGCATTTTTATATTGTTCTGAGGTAATTACAAAATTATCTAATGCTTCTTTAATTTTATCTTCATTAATTAAAATTACATCTCTTTTTTTAGTAATAACAATATCTAAATATAAATCATCATAAAAAATTCTACCATCAGAATCTATGCCATTCATATTAGTAATGTCTATATACCATTGTACTATATTTTTGTTTTCATCAAACATTATTGTTAAAGTATAACGATTATTTAGAGGAACAAGTTGTATCCATGTATAACCATCATCAAGTATTAAAATTTCTTCATCTAAATAATTTACATTAAACTTTTTATTAGCTTTTTCAATAAATATTCCATAAATGTATCCATTAAAACTTTTATCATCAAGTTTAATAGTTTTATCTTTATATTTTGATACTCGTATCCAATTACTTCTATCAACAAATTTTCTTATCATAAATATTCCTCTATTAAAATATAGAATCATTATATCACAGTTTATTTTATTTTTCAAGTCTAAATGAAATTTTAGCATACATAAGTAATTGCAATATATATATTAATCTTTTATACATATATATAAAAACGGAAAAAATTTTTTCCGCTTTTTTTAAATTATTTATTTTTTATCTATTAATTCTAAACATATTCATATCTTTAGTATATAATCCTTTAATAGCATTTCTTAACATATCTGCACCTATTGCAGAATACAGTATTCCGTTACTACCAAAGCCCAAATTACAAAAGCAATTTTGCATATTAGGTATTTCATCAATTATAGGAAGAGAATCTTTTGTATTTGCAACTGTAGAATTAAATGCATACTCAATTGGAATATCATCTATATTATACAAAGTTTTTTGTAAAGAATTAAATAGTTTTTTGTATTTGTCTGAAGATACTGCATTTAAATATTTTTTATCTAAAAATTTATCAGTAAACTTTACTTCTTCGCCAGTATATATAATTCTATTATTAAGAGTAAATCTTAAAGAATGTGAAGGTTCTAGACTATCTCTTGCCGTAAAATTAGTATTAAAATTTTTTAATTTCTCAATTGGCTTTGATACAATTGTAAAAGTTTTATATAATTCTGCTGGACTATTTTCTATATATTTTAATGTTTCAATACCAGATGCAAATATTAATTTATCAGCTGATATTTTAAAATTATTATTAGTTCTACATTCTACTTCATCAAGTGTACATTTTATATCTTGTACTTTAGTATTTTCAAATATTTTTACATTTTCCATATTATCTAAATATTCAAATAAACCTTGTGTAAAATTATATGGATTTATTATTGCACTTGCACTTTTAGTTACAATTCCACTGTTTAAGTTTATAAGAGAATGTGAGTCTATATACACAGCATCAAAACCTGCATTTTTCCTTAATTCATACTCTTTTGCAATAGCTGATTTTTGCATTAATTTATTATTGAATAATATATTATCTTGTCTTGAAAAACCTGTTGATTGTTTAAATTTTTTGTTTATATTTTCAATTTTTAATATTGCATCAAGACACAATTTATATATTCTATTTGCTTGAGTTTTTCCTATACTTTTTTCTAATTTTGACATTTGACTTTCAAGTTGATATTCAAGCATAGCACTATCTGCTATCGTATTTCCATATCCAATAATATTTTTTTCTACAACTACTACATTAGCTCCCTCATTAGCCAGAAAGTATGTTGTAAGTGCACCTGCAATTCCCCCTCCTATTACTACTACATCACATGATATATCATGAGATAAATATGGATATATTTTTTTTATTTTTGATTTATCTTTCCAAAATAATTTACCTGAATTTAATTGCATCAAAACCACCTCTAGTTTTTATTTTTAACTATATTTATTTTTTTATACAATTTAAATTTTATTTTATTTTTAAATTTAAAATAAATACGTTTAGATTAGTTTATTTTATAAAATATTGGAAATAATATTTTAGAGGTGAACATAATGAAAAATATAAAATATATTAAAAAGCTAAAATACAAATTATATATTTTAGTAACTTTATTTATGATATTTATTCTAAAAAATAATTTAGTATTTGCATATGAGTTAACAAATTTTAATCCTGAATATGGTACTACTACATCTAATGTTAATCTAAGAAAAAAAGCAAATTTAGATACTTCAAGTATAATATTTACTATACCACAAAATACAAATTTAAGAATTTTAGGTACACTTGATAATTTTTATATTGTTCAACTTCAAGATAATAAAATAGGACTTGTATCTAAAGAATATGTAAATATTGGGTCTGAATCTGGAAGTTATTTAGAATATACATCTTTAGATAAATATTTTGTTACTGTAAATGAGAATTCTACTAATCTTAGGGGCGGGCCTGGTACAAACTACCAAATTTATGGTAAATTAAATGAAAACGATCAGTTAGAAGTAATAGGAAAAATAAGTAATTTTTTGCTTGTAGTAACTCAAGATAGTACCGTAGGCATGGTAAGAGAAGATTTAGTTACAAGAAAATTTAATATTTCTGATCAAGAAATTAAAGAAAAAATGACTGAAATGTTAAATTTAATAAATAATGAAAGAGAAAAAAATGGACTTCTTAAACTTGAAGTTCTACCTAGGCTTGAGGAAATTGCTAGTATAAAAGCAGAAGATATGGTAAAAAATAATTATTTTGATCATAATTCTCCAAATTATGGTAATCCATTTGATATGATGAAAAATTTTGGAATTACATACAAAACTGCAGGTGAAAATATAGCGGGTAATTCTACAATAGAAGGTGCTTTTAATTCATGGATAAATTCTGATACTCATAAACAAAATATTTTATCTAATCTATATAACTATGTAGGTATTGGAATAGCACCAAGTGAAAAATATGGTTATGTTATAGTAGTTATGTTTATACGGAAAATAAATTAATGTCCTAAATTTGTAGTAAAAAATTTAGGACATTTTTTTATATATTTTTTATATTATTTATTAAATCCTTTGTAGCGTAATAACCTGCTTTTACTAAAAAATTAGTTTTGCTACAATCAAGTAAAGATATATTACTAGGTATTTTAGGTCTTATTATTAAATCTGATTTGTTTAACTCACCTTCATTTACTTGATGTGACATGATATCAAATGCTTTTAAAGAAACAGATATAATATTTAAATTATTATCAGTATATTTTTTATTTTTATCAAAACTTACTGCAATAATTTTATCTGCTCCCATTTTTCTTAATATGGATATTGGAGTATTTACTCTAACACCACCATCTACTAATATTTTCCCATCTAAAATTTTAGGTTCAAATACACCAGGGAAACTTGAACTTGCTCTTACAATTGAAGAAAGTTTTCCATTATATTTATATGTAGGTATATCATCAAAAGTATCTCTTGATATATTAATACTACTATCAATATTTTTACTTAAAAAATATATAATTTCTCCAGAATTTATATCGACAGTAGGAATAGCAAGAGGAAATTTTACCTGTGATATGTCAGTAATATTTTTTCTTAAACAAAAATTGTTTATTATATATTCTAGCCTATCTCCTTTGGCTAGTCCTTTTACTCCTATTTTCCCTGAGAAAAAAGTTCCCATTACCTTAAATGGTATCATTTTATCATAATCACCTATTTGATTGCAATAAATATTAAAAAATTTTAAAAGTTCATTTGGCATATATCCACAAGCATATAACGCTGCTATTATACTCCCACTACTTGTTCCTGATATATAATCAATATTTATATTTTCCTCTTGAAGAGCTTTTATTACACCAATATGAGCAGCACCTTTAGCTCCACCTCCACTTAATGCAAGTCCTAAAGACATAAAAACACCCCCATAAATACTTTATTATATGAAAAAATAAAATAATGTGTTAAAAAGTGCTCTTAAAAATTTAAAAAATTAGGTCTGTACCAATAATGATACAAACCTATTTTCTTATCTGTTAAGATGGACTTAAGGTAACGGTATTATATGCACGTAAAAATCTTTGTATTTTACGCACGATTCGTGTGCCCATACAACATTTGGCGGCAAAATTATTGCTGATTTTAATCCACAACATCCTCTAGCTTCAATAGCGCTAAAAGAATTAAATGGATTATAATCCGATAATTTAAATTCCATTGCCGGGTTAAAAACGCTAAACAAATTCACTAAGTAGTCAAACATAAGTTCTCCTCCAAAAAAATTATTTTGGTATAAATATAAATACCATATACATTATACCATAATATTTGGATTATGTCAATTGAAATATTGCTATTTTTCAATATAACTATTTAATCTATAACAATTTGTATGACAAATTGCTATTGCTAAGGCATCTGTAGTATCATCAAGCTTTGGCATTTTATCTAATTTTAAGAACTCTTTTACCATATTTTTAACTTGTATTTTTTCGGCTCTTCCATATCCAACAATTGCAAGTTTTGCTTGAAGTGGAGTATATTCATATATTGGAATGTTTTCAGTTTCTACCGTGTTTAAAATTACTCCTCTTGCTTCAGCAACTTTTATTGCAGTTTTAGAATTATTATTAAAATATAAATCCTCAATTGATACTGCGTCTATTTTATATCTTGAAATTATTCCTCTTAAATCTAACTCAATTTTATGAAGTCTTTTAGGCAGTGGAGTGTTAGGCTCAGTTGTAATTGAACCATATTCAAGTGCCCTATATTTATTTTTGGTATAGTCTATAACACCATATCCAACTCTACCATATCCCGGGTCAATTCCTAGTACTATCATAAATCCCCCTTATTTTTAAATTAACATATAGTATAGTCTAATAATTTCTGAATTAGTTAACAAGTCATATTCAAATTCATCTATTTGATAACCTTTTTCGCTATATATCTTTTTTACACCACAATTTACATATTTATTTATATCTAAAAGCAGTTCTTTAACTAAATTAAAAGCAATTTTTTTAGATGCAGGTGTTATTCCATTATAATTTAAATTAGCTTTTACAAAAAAAGGCATATATTTTGGATATATAAGTCCTAAATTTTTGTTACTGTTCTTAGAATATTCTCTTAAACCATATGGTGTATATAATTCTTTAAAAACAGTATCTAATAATTTAATTTGCATATCTTCAGTTATACCTGAGTATGATAAACTAATAGTATATAACATATGAACATTGGCATATATTTCTTTTTCATCTAGGTTTTTTCTTAATATTCTTTTTTCTTCATTCCAAAATTCTTTTTTTATTTTATTTAATAAATATTCTTGTTTTATACTAATTTCATCATTAATTACATTATTATCTTTTACTATATTTTCATATATTTTTAATCCATTATACATAAGAGCAACAAATTCTATATTTTTTGAATATTCTTCAAAAAATTCATCTTGTATTATGGAATATATTATTTTTTCTATAATATTAGAGAACATGTAAGATAAATTTTGCTTTTGTATTATTTTATTTATACTTTCAATTGTCCATAATTTTAGTAGACAAAATTTATACCTTAATTCATACTGAATTTTATCTATTTTTTCTATTTTCTCTATAAATTTGTTTATATCTAGTATTCTTTTCGTAGCTTCTTTAATTTTATTAAAGCATAAAAACTCCCCTTCAACGGATTTTACTATATCTGTTAAATTATAAACTAATATATCTAGATTATTTAAATTAAAAGTATCAGTTAATTTTACGCAATTTACATATGGTATTGATGATATAATTTTATCTTTAAAATTTAATTTTTCAATACCATATGCAAGTTCTTTTAATTCTACATATTCATTTTCTATACTATTATTTAATATCTGTTTTGTAAAAAAATCTTTTTTTGATAAATCATCAAATTTAATTTTTGTTAAATTAAAATTTTTAGATGACACATAAATTGTAAAGTTTTTGCATTCATTAGAGTTTACCAATACTTCAAAATATCCTGGTAAAAGCAAATCTTCTATATATTCTTTTATATCATCATTATTCTTTCTTAAGTTATATTTAATATCATTAATATACTCATTTTCTTTATTCCAACTTGCTTTATCAGATTTTAATATTACATCTTCTTTAGCAGTAACATTTAGACTAATTACAACACCATTTTCTTCTTTTCTTTGTGAAAATTTAAGCATACTAGAATTTTTCATTTCATATAACTGTCTATATGTAATAGCAGGAAATACTTTAAAACTACATTCTTTAGAAGACTTATTCTTTACAGAATAATTTACTGCTAAAATACCTGTTTTTTCTTCTAAATATATTTTTTTGGAATAATAAAAATCCTCATTATCATATTCAATCTCAGATTTTTCCAAATCAATATTTAAAATATATTCATCATGCGAAGTTAACATATTGGAATTAGCTATATTATTAATTTTATATATTTTATTATTATATTCTACATTTTCTATAAAATTTGATATAATAACTTTTCCATTTTTTATATACATACCATTAAAAGGCTTAGTTGAAGTAAAGTCACTATTTAAACAAAGTATTGTGTCAATTTTATCAGTAAGTATGTATGAAGATTTTCTTAAAATATTTATATTATCAATTTGTCTTTTGTATTTATACATTTATTCTGTCTATCCTTTCTTCATTGTTTTCTTTATTTTTTCCATAGTTTTCTTTGTATGAGCAGTTATTTTTTCTTCTTTTGCAATATTTTTCTTAGTTTGTTTAGTATTTTTTAAATTATTTTTCTTAGATGTAGATACATTTTTCATATTTTTCTTATTACTTATTTTCTTTTCTTTTTTCATATGTTTTTTCTTTATTCTTACTATATTAAGATCACCTGTTCTTCTAGATTTTGCAAGTCTTACAATTATTTCAGATAATCTTTTATTATCATGTATTATTCCTGATTTTGTTGCAAGCACTAAATCTTCTTTTATTACTGATATTGCTCTATTTTGTATATTTTCTAAATCAATCTTTACAGGCGTAGATTCTTTTTGATTAAAATCTTTTATCATTTCTTTAGTAATTTCACCTTTATTTACTATTGCATAATCTAAAATATGTTTTCCTAAATATCTTTCAACTTCGTTTACATATCTTGCCAATGTATAACCATCTGTTTGTCCAGGTTGATTCATTATATTTGATATATATACTTTTTTTGCTCTTGATTTTATAATTGCTTTTGATACATCATCAATTAGGAAATTAGATATAACAGATGTGTATAGTGCACCTGGACCTATTACAATTACTTGTGCATTTTTTATTGCGTCTATTACTTCTGGAGTTGGATTTATACTTCCTTCTTTAAGAAATATTTGTTTAATTGGCGTTTTCATTTCTTTTACTCTTTCAATAATATTTTCTTTTCCTACTACTACCTCACCATTTTCTAAACCTGCACATAATACTATATCATCAGTAGTAACAGGATATATATTACCTTGCATATCAAATATTTCAGATAATTTTTCTACTGCTTTTGTAAAACTACCAGTAATCTTAATTAATGAAGAAATAATAGAATTACCTACAGATTGTCCATTAGAGTTTTCTTCAACGTATGTTAACAACTTGTCCATATCTGCTTCGTTAGTAGACAAAGCAGACAAACATTTACGAATATCTCCAGGTGTTAATTTTTCTACATCATTCATTGCAGTAGAAATGGATGCATCATCATCTGATACATTTACTATTGCTGTAATATTAGATGTGTAATCTTTTAGGCCTTTAAGTAGTATAGGAAGTCCTCTTCCTCCTCCTATTACTACTACTCTAGCTCCTTTTTTTAATCTAGGATCTGAATATAACAGTTTTTTTACTCTTATACTTTTATTTTTCTTGGCAATATTTTTTAAAGATATATATAATATATTCTTTTGTGCAAACACAAAAGAAAAGATTATGCCAAATACAGAAAGTGTTATTAAAAATATATATGCAATTAAAGTGATCTTGTTTAAATCTAAAGTATTAGTTAATGATATAACACAAAAAATAAGTATAGCTATTGATATTATTTGAATTGCAATATATCTTTTTACTCTTGTACCTGGTTTAAACCATTCTAAAATTTCTTTCATTTTATTATTCTCCCCCAATTATAATTACTTCTGTTTCTAACTTTACATTAAATTTATCATATACAGTGCTTTGAATATGTTTTATTAGCTCTATAATGTCATTACAAGTTGCATTTCCAGTGTTTATTATAAAACCAGTATGCTTAGTGGATACCTGTGCCCCACCTATTTTATATCCTCTAAGTCCTGCATCAGATATTAATTTACCAACAAAATATCCTTTAGGCCTTTTAAATACACTACCAAAATTTGGATATTCTAATGGTTGCTTTTCCTTTCTTAACTTAGAGTTTTCTTTCATTTTATTTTCTATTTCTTCTTTACTTCCTTTATTAAGTCTAAAAGTTGCGCTAAGTATAATATATTCTGGATTATCTATAAAAATACTTTTTCTATAACCAAACATACAATCTTTATTGCTTATTTTTTTTATATTTAGCTTATCATCAATATAAGTAACATCTTCTAAAATATCGCTTATCTGACCATTATAAGCACCAGCATTCATTTTTATGCCACCGCCAATAGTACCAGGTATTCCACATGCAAATTCAAAACCACAAAGACTATTTTTTTTAGCTATTTGCGATACATATGGCATAGTAGCACCTGCCATAGTAATTATAGTATCACCATCTATTTTTACATCGCTAAATTTACTATTTATTTTAATTAATAAAGCATGTATACCTTCATCTTTTACAAGTAAATTACTTCCATTTCCTATAATATAAAATTTTAAATTTTGTTTTTTACAGTAAGATACAATTTCTTTTATTTCATCAATAGAATTTGGAAATATAATTGCGTCACATGGTCCGCCAACTTTAACAGTAGTATAATTTTTCATAGAAACGTTATATTTTATTCTATCTTTACTAACTATATTTTCTAGCTGTTTATATTTTTCCATTAATTTTCAACTCCTACAATATTATATGCTATTTAAATTATACCTTCTACAAAATCTTCTTTATTAAATTTTTCAATATCATCTATTTTTTCTCCTGTACCAATATATAAAATAGGAATATTAAGTTCTGATACTATACTAAATACCACTCCACCTTTGGCAGTAGAATCTAATTTTGTAAGTATTATTCCATTTACATTTGTACTTTTAAAGAAACTACTTATTTGACTTACAGCATTACTTCCAGTAGTTGCATCTAAAACCATAATTACATTTTTAGTTACATTTGGCAAGTTTTTTTCAATAACCCTATTCATTTTTTCTAATTCATCCATTAAGTTTTTCTTGTTATGAAGTCTACCTGCTGTATCACAAATTAATATATCATAATTGCCTTCTTTAAATTTTCTAGTTGCATCATATATTACTGATGCAGGCTCTGCATTTTCTTTACCAGTATAAATTTCAATTCCTGCTCTTTTAGCCCAAATTTCTAGTTGCTCTACTGCTCCTGCCCTAAATGTATCAGCAGCGACTAGCAATATTTTTTTATTTTCTTTTTTTAATAAATTTGCAAGTTTACCTATAGAAGTTGTTTTCCCTACACCATTTACTCCAACAACCATTATTACCTGTTTTTCATTGTTATTTTGAATATCTACATTATTTGGTATATCTAATACATTTAACATCTCTTTTTTTAATAAAGTCTTTATTGCCTCTTCAGTTTTATCAACTTGCTTTTTTAGATTAGATCTTACATTGTCACATATTTTAGTACTTGTATTTACTCCAACATCTGATAAAATAAGAGTTTCTTCTATTTCATCTAATATATCATCTATATCTTTATTATTTGCAAATACATTACTTATTTTTATATCTAGAGCTTCTTTAGTCTTTTTTAAATTTTCTTTTAACTTTGAAAAAAACATTTTTACACCTCTGTTTTCTATAACATAAATTATATCATATTTTACATTTTTTTCAACATTATTTTTATCTAAATATATTAAAGAAAATAGAAAAATTCTTGCTACCATAATTATAGCAAGAATTTATAACCTCACATTTTACTCTTTTTAAGTAATTTCTATAGTTTTTTATATCAATTATTGACAAAGTTTTTTCTAATTATATATTATTCTACATATTTAATTTTTTTAGAAAAGGCAATAATTGATTCGAATATTACAGGGAAAATCCAAAGTCCAAATCCAAAACCTGTTTTTTTTCCAAAATTATATGAAAGTTCAAATCTTGAAACTATATACAATACTCCTATTATAAACCAACCAATAAATGGTATTAGGTACAATAGTATTACCCAAGGACTTATTCCACATACTTTAAAATATACTATATCTCTATATATTGGTATTATTGCAGCAAATCCATGTTTTCCTGCTTTCTTAAATATTATCCATCTTATTATAATTGAATAAATTAATAAAATAAAATATATAGTAACAGACATTTTAAATATTTTATTTGCAAGTACTAATTTTATTGCTACATTTATCTTTTCTTTTGTAGTTAATTTATTAGATACATCTTTTATTATCTGAGTTGCTGAGTACCCTTCATCTAATTTTTCTTTTACATCCTTAATATTAAGATCTTCATTTAAGATTTTATTTAACTCTTCAGTATCCATTGTTTTTAAAGTTTGAATTCCTTTTGATAGATCCTCACCACTTATACCATTTTTATTTAAATTTTGTTTATTTTCACCTATTGCCTCTTCAATATTAGCATTATTAATCATGGTATTTATTTGTGAATTTCCAGATTCCGATTTTGCAATATCATTTAAAGCATCAGCAATTTGATCATCTGTGTATTCTTTACTTAAATTTTCATATTCTTTTATTATTTTAGTTACATCTATATTTCCACTATCAGATTCAAATATGTCCTTTATTTTTACTTTTAAATCTAAGTTAATATTATTTTCATCATTACTATTTGCAAATATATAATTTATAGATGAAAAAGCAAATATTACTGATAAAATTAAAAAAATAGATATATATACTTTTTTTATTTTCATAACATTCTCTCCTTTATATATTTTTAATTATATAATAAATATAATATTAAATCAAGAAATATATAAAATCTCACATAAAAACATATTTTATCATAATATATCATAGGATGGTGAATAATTTATGAGTATTATCGTTCAAAAATACGGAGGAAGCTCTGTAGAAAATAAAGAAAAATTAGAAAGAATTTGTAATAAAATAATATCATATAAAAATAGAAATATAAAATTAGTAGTTGTAGTTTCTGCTATGGGTAAAACAACGGATAACCTTATAAAAAAAGCTAAAGAGTTTTCTTTAACTCCATCTAAAAGAGAATTTGATATGTTACTTTCAACAGGTGAATTACATACAGTCGCTCTTCTTTCAATGATGTTAAATGAAAAAGGATATAAATCTATTGGTCTTACTGGTGAACAAGCAGGAATAATCTCAGATTCTACATATGGTAATGCAACAATAAAATCTGTATATACTAATAACATTTTAAATTACTTAAATGATGATTATATTGTGGTAGTTGCAGGATTTCAAGCTGTTGATAGATTTGGAAATATAACAACTCTTGGTCGTGGTGGTAGTGATCTTAGTGCAGTGGCCATAGCTTCTGCTCTTAATGCTAAACGCTGTGAAATATATAGTGATATTGATGGTGTTTATTCTGCAGATCCTAAAGTCATAACAAGAGCAAAATTGCTTAAAAAGATATCATATAATGAAATGCTAGAGGCAGCATCAGCTGGTGCAAAAGTATTACACAATAGATCAGTACATATGGGTAAAAAAAATGAAATGCCAATATATGTTAAAAATTCTCAAAATAATTCTAGAGGCACAATAGTAAAAGATATAACTTTAGAAAATAAAAGTTTTTTAGATAAAGAAGAAGATTTTGAAAATTATAAAGTTAAGTTTATAACAAAAAAAGATGACATTTCAAAAATTTCTATAATTGGAGATATGGTTATGACAAATAAAGATACAGTACATAAAATATTTGATCTTGCTTCAAGTGAAAATATTACTATATATATGATTACTTTTAGTGAATTATCATTAAATTTAATAGTAGATAGCTTTATTGCAGAAGATTTTATGAAAAAATTACATTATGAATTAATAGAAAAAAATATAAAAGAAAACGAAGAGATTTAAATTATCTCTTCGTCTTTAATTAAACTTATTATTTTTGTGTTGCTATTTTTTTCTTGTAAACAATTATAGATCCTGTAAGAGCAAGTGCTGCAACAACGATAATAGCAATTATTGGTAGGTCACCTGTTTGTGGTGATTTTCCATCTTTATTATCTGTTGTAGTATTAATAACTTCTTGTGGTTGTACCTCAACATCTATTTTTGCCATTAATTTATTATCTTCTTCATCTAGAGTTTCATTCTCAACTCCATTAATTGAAGTGATTATTGCAGTTATTGTAGCTTTTCCTTCTTTTATTCCCTTTACATTACCAAAATTATCTACTGTAGCAATACTTTCATCTGAAGAAGTCCATTTGAAAGTAAGACTATCTGTACAATTTTCAGGGTTTAGTTTTACCCAAATTGGAATTTGACTACCTACTGTTAAAACATCTTCTTCTGCTTTTAAAAGTTCAATTGATTCAATGTGATATTCTTTAACTGTTATTTCTTTTGTAGCTTGTTTTTCTCCAACTTTAGCAGTTATTGTAGTTTTTCCTTCAGCTATAGCAGTTACATTTCCTTCTTGATCAATAGATGCAAATTCAGGTTTTGATGATTCCCAAGTTACTGTCTTATCATCAGTTGTATCTTCTGGATTATATAACACATTTAATTTAATTTTATCGCCTTTTGTTAAAGTTAGATCATCTTCATTATCTATTGAAATAGAATTTAAATGTACTTCTTCAACTTTTATTTTAATTGTATCAGTTATACTTTCTGAATTTGCTGATTTTGCAGTAATAGTTACTTCTCCTTCTTTTAATCCTGTAACTTTACCTGTATCTTCATCAAGTGTAATTATACCATCATTATTTTCTACACTCCATTTTATAGTTTTATCATCAGTTGTATTTGTAGGATTATATGTAACACTTAAAGTTTTTGTTGCACCTTTTTTTATTGTAATCGTATCTCCACCATCAATAGTGATACCTTTTAATGGTGCTTTTACTGTATATGTACAAGTTGCGTATTTAGCACTATTTACTCTTGCTGTTACTTTAGCTGTACCTGGTCCTTTAGCTGTAACTGTTCCATTATCTACTGTTACTACATCTTTATTTGAAGTTTCCCAAGTAACTGTTTTACCATTACCTTTATCACTTGGTTCAAAAGTTGTTGTTAAAGTATCAGTTCCTCCTACATCTAATTCGCCTGATTCTTTATTAAGTGTAAAAGTATAATCTTTAACTGTATACTTAGCATTTGTTATTGTTGATTCAATTTTTTTATTAGCAATTGAATCTTGGATAGGATAATTTGCTTCACTTACATCAAATGTTAAATCTGTATCACCTATAGCAGCCCCGTCTTTTACTTTAAAGTTTACAGTAAATACTTTATCACCATTTCCAGTATCAGAAGGAGTTAATGTAAGTCCTGTATCAGATGTAGTAGTCCAAAGGAAAGAGACTTTATCCTCTGTAGCAGCTAATGAAGAAAACTCATCTGTCTGTTTATCCATTACTCTTGTAGGATCTCCTACAACTTGCAAAACGTCTTTATCAAATTTAAGATATAGTTGCAAACCTGTGATTTTTTCTACGGAATTAGTATTTAAATGTACAGTAGCTGTAAATTCATCTTCAGCATAGCCATTAGTTTTATCCAAAGTAACTTTTAAATCTGGTTTTCCTGTTTCTGCAGCTGTTGCAAAACTTGGAGTAACCAAGGTTAATACCATTGCAAAGGCTGTTACAAGAAAAAATAATTTTCTAAATTTCTTCATAATCTTCCCCCTAAAAAATTTCTATATACAATTTATATCATATATTAAAAAATTTGTAAATATATTTTTTTAATGTAATAAAAATGTAACATTAAATTCTATATTGTTGCTTAACTTTTACCTGATAAGCTTCTAATCATCATATTTACGTCATTAATGTTAAAGTTACCATCATTATTTACATCACCAATCTCTTTTTCAAATTTTGTAAGAGTTCCTTTAGAAAGTCCTCTTAATGCATAATTTATATCATTAATGTTTAAGACTTTGTCTTTATTTACATCGCCCTTTAAATCTGTAGCTATGGTATACTCAGCAGTTATAGTAGTGTTTTTATTAAATACAGTTTCTTCAGTTACCTCTTTATTATTCTCATCTACCCATTTAACTAAAGCATATCCATCTTTTTCAAACTTTGGAAAAGTTGTATTAGAACCTTTATCTATTCCTTTTTCTTCTATAACTTGTCCATCAACAACAAAAGAAAGTTTTACTTGATCTTTCATATACATTATATCTAAACATACAGTTCCTGCGCTTGTGTTTGCTCCAGGCACAGAACCTTCAGACGTATACTGCCAAATTAAAGGATATATTCCAGAATCGCCTATTTGAATTTTATTTGAAAAATCAGGATTATTTGGCCATAAAGCATACCAGAAATCGTATCCTAAGGTATTAAGTCTAGATATATTTAAATGTTCCATAAACCAAGTTTTATTTGCATAAATCATAACTGGATATCCAGCTTCTTTTATTTTTTTGCAATATGTAATTACAACATCTGTAAGTGTTTCTTTATCAACTTTTGCTTGACCATATTCATCTTCTACATCGTAAGCTATTGGAAGTGACATTTTTTGAGCATATCCTTCTACACTTTTTAATGCATTTATTGTATACTCTGCTTCTAAAGTTGCTTCTTCTTTATTTGTTGCATATGAATAATGATAAATTCCAAAAGGAATATTATTATCACTTGCACCTTTTATATTATTTTCTAGCATTTTATCAAATTGAAAGTTATATTCCTTTCCCTCTGCTTTATCTTTATCATCATACCATCCATAAGACGATCTTATCATAACAAAATCAATTCCTTTAGCTTTTATACTTGGAAAATCAACGCTATTATTTTTATTAGATATGTCTATTCCTTTATAATAACCTACTCTTAAATCTAATGTAGCAGTATTTCCATTTTGTGATCTAACTGTAATTATTGCATCTCCTAATTTATTACCTGTAATAATACCATCTTTAGAAACACTTGCTACTAAATCATTAGAAGATGTATATGTATATTCTGAATTTTTATCTTTTATTAAAGTTTTTAAATCAAATTTTTCATATACATTTATAGATTTTCCTTCTATACTTAATATTTCACTACTAGATGCATAAATATTAGATAAAATAATAACATTTAAAACTAATACTGAAAATATAACAAATATTTTTTTCATTTATATACCCCCTTTATTTTAATTAAAAGCATGTACTATTATTCTGCTTTTACCTGTACTATCACAGGTAGATAATGTGATAGTTTTACCATTTACTACATCAAAACCATAATCATAATTACTTCTTTGTTTCATGTTATTTACAAATTCATCATAATTTCCATTGTTGATATATGGATTTATTGGTATGCTATCTGGCTCACACATATAACATGAATAAATTTTGTATTTATTTATTTTACCATCAGTAGTATATATATATATATCTTCTTTTAATTTTTTATTATACACCTTTTTTAAATCAGAAAACATAATTCCACTTTTTATATTATGGCCATATATAACAGTATTTTTATCTGAAAAATCACTTTTATTTCTATAATCCATAAAAATCCAACCATTAGTACTATTCTCATTTAGAATGTTATGAGTTAAATAATAATCATTGTTATTTGTTTTTAAAATAGGATAATTAATAGTTGTATTATTTATTTTTATCCAACCAACAACTTGATTATTAAGCTCTAATAATTTATTAAAATCTATTGTTATATTTTCTGCATTTGCTTTTTCATTAGAGTTTATAGGAATAGTAACATCGGCAATTATATCTTTTGATATATTATTGGTCTTTCTTGTTTGAAATAGCCAATAAATAATGATGGAAGATGATATAACAAAAATAAGTACTAACGTAAAGAAAATATATTTATATAATTTATTTTCTCGTCTTCTTGCAGAGCCTTTTCTCAATTTATTCCTCCTTTATACCATACCTTTTAATATAATACAAATAATTTATTTTGTCAATTACAATTTTAAATTATTTCAAATTTTTAAATTATTTCAAATTTTAATAATTATATATTTAAAAATAGGGGATAAAATCCCCTATTCTTTAATGATTATACAACTTTTTTTATGTGACATGTCTAATCTTGATATGTCAAATCTTATTGCTTTTATACTCTCCTCGTTATAATTTTTCAATGCTTCATTAACTATTGATGTACCATACGAAGCAAACTTTTTTGATATTATAATATCAGTTTGTAATATGATTGTTACCTTAACTATATACTTGTATTGAAAAATAGTAACAATCTCTCTTCCTATAGTCTTTTCAATTTTGGACCGAAACTCAGAAAAATTTGCTATAGTAGTTCTTACGTTAAAGTCTCCTTTCTTAAATAACTTTTCAAAACTTGATATACTGTTTTGATTTAACATAATACATCCTCCTGAAAATATATTTAACTATATAATAATATAATTATATAAAATTTTAACAACATATATTTTAGCACATTTTTTGTTTTATGTCAATTGATTAATCGTTATTTAAAATATTTTTCTGATAATTCCAACTATCTCTACAAATATCTTCTAAAGTTTTTTCTGTTTTAAATCCTAATTCCTTTTGTGCTTTTGTTGGGTCTGCATAATAACAAGCTAAATCTCCAGGTCTTCTTTGTACAATCTTATATGGTATTTTTATATTATTTACTTTTTCAAAAGTATTTACAATATCAAGCACACTATATCCAGTTCCTGTTCCTAGATTATATATATATATTCCATTTGTAGATGTATCTAACTTCTTTAATGCAAGTAAATGACCTTTTGCTAAATCTACAACATGTATATAATCTCTTACTCCTGTTCCATCTGGTGTGTTATAATCATTTCCAAATATTGATAATTCTTTTAAATCACCACTTGCAACTTTTTGAATATATGGCATCAAATTGTTTGGAATTCCTTGAGGTTCTTCTCCTATAATTCCAGAACTATGTGCTCCAACAGGATTAAAATATCTTAAACTTACTATATTCCAAGTATTATCAGATTTATACAAATCATCAAGAATTATTTCTATCATTGACTTCGTAGTACCATAAGGACTTGTACCTCTTTTTATCTCCATACTTTCAACATATTTTGGTGTACCTGGATTTCCATATATAGTTGCTGATGAACTAAAAATAAATTTTTTAACATTGTATTTTTTCATAACATCTAGTAATGTAAGTGCACCTGTAACATTATTTATATAATATTCTAAAGGTTTTTGTACAGACTCTCCTACTGCCTTATATCCTGCAAAATTTATTACTGCATCAATATCATTATTTTTAAAAATTTCTTCTAAAGTTTCTCTATTAGTATAATCTCCTTCATAAAATTTAAAATCCTTATTTGTAATCTTTTTTATATTGTCTAAAGTTTTTGGTTTACTATTAGAGAAATTATCAATAATAATTATTTCTCTTCCTTCATTTAATAATTCTACACATGTATGAGAGCCAATATATCCTGCTCCTCCAGTTACCAATATTTTTTTCATACAACTACCTCCTAATAAATAAATAATTTAATGTTTTATTATCTTTTTTATTAATATTTCAAATATAAGTTCAAATTTTCTTATATATTTAAGAATTTTAAAAATTAATATTTGAAATAAATTAGCATGGTTATACTCTTTTTGAAAGTATATCTTACTATCAAATAATATATCTTGCTTTTTAAATACACTCATTATTTTACCTATAGTTTTACTTTCATAATGCATAAAAGACAATTTATTTAAAGAATATATATCATAATTAACTTTTTTTGACTTAATTCCTATAATATCTTCTTCATAAAACAAGAATGTATTATCATCAAAATATCCTATATTTTTAAACAGTTCGTGATTTGCAATAAAAAAGGAACCAGCTATTGCATCGACTTTTAAAATTTCTTTTTTAAAATCATCTTTAGAATATTCTCCTTTTTTAAAAAATGGATATAGTAAAAATTGTGTTATACGAGTAGAATTTGCAATATCAGTTATAACATTTCTATGCTTCCAAGCACTTCTTCTTGCAGGTCCATCTATATAATGCATTCTTGGAGATGCTATTATACAATTTTTATTTTTTTCTAAAAATTGAATTGTTTTTATTATATCCTCCTCTTTTACATATACATCTGGATTTGATATTATAACGTATTTAAATGCATCAACTCCATAATGTTTATCAATGTATCTTAATCCATAATTATTACCATGTGCATATCCGCCATTTTTATCACTAACTATAACCTCCACTTTATTAGAAGTAAGCTTCTGTAGATTTTCTGCTTCATCTTTATTAGTGGAGTTATTGTCTACTATTATAACCTTATCTAATATTTTATAATCTTTTATATTCTTTATAATTTTCTCTGTATTTTCTTTATCGTTATAGTTTAATATTATCATTGCTATAGACATATTAATCCCCCTATTCATTTGGGTTAATACAAATGAATTTATATTATACAAGTTTTAATTTAGCTTAATATGAAAATATGAATTATTTTGTGTTGAGCTTATATGTAATAAATTATTTTCAACTTCTATTTTAGCCAAATTTTCTTTATTATCTATACTGTCATTTATTTTATTTGGCGATAAATTATATATAACTTTATCATTTTTATCAAATATAACTATCTGTTTTATATACATATCACTAAATTTATTTTTAAATATAACAGAAAACTGATTTATACTATCTGAATTTATGCCAAAATTTAATGTGTATTCTTCTCCTTCAAACGCATAATAATCTTTTTTATATGGAGCTAATTTATCTTTATACTTCTTATCTAACATTCTTATATAATCTGATGAATCAAATGTAGAGTTATCACTAATATTTATTTGATTTGTACTATCAGATTTTAAATTTGAAAAAATAATTCTACAATAATAATCAGCTTCTAATTTTATACTACTTAAATTATAATATGTTGCCATAGATTTATTTGCCGTATAGTTTGTGTTATATGATATTTCACTAAATGTAATATAGTCATTTACTTGCAAACTAATTTTTGGAACTTTTACATCACTTATTCCTTCATTTTTTTGTTTATTAATTAGCTCATCTCTTGTATCTAATTCTTTAGATAAATTAGAAGCTATTTTGTAAGTATTATAATAATTTTTAACACTTATTATTAAAAAAATTGTTGTTATTAAAACAAAAAATATCTTAAAATAACTTTTTTCATTTATTTTTAATATTTTAATTGCTTCAAAAAATGCAATTAAGAAAAATACAAATGGTGCAAAAGTTACTCTTGTATCAAAATTTACTGAGAACATCATAGCAAAGTATGGCAAGATTCCAACACCTGTATAAAGAAGTATTAAAAATATATGCTTTTTATTGTCTAATATAAATTTCTTATTTTTAAATCCATTTATGATTATATATAAAAGGGCTATAGTTATAATTAAAAATATTACAAAATTATTAATTATTGTATTATATAACTGATTAATTGTATTTCTTAAACTATCAAAGGCTACTACGCTACCTTCAAGTGCCTTACCACTTACATCTAAAGCTTTTCTTACATAATTTCCTGGTGCAGCAAGTAAAAATATCATACCTAAAATAGAAAAAATACTACTTATGATACATAGCTTATCTATTCTTCTTTTATCTAAATATTCATATATCATCACAAGTATAATAACTGCCGTATTCATTACAGCTATTATTTCATGACTTGCCCCAAGGAAAAAAGATAATATACATGTAATAGTAAATATAAATTTATTTACTTTATAATTTTCGTATTTTACAATTTTATAAAATGTGTACAAATTTATTATCAATAATGTTACAACCCATAGATAGTTAACTGAACCATTTAGGTTAATAACGGTTTGCCCAAAAGCTGGTATTTTAACAAAACATATCACACAAACAAACAATAAAATTAATATATTATTGATACTTATTTTATCTTTTTTACTAACTCCAAATTTATATATCATATACATGAGTAAAATATATACCAAAGTATTTAATATCTTAAACACATCTATATTTATCATACATAAAATTTGTGAAATTCCAAGAATTAATATTCTACCAGAATCCATATTATATATTGATTTCATTGAATTATAAAGATCAGCAAAGTTATTTACCTTTTGTTCAGTACCATATACATGTGAAAAAACATATTCATCATGTGTATAATGTGCAAGATAATTTAATTTAAAAATTAATACAAAAACTATTAATAAAATAATAGTAAAGATTATTTTTAATAAGATATTATTTTTTTTAAGTTTTTCTATCATATTCATATATATCCTCTATTAACTTTTTTCTTTCAAATATTTTTTATCATTATCTAACAAATAGGAAACAGTTCTAGATGCATAAATTATAAATATAGGATATAACGAGTAGATATATCTAGATTTTATTTCCCATATTAAATAAAATAAGAAAAATCCTATAATAATAAAATTAAAAATAGCAATTTTTTTGTTCTTGCCTCTTTTTACACCTAGTGCTTTTGCTTTATTAATAACATCTTTACTCGTCCAATTGCTTGAATGAGTTCCATCTTGAAATCCAAATTCTTCTTCATTAATACCCATTTGTAAAAATGACCATATTCCTATATTTTCTTCAGATTTTCCAAAAATAGAAACTATTATAAAATTTGAAATAATTATTATTAAAAATGTAATTACTAAATATTTTAAAGTCTTTATATATTCTTTTCTTGTGAAGAACATATACATAGCAATTGCTATTATATATATTATTCCTACTGGCCTTATCAAATATTGCAATACGGATAATAATATTATTCCAAAATAATGTACTTTACTTTTTTTATTTAACATAACTAAATATAATAGTACTGAGTTTAAAAATGTAAACATTATATCATTATATACATGATTAACATAAAGAAAAACAGATATATTTATAAATGATAATAATAAAACAAATTTATTTTCTTTTTCATAAATTAAATTATATGTTTTATATGAAAAATATGCAATGCCAATATTCATAAATATATTTATCAATCGTATAACTATAACATCACTATAAAAAGCTTTAAATAAAATATAGAATATTATTACAATTGGATAATTATTTGAAAATCCTAATAAGTAACCCGTATCGTCATGAAAATTATTCATCGCAATATCTGATACAAATTTCATATCAGAAAATGTTTTTAATGGTACTACAATCATATACACTATTTCTAAGGTAAAATATAAAATGGATAAAATTTTAAAATTTATTTTGGTTTTTCTTGATATATAAAGCATTAATAATATTACTGCTATATTTAATGCTATAGATATAAATGTATAACTATTAGTTCTTCCAAAATATGGAGAATCGTTATAATTATAATGTGCACTAAATATTAATGAAAATAATAAAACACTTATAAATAAAATAATAACGAAAACCTTAGAAAATTTTCTAAGAAATTTTTCTAAAAAACAAACTGATTTTTCCATATTAATTGCCTTTCTTAAATTTATTCCCATTCTACATTAACTTTAGACTTTGTTACGTAATCTTTAAATGTATCCATTGACATAGATCTATTTACGTATATTCTAGGTATAGCATATATATTCTTATGTTTTGATGTATAATATGTACCTCCAGTCATAGCAAGTCCATTTTTATATCCTAATTCTTTAGATAAATCTAACACTAGATTATTAAATGATCCATAAGGATAACATATTGTTGTAGAATCTATACCTAAATTTTCTTTTAAATAAATTTTAGATTTATTTAATTCATTATATATATTATCTTTATTTAAATCTGCAAGTCTTGGATGCGTTACTGTATGAGATTGAATGTCGACAAGTCCACTATCTTTCATTTCTTTTAACTCATCTAATTTAACATATCCAGGAGTACCAATTAATGATGTAATAACATAATACGAAGCTTTCATATTATATTCTTTTAATAACGGAAAAGCATTAATATAAAAGTCCTCCCAACCATCATCAAAAGTAAGCCAAACAGGTTTTGTAAAATTTTGTAAGTTTTCAATATCATCTTTATATATTGTTTCATATCCATTATCTTTTAAATATTGAAGTTGTTTTTTTAACGTTTCTGGACGTACCATATTTTCTGGAAATTCATAATCACCTGTATCATCCCTTACAAAATGATACATAAATATTGGTACTGCCGCATCTAGACTTTTTACTTTCTTTAATTCAGCACTTGCTATATTATCTTGTACAATAAATTTTACTGTATCTTCATTATTTTCATTAGCTAAAGTTTTATTATTTGAATTTATTTTGCTAAAATATATAGTTATTGCAACTATTATAACTAATATTATACAAATGGATATAACAAAAGACATTTTTTTATTTATTTTAGTAATTATATATACCACCTCTTATTACTATTTTAATTAAATTCAATACTTATACAACACTTATAGATTATATTATTTAACTATTTATTTACTATATTATTCAATATTTATTTTCTTTGAAATAATGTATTCTGGTCTTTTCTTACTTTCATCATATATTCTTCCTATATATTCAGACATTATCCAAATTGAAAGTAATTGAACTCCTGCAAAAAATGTTATAGTAACCATAATTGAAGTCCAACCTGCAGTTAAATGATTTAAATCAAAAATAAATGATATTAATGAATATATAAGTATAAATAACGAAATAATTATACTTATAACTCCAATTATACCAACTATTTTAAGTGGTTTAGTTGAAAATCCTATTATACCATCAGTAGCAAGTTTTAACATTTTCTTTAGTGGATATTTTGTCTTACCTGCAAATCTTTCTTTTCTTTCATATTCAAAAGCATATTGTTTATATCCTACCCAACTAAACATACCCCTTAAAAATTTATTATGTTCAGGCATAGAATTTATTGTATCTACAACTTTTCTATCTACTACTCTAAAATCACCTGTATCCTTTGGAATTGATACATTTGATAAAGCATTTAATGTTTTATAGAACATTTTAGCAGTAAATAACTTAAAAAAAGATTCACCTTTCCTTACTTTTCTTTTTCCATATATAACTTCATATCCTTCTTCCCATTTTTTTATCATATCTTTAATTAATTCAGGAGGATCTTGTAAATCTGCATCTATAATGCAAATTACATCTCCAGTTACAAACTTTAAACCTGCAGAAACGGCACATTGGTGTCCAAAATTTCTAGAAAACGATATAACTTTTACACTTTTATCTTTTGATGCAATATCTTCTAATATTTCTAATGTTCTATCTGTAGATCCATCATTTATAAATATTATTTCACTATCATATTCTTTCATTTCGGATAATACTTTAGCAACTCTTTTATAGCATTCATTTGCTACTTCTTCTTCAAAATACATTGGTATGACTACAGATACTTTTTTCTTTTCATGCATAAATACACCTCATTTTATAATATTATAAATTGTTTACATTAAATCATGTTAAAATAAATTTATTTAATATCTTCTATAGACTTCTTAGGTTTAATATTAATTATAATTATCCCAATTATGACAAGAGATACACCTATTATTCCATTTATAGTAATTTTCTCTTTAAAAATTAAATAACCTGACAATAAAGTTAAAACTTGTGTTATTCCAGAACTAATTGGCATTATATAACTTAAATCAAATTTTACTATAAGATTAGTAAATAAAAGAAAACTTAATATATAACTAATAAATCCAAGTAAACTTATTAAACTCATAGAAAAAGAAAATGACCCTTGTCCAAATAAGAAAGTCCCTGTATTTCCTCCTATTTTCATTAATACTAATCCTAAAACTGTAAGTATTAAATATGATATAACAAATATAGTTTTTTTCATTTTCCCCCCCATATTATACTATTTTTAAATTCATTATAACAATACCAATTATTATAATGCTTGCTCCTATTATTGAAGTTTTACTAATTTTTTCCTTAAATAACAAATTAGCAGATATCAAAGTTAATATTTGTACTATACCAGTAACTATTGGCATTATATAACTCAAATCAAACATTACAACAAGTCTTGTAAATAGCAAAAAACTACATAAATAACTTAAAAAGCCTAATGCACTAATAGGGCTCATCGATAAACTTATATCTTTTTTATTTAGTTTGATTTTACCAGGATTTCCACCTTTTTTCATTAAAATAAGTCCTAAAAGTGTTAATGTAAGATAAATACATATTAATAATATTTTCATATTAATTCATCCTTTTACCATTTTATATCTATTTTTAATTTATTTATCATAAAATTATATACCTTTAAAAAACATCTAAACATATGTAATTTATATATAATTTTCATAATCCATAATTTAAAATTCTTGAATCCAAATTTTAACATGTAATTTAGTTTTAAATATTTTAAATTTCTCCAAGTAGGAAAATAATCATCTAAAAATTTATTATTCTTCACTATAGATTTTTTTAAATTACATTCGGGATCATTTGATAATCTGAACATTAAAGAGATTCCTAAGTGTAAGAAAGCCATACCATCTAATACAGGCAACATTTTTACTCTATTTTTACTTTTTTCATATACTTCTCTTACTTCTATCATTGCTTGATAAGTAGAATCTACTTTTTCTTCCTTTATTGTATTAATAATAGAGTCCGCCCTAACCATATAATATACTAAACTATCAGGTATAAAAACAATTTTCTTCGCATTTATATATATTAATAAAAGAAACATCATATCGTCTAAAATTTTAGGTGGATTTTCTAGTTCTTCCATTTCTTTTAAAAGAAATGCTTTATAAATTTTGTTCCAAGGTGCGCCATTAATCATCAAAATATCTTCAGGATTTTTATTCATATCAATTATTGTTTTACTAGATTTACACATTTCTCTAGAGTACAATTTACCAGAATCCATATCGATACGGTCAAAGCCACATACAGATATATCCGCATTTTGACTTTCTGCAGCATCATACAATTTTTTTGCCCATTCCAAAGATACGTAGTCATCGCTATCTACAAATCCTATATATTCACCTGTTGCTATTTTTATTCCATCTTTTCTTCCACACCAAACGCCTTCATTTTTTTTGTCAATTATAACAATTTTATCTGGATATTTTTCTTTATATTGTTTTAATATGCTTAAGCAATTATCAGGAGAACCATCATTAATACAAATAATCTCTATTTCTTCTAATGTTTGATTAACTAAAGAATCTAAACATCTTGGTAAGTATTTTTCAACTTTATAGCATGGTACTATAACGCTTATTTTTTTCCTATTTATCATTTTATTTTTCTCCTTTTATTTCTTCAAATAGATCCAATGCTCTTTTAATAACAGCATCCATATTATAATATTTATATTCAGCTAATCGACCACATAAATAAAAGTTACTAATATCTTTTAAACAATAACAATATTTATTATAAAGATTTAGATTTCTTTCATTAAATATAGCATAATAAGGAACATGCTCTTTATTCATGTAATCATAAGTTAAAGGATATTCTTTTAGTATTGTAGTATTATTTTTAACTATTTGATTTGACAAATACTTGAATTCAGTTATTCTAGTAAATTTATTATCATTAGGATAGTTAACTACAGACATTGGTTGATAATAATTTTCTAATCTATCTTCAAAAACTAGATTCAATGAACGATAAGGCAAAGGTCCATATTTATAGTTCAATAATTCATCTAAAGGTCCAGTATAAATAACTTTACCATCAAATTTTTCTCCATAAACAAGTATGTTTTTTTTCTCTATATCAATATTAATCACTTCTTTAGAATCAGTATTTAACTTGATGGTAATATTCTTGTTGTTTAACATATTATTAAATATTTCATTATATCCATTTTTTGGCATAAACTGATATTTATCTTGAAAATAACGATCATCATAACCAAGTATAACGGGCACCCTATTAATAACAGACTTATCAACTTCTTCTATAGGAATATTCCATTGCTTAGCAGTATAATGAACAAATACTTTATCATAAACATATTCTCCAAATTTTTTAATGACTTCATCATCACTATTAAGTAATTCTAAAATTGATACCTTGTCCATATTTTTATATACATTTAATAATTTATTTTTTATTTCTAAACTTTTTTTTTCTTCAAAGAGTAATTCAAGTGACTTGAAATTAAACGGAATAGGTACATATTTACCATCAATATAACCAATAACGCGATGTTCGTAAAAATAAAATCCTGTAAATTTTTTTAGATAATTAAAAACTTCCTCATAATTTGTATGAAAAATATGAGGTCCATATTTATGAACGTTAACATTATTTGCTCTTTTTTCTTCATACATATTCCCACCAATATGAGCTCTCTTATCGATAATAAGAACTTTTTTTCCAAATTCAGCAAATTTTTGAGCTAATGTACAGCCAGCAAAGCCAGCTCCAACAACTAAAACATCATAATTCATATACTTATCTCTCCTTATATAATTTAAACTTATTGTTACAATTTATTATTATCTATATCATTAATTATTTGTTTTAAAATAGAAATTTCTTGAATTAAAATAGTAGTTTTTTTCTTTTGACTAGCTATCATAACGGTTAATGCTATGGATATAAACATTAATAGTCCTAAAAATAAGCATAACACCATGTTTGATAATAATTCAAAACCTAGTAAATCTGCAATATTTTCCATCAAATTAGGAACTAAAAGAAGTAATAATATAAATATAATTGAAAATATCCATATAAGTGCATATTTTACTGGTATTTTTCTCTTTCTTAACAAATATATTACAGTCATAAAAAGTATAAAAGTAAAAATTGACATTAATAAAACTAAACTATAAGACATTATTTATACCTCCTTGAACCTGTAATAAGTATTGATAAACATACATTTATCATATAATAGACACTTTTCCAACTATGTATAGACGATTTTCCAGCAACTCTACTTTTCATATTAACCGCTACCTCTTTTAATCTGAATTTTCTCTTGATAACTTCAACAGAAGTAATAGGCTCTGGATATTCAATAGGATAATCATTTGCAAATAATTTTATGATGTCTTTATTTGCAGCTCTAAATCCACTAGTAGTATCATATATTTTTTTACCACAAACTAACTTTATAAAAAATGAGAGAATATTTATACCTAAGCGTCTTGAAAAACTGGTTTTAAAACTACTAACATTATCAATAAATCTACTACCAATAACAAAATCGGCATTATTATCTATGATGGGCTGAATAATGTTTTTTAAATAATTTATATCATGTTGACCATCACCATCATATTGAATTGCAATGTCATAATTTTTATAATATGAATATTTGTAACCTGTTTGTACAGCTCCTCCAATTCCAAGATTATGTACTAAATCGATATGTATTATATTATTTTCATCTAATATTTTTCCTGTATTGTCTGTAGAACAATCATTAATTACTACATAATCTAAATTTAACTCTTTATTTTTCTTCTTATATTCATTTATACTATTTATAACATATAATATATTACTTTCTTCATTGTATGCAGGTATTATTAATAAAATCTTCATATAAGCTCCTCCATAATATAAAATAAATTTTAATCTAAATATACAAGACAATGTTTTAATAAAAATATACACGAATATTAATTATATCAGTTAATTAGATATATTCGTTGATTTTTATTATCGTATATTTTTTCAAGATGAAACTCGCTAACAGTTTCATCGTCAATCAAATTATTAGTATAAAAATATTTAATTCCTAACTCTTTAAGTTTTGAATATGTAATGGTTACTGTATAGGAATCCATTGAATTTAGCTTAAAGTTTATTTTACTTCCAAGCTCAATGCTAATGTGTGCATATCTATTATATATATCGCTAAATTCCGATTTGGGATCTATAGTATTTAACCATTCAAAATCTGGAGAATAATGCACACCATTTAATGAATCTATTCCATTAGCAACTAATAATTGACCATATACATTGCCTGATGCTGCCCATCTGGCATTAGGATCTATACTCTCAATTCTTTGTAATTCTTTAGAAATATCAGTATTATAAATATTTCCTGTACCAAATACAATTGGATTTACAGTCATCCCTGTAAATAAAGTAACAATACAAATTGTATAAGCAAAAGCTTTCTTATTTGCACAAATAAAATTATATGTAAGTGCAAAAATTATAGGTATAAGAACTAATATTTCTTTTTTCCCTAAATAACTATTATATCCAGATTCAAAAATAAGAATATAAGATATAAGTACTACTAAAATAGAAATTAGCATAGCCTGTAATTTAGTAAAAATCTTTTTATCATTTTTTGATAATTTTGATAAAATTATCAAAGAAAGTATTATTCCTATTAAACCTATAACTAACATAGCTCTTTTAGGTGGTACAAAATACAATAATGTTATTCGCGAAACAATTCCATTATAACCTACAAATACAAAAAGCATTAAAAATACATATACCATTAAGAGTCCTATAAATAACCAATTTTCTTTATTTTTAACCTTATCTTTAATTGTACTAAAATCTTTAAAAAAGGAAATTATTACTATTAAAAGCCCAGTTATAGGATAAATATATGAACTAATCTCTGAATAGTTAGAAAATGTCATTTTTTGATTACGTGTATATGGTGAAAATATGCAGCAAAAATAATTTATAAGTGAAGTTAATTTAGTATTGCCACCCATTTCAAATCTTGCCCCAGGATAAACAGTACTCATTTCCTTTGTAATATCATCCCAAGATATATAAATCGAATATCCAATTAATGCCAATGAAATGATTACAGTTATTATCATAATTAAATAATCTTTCCAATTTAAATTTTTTCTATATTTCAACCATTCCACAAATAAAAAGACCAACATAAAATAAGCAAACGGTACTAACATTGCAGGATATAATGACATTGCGAAACTTGAAATCATAATAATCATTAATAATGCAAGTAATATTTTCTTATATAGTTTTAAATTTTCAATAGAAACGAAATAATGGAAAATAATTATAATAGCAAAACCATATAATATAATATCAGTAACTGAAGTTGCTAACCACCACATAAGAGGTGGTGAAAAGGCTATCCAAAATCCTCCTATTATGCTTAGACATGCATCTTTTTTTGTTAATATCAAACAAATTTCAATAGAAACTAAGAGCAGTCCAATTAATTTTACAACAAAATAAAAAGAAAAACCATAATCTCGCCCAAATAATAAAAATCCCAAATTTAAAATTTTAGTAAAAATTAAAATTCCTTTTACTGGAGCATTAACAAGTAGCATATTTTGGCCATTTCCAACATTCTCATTATTTAATTCATATTTATTCTCACTCATAGATTGTGCAAACATATATGGTGTTTGCACTACCCATTCATCTGATCTAATGCTACGCGGAATCCCTATAGTAATGGTATTATTATCTTCTGACAAATAAGTTGTCCACATTCCAATAGAGGAAAAATTAACTTTTAAACAAACTAAACATAAACAAGTTAATAATGCTATTACATATCTATATTTTATTATTATTTCAAAAATTTTTTTTATTTTTTTACTTCTTTTGTTTAAAAAATAAAAAGCAAAAATAAATAAATAAACTAGATATTGATATAATACTATAAATATATGTTCCATATTTATTTCTAATTTATAATTTTTAAAAAAAACAATATCTATTAATAAAGGAAATAATAATAACATAATAGTAACTAAAATTCTATTACAAAAAATTTTTTTTAATCGTTCTTTCATTTTAATACCATTTAACATAATATAATTAATATATTATATTCCTTTCTAAAATACTTTTTTCTAAACGAGTGTAACTAAAATTATAAAAAACACTATCTTTACATGTACTTATTTTATAGAAAATATATTCACTATTTTAATAGCTTAATTTAACATATTGATATATGGTGTATCAACTGTAATAATGTAAGAGAAATATATTATTTTGCTTAAATATAATACAACTTTATACTCTATATTTAACTTTTTCATTTTTTATTTCATATTGATCACTATCTAATCTTAAATTAATATTATAATATGGATCTCCATTTTCTAGTATTTCTTTCCATTTTTCATGAAACCTATTAATTTCTGATGCAAATCTTTTCTTTTTTTCAGGAGTATCCTCAAATCCTCTACTTTTAGATTCAAAGTGTATAAATTTTACATATGGATTATATACAATTAATTTTCCTTTTTCTCTTATCTTAAGGCAAAAATCAGTATCATTAAAAGCTACCTTGAATTTTTCATCCATGTATCCAACTTCATCAAAAACTTTTCTAGAAGTCATAATACATGCAGCAGTTACAGCACTTAAATTTTGTATCATAGAATCTTTAGAAAAATATCCATGCATATTGTATGGAATATTCTTAAAAACATGTCCAGCTACCCCACCAATTCCAATAATTACACCAGCATGCTGAATAGTCTTATCGGGATAAAATAACTCTACACCTACGGCACCTACATCTTCTCTTTGTGCGAATCCTAACATTTCTTCTAGCCAATTTGGAGTTAATAATTCTGTATCATTATTAAGTTGTACAATATAATCTCCAGTTGATTCTTTAACACCAAAATTAATTATTTTAGAATAATTAAATTCCTTTTCTGGAAAATAAATTACTTTTATATTATCCTTTCCATCAATTTTTTTATAATATTCAAATGTATCTTCTTGATCACTGTTATTCTCTACAATTATTATTTCATAATTTTTGTAAGTAGTAAGTTTTTTTATTGAATTTAAACAAGTTTTTAAAGTAGATACATAATCTTTATTTGGTATTACAATAGAAACTTTTGGATTTCCCTTAATTTTATAATTTACTTTATAAGTACCTAAAGTAACACCATCTTCGACAGTTCCGTCTAACCCTAATCTATCAATATGGCTTTGTATAGCTTTTTTTCCTGCTTCATACGCATATGGTTTTGCAGTTGCTCCTGACTTTGCAGTAGATAATGCGTGTACTCTCCAATGATATAAAATTTTAGGTATATGTATAATATTAGTTGCTATTTCACTCATTCTTAATATTATATCATAATCTTGAGCGCCATCGAATTCACTTCTAAAACCACCTAATTTATCCATAATATCTTTTCTAAAAACACTAAAATGGCAAATATAATTATTTGCTCTTAAAGTATCTGGAGCAAAATCTGATTTAAAATACGGATCATACCTCTTTGAGTCTAGTTTTTCAAATTTATCTTCATCTGTATAAATGAATTCTACATTTGGATTTTGATTAATACATTTTACAATTTCATATAAAGAAAACTTCGGTAAAAGATCATCATGATCAAGTAAAGCAATATAGTCACCTGTAGCTAATTCTAAAGCTGCATTAGTATTACCAGATATTCCCCTATTTTCTTCTAAAAACTTATATTTAATTCTGCTGTCCTTATTATAAATAGGTTCTAATGCTTTATTTTTTTCGTTACTTCCATCAGCCAAACATAATTCCCAATTAGAATATGTCTGGTCAATTAATCCATCCACCAATTCTTCAAAAAACTTAACAGGTGTATTATACATTGGTACTATTATACTAATTTTAGGTTTTTTCTCAAATTTTGTACTACGTTGTTTTTCTAACTGTAACTCATTTGGTTCATTAAGTTCTATCCACTTTGAATATATATAATCTGCTTCTGTTACAATTCCAGTTCCAAAATATTTTTTCATTTCAATAAAAGTAAGCTTAAATCCTTTTTCTTTAATTTTTTTTATTTGTTGTTTCAAAAAATTGAAATTAAATAGGCTTTTAAGAATTCTATTTAAAATTCTAAGTACTTTTCTAACATTTCCTCCATTTGTAAACAATTTATCTCTTAGTCTCATTTTTACTTCCTTTCTAAAAAAATCATTTTTTAATAATATCTTTAATTTTCCTTAATGGTTTAGTTATTTTCCAAGATTTTGAATTAATAATATTATTTAATTCTTTTTTTAAATTTTGTATTTCATTTTGCAAATTTTGTTTTTCTATTTGAGCCATTTGGTCTAAATTTTTATAATGTTGTAATGTATCTTGTATATTCTCTATTGTTTTATTATTAAGACTATGAATTTGCCAAGTTACTTTATCTACTATTTTATTCTGTATTTGTTCTTCTAATCGCTCAAATAATTTAATATATTCTACTAAATATAGCTTTTTATATATAATGTTTCTGTCCACAATGTTTGAAGAATTTGCAAGATAATTTATCGCTCTAAACATAATAAATTCAAGAGGGACATTTTCTTCTATCCATTCTTGATCATAAAAATAAAAATTATTTTCAAAATAAAAGGAATTTTGGAAAATCAAATCATAAAATCCATCTTTTACAAAATAAAGTTTATCCTTTATTTCCTTAGAAATATCAACTTTGTATTTATTAAATACCGTATTTTCAATATTATGACTTGCTTCTAGCTTTTTCTTTAATTCATTATAAAATAATTTTATATAATCAACTAGCTTATTATAGTCATTATTCTTTGCATATTCAATAAGAATTTTATCAAAGGATTTTACTTCCTTTACTAATTTACTTTCTATATAATTTTCTTTAATAGTATCTAATAAATTAATATTTAACTTATTAAGTTTTTGAATATTTAATTTTATCTGATCTAAATGCTTTCTTTCAAGTTCATTAATTGGAAATTTTCTGGCGACATCGTTATATAATATTGTTATCATTCTATATTCGGCTTTTCTTGAATTATTAAATGATATAAATTCAATCGTATTATCCATACTATTTGAAAATTCTACCAAATATGTATTAGCAAAAAAGCTAAATAAACTTGGATCATCTTTTATGATTTCTATATATTTTTTTCTTTCATTAAGAATCAATATTTCATTTTCATCATAAATTGTTAAATCTCTTAATATACTTTCACGACTTGGCAAATGATTATCTGTAAATATAACATTAGTGTATTTATAATTTGGTAATGGATAGTAAAATTTTATATTTTTAATATTTAATTTATTTGCACACAGATTTATCTTATATTTCGATACTAAATTGAAATCATTTTTTTTACTATTATAATTAAACGTTTGCAATCCATATTTATTATTAGCTATTAACAAAATTATACCATCTTTTTTTATATTATTAGTAGCATATTCCATTAATTTTTCGAGTTCTTCATTTTTTTCTTCAGCATAATTTATTAATATATAGTCAAATTTCTCTTCAAAATTTTTATATTCATAACTTTTAATTATTTCAACCTTTAGATCTTTTTTTCTTAGCATATCCACAAATATATAATCATTTGAAGAAATTTCTAGTAAAGATTTATTTTTTTTAAATGGATACCAATTTAAAATATTTTCTTTTAAAGGAGATAATTTTTCTTTATCTAATTCCATAAAAATATCCTAACCTTTCATATATTATATAATTTTTTTAAAAATATTAACACTATCAAGCTTTTCCCAATAACATTCTATTTCCTCTTTATCATCTAAATATTTTCTTCCAAAATGTCCACCATTACATGAATTAGCATAAATAGGTGTACGTAAATTAAGTTTTTCAATTATTCCCTTTGGAGATAAATCAAAGTTATCATATATCGCTTTAATTATTTTTGCCTCTTCTACTTTATTAGTTCCTTTACAATTTACACTTATCGAAATTGGCTGTGCTACGCCAATTGCATAAGAAAGTTGAATTAAACATTCATCTGCAATTTTTGACGCAACTATATTCTTAGCTAAGTATCTTGCCATATATGCGGCAGAACGATCAACTTTAGTAGGATCTTTTCCAGAGAAAGCACCGCCCCCATGTGGAGCATATCCGCCATATGTATCAACTATTATTTTCCTTCCTGTAAGACCAGCATCTCCCTCTGGTCCCCCAATAACAAATCTTCCAGTAGGATTAATAAGTATTTTGAAATCTTCATTTAAATTATATTTTCTAGCAATAACCTTCATAATGTGTTCAATAATATATTTTTTAAACTTGTCCTCATTATAATTACTATCATGTTGAATAGACATTAACATTGTATCAATTCTTACTTTTTTTGATGTATAATCTAATGTTACTTGAGATTTCATATCAGGACCTGCCCATTCAAATTTTCCAGACTTTCTTAGTACTGTAGCAAGTTTAACAAGTTCATGTGCCATAGTTATAGCAAGTGGCATAAATTGTGGCGTTTCAGTATTTGCATATCCAAACATTATACCTTGATCACCTGCTCCACCAACATCATCATTTGTCCCAAGTGCAATATCTTGTGATTGCTTTTGTAATAAATTTAATACTCTTGGAGTATATGTATATCCTATACTTTTAATAGTTTTTTTAACAATTTCTTCTACGTTTATATTTGCTTTTGTCGTAATTTCACCTGAAAGAATAATAAAATCATCTTTTGCCATTGTTTCACATGCAACTCTAGAATATTTATCTTCCTTTAAACAAGCATCAAGTATTGAGTCTGATATCATATCACATACATGATCAGGATGTCCGATTGATACTGCTTCAGACGTAAATAGTCTTTTTAACTCACTCATAAAAAACCTCTTTTCTTTTTAACTTTTTTATTTTTTATTTTTTTATTTTCTTATTAATTTTTCTTATTATATTTGTATATCTCCATGTTCTCGAATGATATATTTTTTCTAATTCCTGTTTTAATAAATTAGATTCATTAGTAAGTTTATTAATAAAATTATTTAAATTTGCAATATTTTCTTCTTGTGTAATATATCTTTTAGAAAAGAATTTGGAAATATTTTTATTTTCTTCCTTTTCATCAATTTTTAATTCCTTTACAAAATCATATGAATTTGTTATATTAATTTTCTCTCTTTTTTTATCTTTAAACAAATCCAATTTTTCTTTTTCATATACTCCATTACTTGTTTTCGTAATCATATATAAATCATTTAAATTAGCCTTACTATTAAATACTGCAAAATCAATTTCATTTTTTAACTTATCTTCACTACATTCAATGAAAAATGAATTAGCAAAAAAATCAAATTTATTTTCTTTAATTAACTCTTTATATGCTTTTTTTTCTTCAAAGTTTAGTATTGTATTATCATAATAATATGGAGAATATAAATTATCTATATCTTCTTCCAGTGGCAAACATTCATCAGAAAATATAACATTTGGTAATTTATAATCTGGAAGAGGATAATAAAATCTAACATTTGATAATCCATTTCTAGTAAGTAGATCATGAATTTCTTTTTTTCCAAATGTAATAGGTCCTTTTTTGTTGTTATATCCAACTATACCATCATATTTTATACTTGTATGATCTTCAACCGCACCTGCAAAATATTTAATACCAAATTTATTTTCAATTGCAATTAAAAGCTTTCCATCAGGTTTTAATAATTTTTTAATATTAGTTAAAAACTCATCAAAAGGATTATTTGATTTAGTGAATAAATTAGCATATTCTAAAACACCAATAAGAGTAATATAATCAAATTTTTTGTCAAATTTTATATCATTCAAATTACCCACAATAATTTCTAAATTATCACATTTTTTATGTTTAGAAGCAATAACACTTGCCCTTTGCTTAGAAAGCTCAACTGAAGTAACAGATTTAGCCTTTTTACAAAGCACTCCAGTAATAGCCCCCATCCCAGCTCCAATTTCAAGAATATCAGAATCTTTCATAAATGGATACCAATTTAATATATTTTCTCTTATATATGTAAAATGATAAAAAACAGGCCATCTCATATCATTAGAAAATATATCATTATATTTATCTCTAGAAAATTTTTCAGAATATTTCATTATATCTTTTTCTACTTCACCATCACAATATGAATCTTCTCCATTGTAATAATCATAGTTTATTTTCATTATTTATTCCCCTTTTTAAGTTCTATTTGTGTTTTTATATCAAATACACCTAAACAATCTCTATTTGCAAGAACTTCTACAAGCATAACATCATATTTTCTTTGAAAAACTTCAAGATTGCCGTTATGATCCAATTTTGTACATCCAAAAGATATAGCATATTTGTCTGGTGCTAATGGTAAACTTTGTTTAAATTCGACTATAGCAATGTCTCCTTTTTCATATGTACCTGTTAATTTCTTGTAAGCAAGAGTATTGACACCACATATTTCTAATCCTCTAAAATCTTTAAATGACATTGCAAATATAGGTTCATCAATTGTTTCATTGAATTTAACCTTCATTTTTACAATTACTTCTTCATCATTATTTATTGTTGTTAAATAATTGTTGTTAATATCAAATATACCAAAATCCACTATATCTGCTTTACCATTGCCATAAACAAGTGAATCAGTATTAAGAGTAAAATGTTCTTTCCAAATTTCATTTTTTTTCTCTTTTCTTATTTCTTCTTTTACAACATATAAATCTTTTGATTCTTTTTCTTGTTTATCTATTTGTTTTTTATCAAGTCCAACTATTATCTTTTTATATTTATCTACACCTTGCTTTACATCTCCATCATATATTTTTCTACCATTTGAAATAATAATAGCTCTATTACAATTTTTTATTACATCAATAACACTATGAGTAACAAAAAGTATAGTTTTTCCTTTTTTCTTGAATTCTTCAAATTTTTTAAAACATTTTAATTGGAAAGCCATATCTCCTACTGATAATACTTCATCAACTATTAGTACTTCAGGATTTACATTAATAGCACATGCAAACGCAAGACGTGCAAACATTCCAGATGAGTAAGTTTTAACTGGTTGATTTAAATGTTCCCCTATATCGGCAAATTCAATAATTTCTTTTTCATTCTTTTTTATTTGTTCTTTTGTTAATCCCATAACTAAGCCATTTTGATATATATTTTCATATCCAGTAAGTTCGGGATTAAAAGCAGTACCAAGTTCAAGTAAAGAACTAATTTTACCATTTACTTTTAAGCTACCTGATGTAGGTGATACAACACCCGTTATCATTTTTAAAAGAGTTGATTTACCTGCACCATTTTTTCCAAGTATTCCTACAACTTCACCTTTTTTTACTTCAAGATTTAAATCATCAATAGCTTTAAATGTACTATGTCTATGAATACTAGGTATAACAGATTCAATTAGTCTATCTAATTTTCTATTATACATTTTATACTCTTTATTTAAATTCTTTATTGATATAACTAAATCGTCATTGTTTTCATTTTTTTTATTTTCTGCCATAAAAGAAATTTCACATCCTTTTTATTTTTTTAATATAGATCTTAATTTATATAAAGGTTTAATTATAATAGGAAAATTTAATAAAAAGAAAAATCCTAAATAAAATGATAATTTTTCATTTTTATATATTTTATTAAATATATTTAAATCTTTAAAGTTACAATATTTTTTGTTTTTTATCATTAAATAGTATTGTAATGCCTTTTTATTAAATTCTGTTTGTTCTTTTGTAAAAATATTATCATAACTTAAAAAAGTATTAAGGTTTTGTACCCTTAAATCTATTAAGTAATTTCTAACAGTATTAAAATCCTTAAACTTATCAATATATTTAGATGTACCTACTTGATTATTTTGATGTTGCCTATATTTTATAGTTGAAACATCTAAATAAGCTATCTTCCCTTTTAAAGATACTACAAGACCTATCCAATAATCATGTAAAATATTTTTATTATTAGGAAAAGGTGTTACTTTATCTATCCATTCTTTTTTTGTTAAAATCGTACAACCAGTTACTGTATTATATAACCTTCCTAATTCATAACCATCATTAATATATTTTTTTATTTTATAATCATAACCTTTTAATTTGTTAAATGATTTATTAATAGTATTTAAATTAACATCAACAACTTCTAAATCTGTAAAAACTAAATCAGCATTTTCATCGATTAGTTTATTATATGTTAATTCAACCTTATCCTTATTCCATACATCATCTTGATCAGCAAACATAAAATATTTTGATTCTACTTTTGTTAACAGATATTCAAAAGTTTTAGTAGAACCTAAATTTTTTTCATTTTTATATGCAATAACTCTGCTATCTTTTTTTTCATAATCTTTTAATATTGACATTGTATCATCAGTAGAGCAGTCATCACAAGCAATGATTCTAATATTTTCATACGTTTGATTAAGTATAGAATCTAATAATTCTTTTAAATAATTTTTACCATTATATGTAGCCAACAATATATCTATTTTTTCCATAGAATCTTCCTCCTAATTTATAAAACATCAGCAAAGTCTTTTTTATTTTTCTTAAATACATAGTTACTCCATACGAACATAATGATTACAAATAGCCAAAAAACCAATGTAGGAATTCCATGCATTGCTAAAATATGAGTTTCACCTGTAAAAGCACACCTAAAGCCATTAACTAAATAAGTAAATGGCATACAACTTATAATTTTATATAAAATAGGATGTCCTTGCAACATAGAAATATTCCAGATAATTGGTGTAAACCAGAATAATAATTGCATAAGAACACTTAAAAGCTGTACAAAGTCTGGAACTAATGTACAAATTGCAGAAGTAAATCTTGTTATTACAATTATAAGTAAATATGCTGCTATAAATAAATATATAAACTCTATAACATTTATAATATATCCAAATATAGCACACACAACTATTGATATTATAAATAAAAATATTCCAACAATACCTGCAGATGTTAAAGATATAATAGGAATTATATCAACAGGAAAAACTACTTTTTTAACCAAATAACTATAATTTCTAATTGAACTACTAGCATTTAAGATACTATCATTTATTAACATCCACATTGACATTCCAGGTAAAAACCAAACGACATACGGATAATTTCCAGCACTACCAGTTTTTAAAATATATTGAAAGACAATAACGTAAGTAATCATAAATACAAATGGAGAAATAAAGCCCCAAATAGCACCTAAGCTTGTACTAGCAAATTTATTTTTAAAGTCATTTTTACCTAATTGAAATACTAATTTTCTGTTTTTAATTAATGTTTTTATAAACTCCATCACTTTCTCCTTTTAAGTACTATAAAATTTAATAGCAACATTATATCATATTTTAAAATGTTATGCAACTATATTTATTTTTTAAATATAGTATTGATTTAAGCTGTTTTTTTTATAAACATACTTTAATTAATTTATAATATAATCTACTATTTTAATTAAAGTTTTCCTTTAATATTTTAACAAAAAATGAACTCTTCTTATTAAATTTCTTATCTAATAATTTGAGTTCATTTAATTTATTTTGTCAATTTTTCTATGGTTTCAATTAAATATTTTTGTTTCTTAAATATTAAATCTATTATAATTTAAAGATATTTTATCATTATAGTGAGTATTGCAAATATGGAAAAAAAGCAAAAAATAATAAAAGCATTATTGTTGTACATCCTGCAATTGGATAGTTTTATCAGTTTTCATGAGATCTATTTATATTTGAGCCAACAAATCCATTATAACCAACTAAAATTTCCATACTATTTTCCCCCATAATTTAAATTCATTTATTATTTATTATTTATTAATACTCCTTATTTGCATACCATTCAATTGTTTGTTTTAGTCCTTCTTCAACTGTAACAGATGGCTGCCATCCAAGTTCTTTTTTTATTTTTGAAGAATTTATTGCATATCTATAATCATGACCTTTTCTATCTTCAACAAAAGTTATAAGATCTTCAGATTTTCCAAGTTGTTTTAGAATAGTTTTAACGATTTCTAAATTAGTTTTTTCGTTATTACCACCAACATTGTACACTTCACCTTTTACTCCTTTATGAAGGACAGTATCAATTGCTATACAATGATCTTTAACAAATAACCAATCACGTATATTATTTCCAGTGCCATATACTGGTAATTTTTCTCCTGCTTTTGCTTTTTTTATCATAAGCGGTATTAATTTTTCCTCATGTTGATTTGGTCCATAATTATTTGAACATCTTGTTATACAAACATTCATTTTAAAAGTTTCACAATATGCCCTTACAACAAGATCAGAACCAGCTTTTGAAGCAGAATATGGACTATTTGGTGCAAGTGGTAATGTTTCTACAAACATAGAGTCACCATCTTTTAGTGTCCCATATACTTCATCAGTAGAAACATGTACAAATCTATTTTCTGATCCTTCACCCCATACTTGCTTACAAGCTTCAATTAAAGAATGAGTACCTAATACATTATTTTCTGTAAAAGTAAGTGGTCTTTTTATACTATTATCTACATGTGATTCTGCTGCAAAATGAACTACTGCATCAATATCATATTTTTCAAGAGTTTCTTTTACTTTATCAAGATCACAAATATCCGCATGTACTAATTCGTATTTGCCTTCTGATGGCTTTAAATTATCAATATTTGCAGCATAAGTCATTTTATCATATACTATATATTTATATTTATCACCATATTTTTCTACCATATAATTAACAAAGTTAGATCCTATAAATCCTGCTCCACCTGTTATTAATATATTTTTCATATTATTTCCTCCAATTATTCTAAATTCTTAAACAAATCTGTTTGTTTTAGTTCTTTTAAAGATGGCCATTTTGCATCTTTTGGAGATGTTAATAACTCTTCTTTTGAAATGCCTTCCATCGGCCAATCTATACCAACATCTGGATCATCCCATTTAAGTCCACCTTCAGCATCATGATTATATATATCATCACATTTATATGCAAATTCTGCTTCATCAGATAGTACTAAAAATCCATGAGCAAATCCTCTTGGTATCATAAACATTTTTTTATTTTCTTCAGAAAGAATAACACCTTCCCATTTACCATAAGTTTTACTATTTGGTCTTAAATCAACAGCCACATCAAAAACTTTACCTTTTAGACACCTTACAAGTTTTGCTTGTGAATTTTCTTTTTGAAAATGTAAACCTCTTAAAACTCCTTTTTTTGATTTAGATTGATTATCCTGAACAAACTTATTAGTTATTCCTATTTCATTGAATTCAACTTCACTATAAGTTTCCATAAAATATCCTCTATCATCTCCAAAAACAGTTGGTTCTATTACATACACACCTTCAATAGCAGTATCTAGCTTCTTAAATTTTCCCATATATTTTCCTCTTTTCTATTTTCCAATCTCTCTTGGTCCTTCATTTTGTATAAATTGTAAAGAATCTAGAACATCTTCATAATATTCATAATCATGTTCTAATATTTTATACATATATCTACCGTAATCAGTTTTACCATGTTTTTCGGCTAAATTTATTAATTGTTGATCATTAATCCATTTATTTTTATACGCAATCTCTTCTATACAGCCTATTTGAATTCCTTGTCTTACTTCAATTGCTTTAACAAAATCAGAAGCATCATTTAATCTATCAGCTGTTCCTGTATCAAACCAAGCAAAACCATTACCTAAAGGAATTACTTTTAATTTTCCTTTTTCCATATATTTTTTGTTTACATCTGTAATTTCTATTTCTCCTCTAGCAGATGGTTGAATATTTTTTGCAATATTAACTACAGAATTATCATAAAAATACAAACCTGGTACTGCAAGCTTTGATTTTGGAAAATTAGGTTTTTCTTCAATAGATATAGCATTTCCTTTATTATCAATTTCAACAACACCATAAGATGTTGGATCAGCTACTTTGTAGCCAAATATAATTCCACCTTCTTTTAATTTACTTGCAGTCTTTAATAGTTTTTCAATACCAGGACCATAAATCATATTATCTCCTAAAATTAAACAAACTGAATCGTTACCTATAAAATCTTCACCGATTCTAAAAGCATCAGCAAGTCCAACAGGCTTTTCTTGCACCTTATATGAAATTGACATACCTAACTGAGATCCATCTCCAAGCAACATTTCAAACATTGGCAAATACACAGGTGTCGAAATAATCAAAATTTCATTAATACCTGCCTGCATAAGTGTTGATAATGGATAATATATCATTGGTTTATCGTATACGGGTAATAATTGTTTTGAGACTGCTAAGGTTACTGGATACAATCTAGTACCACTACCTCCTGCTAAAATAATTCCTTTCATTATTTTAATTCCTCCTTTAAATATTCATTTAATGCATCTTCCCAATTTTTTGGATAAATTCCAATACTATGTAATTTATTTTTAAGTAATTTACTATTTGTTGGTCTATCACTAGAATTTGGATACATTTGTTTATACTCTTTAGACGAAATAGGTATAACTTTTGTTGATATATTTGCAAATTCAAATATTTTTTTTGTAAAATCACTCCATACAGTAAACCCCTCATTTGTTGAATGGTATATTCCATATTCAGGTTCTTTTTCTAAAATTTGTTCAATAATTTCACAAAGGCTCGTAGTAGAAGTTGGACTTCCATGTTGATCATTTACAACAGTTATCTCTGACTTTGTTTGAGATAGTTTAAGCATAGTTTTTACAAAATTTTTTCCACCTAAACCATATAGCCATGCTGTTCTTAATATATAATATTTATTTGCTTTTGAAGCATTTTTTTCACCTAAATATTTAGTTTTTCCATATGCACTAACAGGATTTGCCTGCATGTCCTCTGTATATGCATCTTCAATTGGCAACTTTCCATCAAAGATATAGTCAGTACTTATTTGAATTAAAGTTGCATCTACTAAATTTGCTGCCTCTGCTATATTTCCAACAGCTACTCCATTTACAGCATTTGCAACTTCAAAATTAGTCTCACAGCCATCAACGTTAGTGTAAGCAGCACAATTAATTATATAATATGGATTTATATTTTTTACTTCATTTATAACTGCTTCTTTATTACATATATCAAGTGTTTCAATAGTGGTTTTATAAACTTCATATTTGCCAGAATTACAAAGTCTTTCATATAATTCTCCTCCAAGCATACCATCTTGTCCAATTACTAATATCTTTTTCATACTATCTTTCCTTTCTAATTAATATAACTACATAATTTCTTTTACTATATCTTTTAATTTATTAAGTTGCATATTCTGAAGTTCATATATTTCATTCCAAGATTTTTCTTCTAAATATTTTTTTACAATTGGAGATGAAAGATATACAGGATATTCAAGTGTTGTCATTTTTACATTTTTTGATGCTCTTAATACTTTTTTGTAAATATCATAAATTTTATCAAAAGCCTCGAAATGACTATCAAAATATTCTCCATTTTCTTTAATATAATAACCATGTATATGAATTTCATATATTTTATCTAATGGTAATTTTTCTAAATACTCATCAACATTTATATTGTTATTTGCAGTATAAATGTACATATGCGAAATATCTAATAAAAATCCCAAATCATATTTATTACAATAATAATTTATTACTTTTGGATCAAAACACCAATGCTGATTATTATATACATAAGGAACATTTTCTATAATTATTGGAATATCAGGTAAAACTTCTCTTATCTTAGTTATATTATTATAACAAACTTCTTCAACTTTATCAATAGGACAAAGTCTGTCTTCATAATAAAAGTGTAAAGATACCCATCTATTCTTATTTTTTTTAAAACACTCTACCCATTTATCCATATTATCACACAGATGCTCATCAAAAATAGATCCAGATGAAGGAATAATACCATGTAATAATATTTTATTATCTAATTCAGGTAAATTTAAAAATTCATCAACACTTACAGAAAAACCTGGATACTTTAAATAAATATCTTTATCAAATTTATACTTTAAGTTAAAATCATTACTTACATAATTTACAGCAAAATCCATTTATTATCTCCTTTATTTTAACAAATTTAAAAATTCAGTTTTAATTTTTTCCATTTCTTCTTCTGTTTTTCCTTCAAATCTAGCAGTAATATTAGGACCTGTATTAGATGCTCTAACTAGAGCCCAACCATTATCAAATTCAGCTCTAACTCCATCTATATCGTTTATTTTATATCCTTTACTAATACAATATTCTTTTATTTTTTCTATGACTTTAAACTTTTCATCATCAGTAGAAACAAATTTTATTTCAGGCGTAGAATAATATTTATTTATTCCCTCTAAAAGTTCAGTTATACTTTTTCCTGTATTTGTCATAATCTCTACAAGTCTAAGGCCAGCATAAATTCCATCATCAATATTTGGCCATTTGTCTCTAAACCAAATATGTCCTGAAAGTTCACTTCCAAAAGGAAAGTCTCCTTCTCTCATTTTAGCTTTCATATATGAATTACCTGTTCTATAACATACAGGTTCTCCACCAAGTTTAATAACTTCATCAGCTAAAGACTTTGTACATTTAACATCAAATAAAGCTCTTTTATTTTCTACTTTATCCATCAAATAACGCCATATTATAATTGCATAATAATCTGCAAATATCATGTTACCCTTTTCATCAATAATACCAACTCTATCGCCATCGCCATCAATACCAATTCCAAGATCTGCATTATTTTCTAATACTGCTTTTTTTAGATCAGCATTATTTTCTTCAACACTAGGATCTGGATGATGATTTGGAAAATCAGAATCAGATTCCATATATAAAGGTATCATTTCGATTTTATCTTTAAACATATCAAATATATCTTTTGCAATTATTGAAGCTGTTCCATTAGCTGTATCAACAACTACTTTTATTTTTTTATCACCTAAAGCAATAGAATTTTTTATTAAACTTAAATATCCATTTTTTATATCTTCATTTTTTTCTATACCTTGGACATTTCTATCTTTATTAATTTGTTCTTTTGCATTTAAAAATACAAAGTCTCTAAAATCTTCAATCATTTTTCCACATGCATTTCCAAAATTATCTACAGATATTTTAAGTCCATTATATTCTTTTGGATTATGGCTTGCAGTAATCATAATTCCAGGCATAATATTTTTTCCATCATTTAAAAATATTTGAGCATAATAATACATTGGAGTTGTTACAAGTCCTATATTTACAACTTCAATATTAGCACCTTCTAATATTCCTTGTATTAATGCTTTAGATAGTGGCAAAGAAGAACTTCTGTTATCTCTACCAACAACACATTTATTATATCCTTTTTTTTCTATATATTTTGCATATGCAAGTCCTATAGTATAAGCTATATCCTCATTTAAATCATTTCCATATATTCCTCTAATATCATATCCTCTAAATATATTAGGATTTATATTTTCTACAATTTTATATTTCATATAATCACCCTCACTGATTATATCATATGAAATTGTTTTTTTAAACCTTTTTCACAAAAAAAACTTAATTTATAGGCATATTAACATAAGTAAAGAGTTGATATACAAAATTAATAATGTATACCAACTCTTATTATTAACTATATAATAATTACATAATAAAAATTTAATTATTTATTTTAATTTAACTTACCTGTCTGTTCTAATATATATCCTAAATCATAAAAACTACCATCTTCTTTTATTGCACCAATTGTATAAAAGCTTATTTTTGGCTCCGATGTACCAGTAGATAACATAGGAGCAATTCCAATCACATCTGCTATTTTGTCTATTTTACCATATGATTTAAAATCATTACTCTGTAAAGATTTATACACTGGAATATACTCTACTGTTCCATCTTTCATTAAAAATAGAAATACTTCATTTCCTACAGCTTGACCAGTTCCTAAAATATTAACATCAACAATTTCACTCGAAAATCCGCTTACTGTTATATTAGAATAATTTCCTTGTACATTATTAGGCTTACTGATACCATAAAGATTATTTACAGAATCCCAGTTTATACCTATATTTACACTTTTCTTATCTTCATTAATACGACATGATATTCCATTAAAGTTATCTTCTATATTTATTTTGTATTCAACATTACTTCTAGGATTTAAGCATTTTGAAGAATTAAAAATTGTTTTGTAACTTTTATACTCTGTTTTTATATTATCATCACTATCTTTTTGAGAACTTTTCTCTTCTACATTTGAATTACTTTTGTTTAACTCTTCGATTTTAGCATTTAACTCTGTAATTTCATTTTTTTGTTTATCAACATTAAGATATAGATACACTGCAATACAAGATGCAACAATTGTAGTAATAACAAATATACCTATATATACATTTTTTCTTTTCATCATATATCCCTCCATAAAATATATTATATATAAAAAATGTATAATATTCAAGTACTTTTTTAATTATTTTTTAATTATTTTTTAAATCTTTTTCTGTCTCTTTTATAACATAAATAGGTCTTTTTTTAGTTTCAAGATATGTTTTTGATAGATATTCTCCAATAATTCCAAGAAAGAATAATTGAATTCCTGCTACAAACACAATTATACATACCATAGATGGCCAACCACTTGTAGGATCACCAAATACTAAAGTTTTTATTATTATAAATATTATAAATATAAAAGAAATAAAGCAAAATAAAATACCTAACATCGCTGATAATCTAAGTGGAAATGATGAAAATGAAGTTATAGCCTCTAGTGCATAATTTACACATTTAAAAAATGAAAATTTCGTTTTTCCTGCTACCCTTTCTTTATTATCATATTCTAACCATTTTGTATTATATCCGACATATGCATATATTCCATTTAAATATCTATTATATTCTGCCATTTCTAAAACGCTATTTAACATTTGCCTTGTCATAACTCTATAATTTCTAGCACCGTCTACTATATCTAATTTTGTTATAATCTTTATTAATTTATAATACATTTTTGAAAATATACTCTTAAAAAAAGATTCACCTTTTCTTGTCTTTCTTCTTGTAGCTACAGAATCATATCCTTCTTCTTTTATATATTTTAACATATCAATTAATAACTCTGGTGGATCTTGGAGATCTGCATCCATTACTCCAATATAATCTCCTGTTGCATTTTTAAATCCTGCATACATTGCAGCCTCTTTACCAAAATTTCTAGATAATGATACGTATCTAACTATTTTATCTTTTTTTGCTATATCTTTTATAACTTCAAGAGTATTATCTTTACTTCCATCATTTACAAAAATAATTTCAAGATCATATTCTTTTAGCTTTTTTTCTACTTTTTTTATTTCATTATAAAAATAAGGTAGTGCTTTTTCCTCATTGTAACAAGGAACTACAACAGATAATTTTTTCATTTTATTCCCTTCTTTTTAAAATTTTATATTTTGTTCTGATACATTTTGTGGTTTTTCGTTTTGTCTTGCCTCTTTATCTATATTAAAATATTCTTCCATTATTGGTTTTACAACATTAGCAGTATATGTTCCTTCTCCACCATGTTGTATTACAGCTACAACAGCAATTTTTGGATTATCGTATGGTGCAAATCCAACAAATATACCATTATTATTTCCATCTGGTACTTGTGCTGTACCAGTTTTACCTGCAACTTGAATATTACTATTTTTAAATATTATATATGATGTTCCACCTGTTTGACTAGTAACAGATAGCATTCCTTTTTTTATAGCATCAATATATTCAGAATTTATATTTAAATTTCTTTCTTCAAAATTTACTCCAGTATATTCACTAGAATATTTTTCAATTTCATCTAATGAAACACTTGTACCATCTACTTCATTTTCAATAGACTTAATTAAAGATACTTTATTTAATCTTCCACCATTTGCAATAGTAGATATATAGTTTGCAAGTTGTATAGGAGTATATGAATTTTCAGATTGACCTATAGCAGCTGAGAGTGTATCTCCAAGATACCATGGACTTTTTAGTCCATCTTCTGAATTTGGATCTGCACCTGCAATAGTTCCTGCTACTTCTCCAGAAAGTTCAATTCCTGTTTTTTCACCAAGTCCGAATAATTTAGAATATTTTACTATTTCAGCTATACCTATTCTTCTACCTACTTCATAAAAGTAGCAATTACATGATCCTTTTATCGCACCTTCTATATTTATCCAACCATGAGTCATGTGTCTATCTGTATATAGCCAACATTTAGGATTATATCCATATGGATAGATACCTGGATCTAAGTATTTTTCATCAACTGTTATTTTCCCATTCATAAGTCCTGCCATACCAACTAACATTTTATATGTAGATCCAGGAGAATATATACCTGATATTACTCTATTTAACATTGGTCGTAGTGGATCGTTTTGTAAATTATTCCAATCAGTAACAGATATTCCTCCGATCAAACTATTTATATCGTAAGTAGGATAACTTGCTGAAGCTAATACTTCTCCACTTTCTACATCTAAAACAACTACTGCACCAGCATTAGCATCAGAAAACTTTTTGCCAACTAAACTACCATTTTGAAGTCCATTTATTGTATTTAATAAAGCTTCTTCTGATACTTTTTGAAGCCTATAATCAATTGTTAATGTAACATTATTACCTGATTTTGCTTCTGTAGTTTCAGTTTGTGATGATATATTACCAAGTCCATCAGTTTCTTGTTTTACTACTCCATCAGTACCTTTTAAATATTTTTCAAAAGATTGTTCAATGCCCGCTTTTCCAACTATACTATTTAAAGTATAGCCCTCATCTTTTACTTTATCATATTCCGTACTACCTATTTTACTTACATAACCTATAGTATGAGAAAGTAATGTACCATTTGGATAATACCTTTTTGGAACAGATACAATATTAATACCATATATTTTGTACTTTTCTTCACTTAATTTTGCAACAGAATTTTGAGATATATCTTTTGCAATAGTTGCACTATTAAATAATGAATAACCATTTAGATTTGCTTCATATTTAATTTGTATTATTTTTATCTGATTTTTTCTATTTGCTGAATATTCTTCCAATTCATATTTTTTTATATAACTATCTATAACCTGATCAAAAGATAAATTTTCATCTAACTTAGCTTCTTTTTTCCATTTTATTTCTTCTTCTTTATTTTCAAAATTAAAGCCATCTAAATTATCATTAACAGGAAAAGTAGAATATACTTTATCAGAATTTTCATTTAATATTTCCACAAGCCTTAATATACCATCATTCTGTGTTTTTGTATCAACTCTTACTTTATATAGTGTTACATCATATGATAGTTTATTTGTGGCAAGTATCACACCATTTCTATCGTATATTTCTCCACGTGGTGCTGTTACAGTTTGTGTTCTAAGCATTCTTTTTTCTGATTTTTCCCTATATTCCTTACCATTTATTATTTGAAGATTAAAAAGTGTAGCTATAAATACTACACTTATAACAATAACAATGAAATATAAAATCAAATATCTATCATTTATTATATCTATAAATTTTTTATATAATTTCTTTATAACTACTCACCTTCTTTACATTTCATATGTACTAAGCCTATCTTCAAAATACGAAATTATTTTATATAATAAAGAATATACAATATATACAATTATGATATTTAAAACTGAAGATACTACTATTTGATATAAAAGATATAAAATATTAGTGTAATTTCCAGTTGATATGAAAAATATAATATATTGTATAAATTCAAATAAAGCCGTAGCCATAAAAGTAACGTATATTAATGCTATTTTATTTTCTTTTCTATAATTGTAATTAAAAAATCCTACTAGCGCTCCTGTAATTGAATAACTTATAGTAAAAAGTCCCATTGAATTTCCAAATAGCATATCAGTTATTATTCCAATAAAAAAAGAAAAAATAGCACCTTTGTATAATCCAAACCATAGACTTACTACTATCACAGATATTAATATTAAATTTGGTTTTAATCCAAAAAGCTCTCTTTTATCAATTACAAATAACTGAAATAATAAAATAAATAATAAAAATAATACTAAATAAACAATCGTAAGCGTTTTTTTCATATTTTAATTCCTCTTAATTAATTATTACAGCAACTTCTGTTATAGCTTTAATATTTACACATGGCTCAGCTATTGCATACCTATTTATATCGTTTTTCTTACTAATAACTTCTGTTATTTTAGCAACTGGTATTGAACTAGGATACATTGAACCAAGTCCAGAAGTATACAACATATCTCCAATTGATACTTCAGCATCTAATTCTATATAATCAAGTCTAAGTTGATTTTTAGATTTTAAAGATAAATCACCTTGTAACATAGCTGGTTCATTTATTGTACTTATATTAATACTTACAGCAGACGAAGGATCAAGTATAGTAGTAACAGTACTAGAATTTTCACTAACGCTTGAAATATATCCAACAAGTCCGTCTTTATGGACAACAGCTTGGTTTAAACTAACTCCATCATTACTTCCTATATCAATTCTAAAAGTTTTTGTCCAATTGTCATGTTCTCTATATATTATATTAGATAATTTCATATTAAAATGCTTATATGAATTTTTTATATCCAACATATTTTTTAAAGACTCATTTTCTTCTAATATTCTTTGACTTTCTAATACTTTTAATTTTAATTCTGTATTTTCATTTTCTAATTTTTCATTTTCATCTATAATTTTATCTTTATCAGCAAAAGTATTTTTTATACTATTACCAACCCAAGAAAATGCATTTTGTATAGAGGTTATAGGATAACTTACAATTCCAGATATTTTACTTACTATTTTATTTGAGTTATCTTTTAAGAAAAATCCTGATATCATAATAACTAAAATAATAAATATAATTACAAAAATTATCTTTTTCTTATTAGATTTTCTTTTATCTGTAAAATTATATCTATAACTCATACACTTCTCCTTTTATTTTCTAGTTTTAGTTGACTTACGTAACATTTCAATATTATCAAGAGCCATTGCTACGCCTCTTATAACAGCTTTTTCAGGTTCATCTGCAATAAAAACAGGTATTCCAGTTTGCTCATTAATAAATCTATCTATATTTTTTAACATTGAAAGTCCTCCTGATAATGTTATACCTCTTTCCATTATGTCACAACCTAATTCTGGAGGAGTTTGCTCCAATGTTTGTTTAATCATTCTTAATATTTCAAACAAGGAATCTTTCATAGCTTCATTTATATCTTGTGTAGTTACTGTAATTGTCTCTGGTAAACCTGTTATAAGGTTTCTACCTTTTACATTCATTTTATCTTCTGTCATAGCTGATGTTGCAGCGCCTATTTGTATTTTTACTTCTTCTGCTTCTCCTTCACCAATTATAACACTAAATTTTCTTCTTATATATTCAATAATATCTTTATCTAACTTTTCTCCACCAACTTTTATGGCATTTGAAACAACTATTCCACCAAGAGATAAGACAGCAACCTCACTAGTTCCTCCACCTAAATCTATTATCATTGTTCCTTCAGGTTTTTCTACTTTTATTCCAGAACCAATAGCTGCAGCCATAACTTCTTCCATTAAATATACTTCTTTTGCCCCAGATTTATATACAACTCCTTCTACTGCTCTTTCTTCAACGTCAGTAATTTTAGAAGGTATTGATACTACAATACGTGGTTTATAAAAAAGACTTTTTTGAATAACTCTTGATATTAAATTTTGTATTAAAGCTCTTGTAGATCCAAAATCTGCAATAACTCCATCTTTAAGAGGTTTTAATGCAATTATTGTATCTGGTGTTCTTCCAAGCATTTCTTTAGCTTGATTTCCAACAGCTAGAACTTCTCCTGTTACTTTATTTATTGCAACTACTGCTGGTTCTTCAACTACAATTCCTCTTCCTTTTATATGAATTCTTATATTAGATGTTCCAAGATCAATTCCTATGTCTTTTGATATTATACCCATTTTTACCACCTTATCTCACTTTTTTGTGAAATTTATATAATTCTTTTTTCTTTTAAACTTATATATCCATCATTAGTTACAATTAAATGATCTAGCAAAGTTAAATTAAATATACTAGAATACTCATTAATTTTATTAGTAAATTCTATATCTGCTTTACTAGGAGAAAGCTTACCGCTAGGATGATTATGAACAAGAATTATTGAACTTGCCATTTGCTTTATTGGTTCAGATAATATTTCTTTAATTCCTATGTTAATATTATCTGTATTTCCAATAGCATTAGTTACAACAGAAATCACATTATTATTTTTATTTAATATTACGGTTTTTAAAACTTCCTGCTTTTTACCAATAAAATCTTTTTTAAGTAATTTAAATACATCGTTTGGCGTAACTATCTTTTTCTTTTTATTAACATATGTCTCTGATATTCTTTTTGATAATTCTATTACTGCTCTTATCTGAATAGCTTTGATTTTTCCAATACCATCAAATTTTTTTAATTCTTCTAAAGAAAGACTGCTTAAATAGTCTAAATCTGATATATTAGATAAATTTTCATTACTATTTAAAATATTTTGAGCTATCTCCAAACAATTATATTTTTTTGTGCCGGTTTTTATGATAATAGCAAGAAGTTCTGAATTTGTTAAATTTGATTCCCCTATTAGTTCCAGTTTCTCATAAGGTCTATCATTTGGTGGTAAATATTTTATATTTTTAGCCAATCTAATATTTTCTTTGATAGAAAGGCAAATAATATTAAAAATATCACTCCGCATACGCTTACTTTACACCAAAATCCAATAGTAAATTGCATAAAACTAATATCTATTGTAACAGGATTTTTAAGTCCAAACGAACCTCCAATTGAAAGCCATTTTAAGTAGCTAACATTACTTAATGCATCACCTACAGCTACACCTACTATCATTCCAAGTATAGCACAAATGATAACTATTGTTTTTTTCATTTCTATCTTCCCTTCCTTAATTTTCAAATACAACCTATATATATCGTATATTATATAACTTTTTAAGCAAAATTTCAACCTATAACAACAAATTGTATAAAAATAAATAGTATACAACTGCGTATACTATTTATTTTTTATTAATTATTCATTTATTCTCTTTTAATTTGTCTTGTATTAATTTTACCATTTCCTCGATACTATATTTTTCTATAATCAATTTCGAAACATAAACATATTCTTTTGGATATACATTTGTTATAGATAATATAAAATCATTAATGTCGTATTCCTCAAATAAAATATACAAAATGCCTGCCATCTTAAAATATGAACAATATATGGAAAAATTAGAAAGTTCATCTAAAGATAATTTTCTTAAGACTTTAAAGTCTATATTTACATTAAAAGGAAACATTGTAAAAAATTCTATTTTTCTAAGTTCCTCTTCTGTAATATTAGACATGTCTTCCTTAGTTATATTAACTTTTCCTTCCCGCTGTACTCTTCTTAAAAAAAGCCTTTTTCTTAAGTTAAACATAAAAACATCTCCTAAACTAAAAAAATGATTTGCTTTCATAAATTATTTGAAAGCTAAATTGTTTATACATATATATTATATCATTATTTTATATTTTGTCAAGTATTATGTAATTTTAATAACAATTTTGTTTCCATAAATTTCTGCATTTAATCCATTATCGATAATTCTATTACATAAATTTTTCATATTTATATTTGCAGCTACTTCATCATAATTTGTATATAATAAAGTTTCTTTTAAATCATTTATATATATAGGCGTCATTTCTATACTTTCAAGTTTTGTATCTTTATTAAATACAAAATTAAACATATAACTAGTTTTAGTAGTTTCATATTCTAAATTACTCATAAAATATCCTGTTGTATAAATTATAGGTTTACCATTGTACATTTCTATTGGCTGAATACCTATAGCATGAGTTCCCATTACTAAATCAGCACCACTGTCTATTACAAATCTTGCCATTTCTTTCATCTGTTCGGATACTCCAAATGAAGCTTCTCCTTTACCCCAATGAATATCTACAATAACAAAATCAGACATTTTTTTAGCTTCATTAATATTCTTTTTTATATTATCTTCATCATACATACTTATTTCATTTTTATCATAATTATCTTTCGTTCCAATTATTACAGAATTTGTTGATATTATAGCAATCTTTTTACCATTTTTTTCAAAGTATAGTGGCATATCTTTCTTTCCTGCTACAAATATTGAATTTTCTTCTAAAATACTTTTTGTATTTTTAATTATATCACTAGGGAAATCTATTATATGGTCATTAGCAATAGATAAAGCATCTATTCCTAAAGCATTAAGTGCATTTAATATATTCTTTGTAACTAAATAATCACTTCTTGCATCTTCAATTTTATCTAAATTAGTTATATTAGTTGCAAAATTAGCATAAGTAAAATCTGATTCTTTAGTTTTATTATATACATCTTTAAATGCCATTAAATAATCATAATCTAAACTTTTAGTAACTTTTCCACCCATCATTATTTCGCCAAGTACCATAAGTGTAGTTTTATCATTACTATTAGTGTTTTTATTTTCATTATCAATATTGTTTTCTTTCTTCTCTTCTATATTTTGATCATTTTTAATATCTTCTTTATCTTTATTATCATTTTCTTCATTTTTGTTATACGCATTTTCATCTACTAATCTTGAATACTTAATTGTAGAATTATCAGCTTTTTTCTTAAGCATTTGCATACTTACAAAACTAGTTACAAAAAATATAACTATTATACAAGAAAAAAGTATTATAAAATTTTTTAGCTTTAAATAGTGCCTAATATTATTCCTTCTTCGATTAAAGATAATTTTACGGGAAGTTGTTTTCCCCATAATTTTTCATCTCCTTTTACCTTAACTTTAATATAATTATTAGTATATCCGTATAAATATCCATCTTTATATGATTCAAATAAAACATTTACCTTCTTACCAATATATCTTTTTATATATTCTTCTTTTAATTTTTTTCCAAGCAGAATAAGTTTTTCACTTCTTTTAGTAGATATACTACCGTCTACTTGATTTGTCATCTTTGCAGCTCTTGTCCACTTTCTCTTTGAATATTTAAATACATGTAATTCATAAAAACCTATTTTTTTTACGCCTTCTACTGTGTTATTAAATTCCTCATCGCTCTCTTTTGGGAATCCTACTATAATATCACATGTTATAGCTGGATCTTTAAAGTATTTTCTTAACATATTTACTCTATCAAATAAAAATTCTCTTGTATAATGTCTATTCATTCTTGAAAGTACATTATTATCTATACTTTGTACTGATATATGAAAATGAGGACATAATTTTTCTATCTTAGACATTCGTATAATATTTTCATCAGTAAGTATTCGTGGTTCTAAAGATCCTAATCTTATTCTTTCAATTCCATCTATTTTAGCTACTTGTTCTACCATATCTACTAAATTTAATTTATTGTTTAAATCTATACCGTATGAAGCTATCTCTATCCCCACTAAAACTATTTCTTTTACTCCACTTTTAGAAAGATTTTTTATCTCTGATATAACACTTTCAATATTTCTACTTCTAACTCTACCTCTTAAATATGGAATAATACAATATGTACAAAAATTATTACAGCCATCTTCAATTTTAACACTTTCTCTAATATTTATTCCTTTATCTAACTTTTCTTTTTGTACATATTTTTTTATTTCTGATATATCACCTATTACATATTTAATTTTATTTGTGTCATCAATTTTATTTTTTTTATTATTTTCTTTTAAAAAATCTTCTACATATTTTACTACTTCTTTTTTTTCTTCATTTCCTAAAATTAAATCAACATTAGCTATTTTTATATTATCTTTTATCTCCTGAGCATAACATCCTACTAAAACTACAATCCCACCTTGTTTTTTTGCTCTACTTAAATACTGTCTTGTTTTTCTTGTAGACATATTAGTAACAGAACATGAATTTACAACATATATATCAGCTTTATCAAAAAACTCTACTATCTCATATCCTTTATCTTTAAATTCTTTTATCATAATATCAGTTTCATATTGATTTACCTTACAACCAAGCGTATAAAAAGCTACTTTCATTATTTTATCTTTTCCCTTCTTTAACAATATTTATATATTTTTAAAACAACTTTCCCACTTTTGGTATTTCTTAAAATATTACCAATTTTAACTTTGCCACATTTTCTAAAAGATAATATATCATTTTCTTTTACCTCATACGCCACAAAATACATTTCTTTTGAATTTACGAACAAATCACCATTTTTTATTTTTCCTTTTATTTCATTTCTACTTAAAGCAAAAATACTTGAAAGGACAACATCTACTCTTAATGAAGAAATTATAACATCAAAAGATTTAAATTGTGGTTTTATATTTTTTACCTCATCTGCATAAAAACTAAGTACAGTTATACTAACATCTACTCTACCAACTCTTGTTATATTATTTAATATATATTGTTCATTTTTCTTAAAGCAAAAAACATAACAATTATCATTATATACAAAAATATCTCCAATCATATCTTCTTTTATACCAATAGAATAAATTGTACCCATATATTCCCTATGTGTAAGTACTCCTTTTGTTTTAGGTATTATTTTTATAACAGAAATATATTTATTAATAATATCACAGATATCATCATCTTTTAGATATTGTGGTATTAAAAATATAACAACTCTTTCTGTATTTTCAAGAGGACTAAATATATAATAATCTATATTTAATTTATTTAATATACAAGTAGCAATATTTCTTTCACGTATATTTAAAAAATTAGTATATATAATATGATTTTCTCTATAAAATTTATTTGCTTTATCTATTATAACTGAAGCAAAAATTTTATCTTCTTTATTTTCATAATAATTTAATATTTTACTTTTTAATATATTATCTGACATAAATATATTATATCAAATATATCTCTTTGTTACAAGATGTTAATGTATAATATAATTTTTATACAAAAATAACACATTAAAAAAAGCGCGTATACTAGTTAGTTTAGTATACGTGTTTTTTGATTATTCCTTGTTTTTTTAATATTTCTGTTTAATTTATCCTGTAATATCTTAAATTTTTATCTGACAGTGGTCAGTTTGTCTTTATATAAAGCCTAGGACGCATGCCTACATAGCCACCAGAAATACCGCTACTATAGTAATTACGATACGACACTGGATAATTCTTAGCACTATTATTGCAACAGCCACCACGATTAATGCGACTTGAGCTATTTTTCTCGTTCGTCCATTCCCATACATTTCCTGCTAAATCATATATATTTTTTGTCATCCATTTATCTGAATATCCCGCTACTTGTTTTTTACCTGATCCATCAACTTTTGCAGGGCTCTCAGAATCACTATAATTTCCATAATAGCTACTATCTGTTAAAGTTGAGTTATCATCTATTTCTGTTATATCATCTTCTATCCAGTGACATGTTGTATCCCATGCTCTTCCTGTTAATAGTCCTGTTTGTACAGATTCACTCTTTATCATTTGTTCTGCACTTTTCTTTGCATTATCATAGGTAATATTTGTCCAAACTACTGCACCTTTCTTTGATACAGGTGTTCCTACTGAGTTTGTTTTTGTATCTTCAGTTTCATCTGGTGTTCCTGCCTCATATCTTCCTATATAAAAGCCTTTATATTTTTCTACATCTGCTGTTTCATTTGTTATTTCTTCTGGTAGTGTATCATCAGATGTATTTGATTCGCTTGCAAAATTATCTATACTTGGAAAATCAAAATCTTTTGTATAATTATTTACATTATCTACTGGTATCCATACAAATTCATTTCCTTTATCATCTTGTATTACTGTTCCTGTTTCCTTCGTACCTTCTACATATGTAAATCCTTTTGGAATAGGTACTCCATCTTCTGTTACACTAGCTATGAAATCTTTCCATTCATTTGGTACTGTAGCGTCTTTCCTTATTCCCAATTCTTCTAACCATTTTTTCTCATTTTCTGTTACGTTATTTTCTTCATACATTAATTCATCGTCTTTTACATATAACTTTTTCTCATAATCTTTGGTAAAACTTGGTATGTAATTTTTCATATCATTAAACTCTGTTGCATTAAACTTTTCATTTCTATTTTCTTTTTTTGTTACATAATCCTTTGATACACTTAGTGCTAATTCATCTTGGAAACTTCTTACATCTTCCATAAATCTTGCTTTTCTTGCACT
>CANRGL010000002.1 GCA_947630145.1 uncultured Clostridia bacterium | reverse complement strand
AAGTATTAAATGATAAATTTCGTGGTATGCGTATTCCTGATGCAGCTGACTTAAACGAATATAATGGATTAGATAAAGTAGGAAGTCATTATGCCGTTGGTTCAAATTCTGTTTTAAACAAGCCAAAGTTAGATGGAGAAAAAGATGTAAATAGTTTTGGATTGATTGTAGAAAGGATTTCACAAGGCTATTATAAGCAAATATTAATGCCAGCTGATTTAGCTGAAAATAGTATATATACTAGGACTTATGCTGGTAATGTATGGCATGATTGGATAAAATTAGAAACTGAATTGGATAAGGGAACTTTAATTAATAATGGAGAAGATTTAAACGATTATTATGGCGAAGATAAAATGAGAAAATATTATGCAGGTGGTGGAAACAATGTTAAAAATAAGCCTGCAGGAACAAATGCTTTTGGTTTAATAGTTGTACGTGTAGCAAGTAGTTATTATAGACAATTATTATTTTCTAGCACACGTCAAGTTGAAGAGAAAGTTTATGTTCGAGTATGGAACGCCTCTTCTTGGTCTGAATGGCAAGAAATAGGAAATTCAAAACAAGGTATTAATTTACAGCTAGGTACATTAGATTGGTCAGCTAAAGCATTTAGTGTTGCTACTGAGAGAAACAATTTTGAAATTACAGGAGATGAATGTAAAGCAGTATATGGTAAATCAGCATATGGAGGAACACATTATTTAGATGTCATTCCTGGAGAAGAATATACTGTAAGCTTCGAAGCAAAAGCTGATGTTGCATATGCTAATGATGACAATACTGTAATAATGCAATATTTTTCTGAAAATAGAAGTGAACGTGTAGTATTTAAATGGTTAACAGCTACTTTAACTACTGAATTTCAAAAATTAGCTTTTCAAATTACAGTACCAAATAATAGTAAAATAAAATATATGAATGTAGGTCTTAGAGCTACTAACGATGTTAATACTAGTGTTACATATAAACATTTAAAAGTAGAAAGAGGATATGTTGAAAATCCAGTTTATTCTCAAGCACCTCAAGATATTATAGATAAAAATATTGAATTAGAGAATAAAATCACAACGTTAGAAGAAAGAATTGCTCAATTAGAAAGTAAAATGGAGGTATAAAAGTGGATACTAATGAAAGATTAATAAGAACTGAAGAAAGCACAAAGCAGGCACATAAAAGAATTGATACTTTAGAACATAAAATTGAAAACATATATGAACTTACAACATTAGTAAAAGAAATAGCAACTGAAATGAAAGCAATGCGTGAAGATGTAAACAAAATAGATAATAGAGTAAATGCAATAGAAGAAAAGCCTCAAAAACGATATGAGAGTATAATAGCTACAATAATAAGTTGTATAGTGACTGCAATAGTCACTTATTTTTTAGTGAAGTTGGGGGTGAAGTAGTATGAAAAATTGGTTTAAATGTGCAGGTATAAGAGCAATAAAAACAATAGCTCAAACTGCAATAGCAACAATAGGAACATCAGCAGTTATGGGCGATGTAAATTGGATCATGGTAGGAAGTGCTTCTTTATTAGCAGGAATATTGTCATTATTAACAAGTATAGCAGGATTACCAGAATTAGAGGGAAAATAACAAGGTGTAATTACTATGCCTTGCTTTTAAAAATGCCTTAAAATGGCATATAGGAGGCCGTTTTTTTGAAAAGAATATTTAAAAAATGGATAATTAAAAATATTATAAAAATACTAAAAATTTATAAAGATTCTTTAGAAAGTGATAATCTAATTTTTAAAACTTATTTAGAACAAACAATTTATTTTGAAATAGAATATTTAATAAAATTGATAAAAGAAAAGAGGTAATAATATGAAATTTAACGAGTTTATAAATCATGTAAAAATTATTTGTGGCATTGACACAGATGGTGTATATGGCAAGCAATGTATGGACTTATATAATTACTATTGTAAACAAGTATTAGGATTAAGTGGTAATACAGGTGCACCATGTGCAAAACAAATTTTAAATAATAGCTATGTAATGCAAAATGTTGAAAGAATTAATAACTATCCTGAATTTGTTCCACAAAAAGGTGATATAGCAGTATGGACAGGTGGTACTTATGGACATGTTGCTATATGTTTAGGTGTAGGAGATGTAAATACTTTTAAGACAATAGATCAGAATTGGGTTGCACAAAAACTTACTGAAGAAACTCATAACTATACTTATATGTCGCCTATTGTATTTTTAAGACCTAAAAATCAAGAAAATATTAAAGAGGGAGAAAGGATCGCTCAAATTGGAAGTTTTACATCAAGTGTTAATAATTTAAATGTAAGAAGAAGTCCATCACTAAGTGGTCAAATTGTAGCTCAATACAATAAAGGAGAGAGTGTTAAATATGATAGTTATATAGATAGTGAGGGTTATCGTTGGATAAGCTATATAGGTAAGTCTGGAAATAGAAATTATGTAGCAAGGAGAAAATTAGACAATAGTGAAATTTTTGGTACTTGTAAATAAAAACTTATCACTTAATTTTGTCTACATTATATTATAAGAGAACTCAGAGGTTCGGAACAGGCAACCGACGCCCACGAAAGTGTTAGGAGATGTAGAAGTGTCACTCTACCTAGTTCTCTTGACTAAATAGGAGTAAGGCAACTTGCTCCTTAATTTTGTCTACTTTTGTCGAAAGTATAGACATTACATAAATAAAGTAGTATAATTAGTTTATTCCCAATAAAATAATGTTTTTAACTAAAAGAGAATATAAGTTATGAATTAGAGCAGTATTAAGTTACTGCTTTTTGTGTATAAAAAAAGATAGCAAGATTTCTCTTACTATCGATAACATAATGTATCTTGTATTTATTATAACATATTAAATATCAATATGCAACTCTTTTTTTAATGCAGTTTTACAACAATTTTACAACAACGCCATAAAATTTGAATGAATTTTGATAAAATTTAAATGAAGTTATAAAACCTTGAAACGCTTGTGATTGTAGGTTTACAAAAAATAAATAAAGGTTCATACAAATGGTATGAACCTAATATTTTTGGTCGGAGTAACACGGTTCGAACGTGCGACCTCATGGTCCCAAACCACGCGCTCTACCAACTGAGCTATACCCCGATATTTTATACTATGATATTATAGCATTTATAAAATTAAAAATCAAGTCTTTGGTACAAAAATATTGTAAAAATATTGACTTTATGTTAAAATAAGTATATTATATATGTATAACAAAAGAGGTGATAATATGCATATTAAAGCCAAATATCAATACACACATTTTCTATATCCATTTGTTATAGAAAATGGAAAGTATCCATATTTTATAGAGAGCATATTAAAAAAAACAAATGAATGGAGTTTATTAGTACACCAATATAAAAGTGATGAGGAATCTTATGATTTCTTTTTGCCTTATATGAGGAAATTTTTATTTCCAACTTTATTTTGGAATAAAAACTATATAAAAAAGTTAAAAAATAGTGGGATATTTAGGAAATCTCTTGAACTTAGTAAACTATCTTCAATAACATTTAAATACAATATGTCAAGAATAAAAAAAGGAAGTATAACTGATTATGATAATAAAATAATAAATTTTGACATATCTGATATTAAAATAATATGTTTTGAAGGTGGCATTTGTTTTATTGATTTTAAAGCTCAAATAGATGAAAAGAATGAATTGATTGATTTTAATAAAATATTAGACTTTAATTACTATTTTAGAAATTTAACACCTAGATTAAAAAGTAATGCAATAAACAGAATTGTTGAAAATAGTAAAGCAATTAATATACCTAAATTTATAAAAGATATAACATACGAATATGAAAGTAAAAGTTTAGATAAAATGTATTACGATAAAATGTTTACATATTCATATGTATGCGTTGATGGTTGGGAAAATTCTTCTGATTTTGAACAAATGAAGAATGATTTTTATAAATTTCAGTATGTTATGCATAGTAAAAGTAGTGCGATATTTAATAAAAACTGTGATAAGCTAGAAGATAATACATATTCTAGATGGAATTATTCAATGTTTGGATTTTCAAAAGAAAGTGGTGTAGTTTTTGTCTCTGATAAAGAAAGATATAATATAACAAGAATGCCATATAATTTTGAAAAAAGATATCTATATATGGTGCTTATCTCGCTTTACCAAAGAATAAGTTTAATTAATTTTTCACAAGATATAATGAAACAAGATAAAACTGCTATAAGAGGATTAAAAAATAAGTTAACACAATTTACAAATTCTAGTTGGTTTGGTCAAATAACTAATTCTGAGCATGGAATGGATATATGGAAGATATGGCAAAAATCTTTTGACTTGCCAGAATTATATGATGAAGTTCATAGAGAGTATATAGAATATTATGATTACGTTGTTAGTAATAATCAATCAAGAATAAGTACAATACTTATGCTTTTTTATATAGTTAATATAACTTTTTCTGGAATACAGATGTTAACTAATATAATTGATATAGAAAATATGCAAATATATGTAATAATAGCAATGATATTTTGTGCATTAGCTTATCCTTTATACTTACTTTTAAGTTGGATGAAGCATAAGATGGAAACAAAGTTTTAGTTAGGAGAAAGATATGCAAATATACTGTGGCACCGATATAATTGAAGTATCTAGAATACAAGATGCTATTGAAAATACAAAAGGTTTTAAAGAAAATGTTTATACAAAAAAAGAAATAGAAAATATAGATAAAATAAAATCAAAAATAAAATATCAAAGATATGCAGGAAGATTCGCAGCAAAAGAAGCAATATATAAAGCTATGTCAAAAATAACTATAGAAAATAAAATAAATATGAGTTATTTAGATGTTGAGATTATAAATCAAGATGAACTATTTGGAAGACCAAAAGTTTGTATATTAAATAATGATATACAAAGCTTATGCAATGAAAATCAAATAGAAATTGATGTAAGTATATCACATATAGCTGAAAATGCTATATCTATGGTAGTAGTAAAAGTAAATAAGGAGTGATAGAATGGAAAAACCAAAATATTATATTACAACACCTATATATTATCCTAGTGCTAAATTCCATGTTGGACATTGTTATTGTACAGTAGTAGCTGATACAATAGCAAGATATAAAAGACTTAGAGGCTATGATGTCTTTTTTATGACTGGTACTGATGAGCATGGACAAAAAATAGAAAGAAAAGCAAAAGAGGCAAATATAACTCCAAAAGAGTATGTTAATGATATAGTAAGTGATACAAAGAAATTATGGGAAGACTTAGGAATTACTTATGATAAGTATATTCGAACTACTGATAAAGAGCATGTAGAATGTGTACAAAAAATTTTTGAAAAATTATATAATAGTGGAGATATTTATAAATCAGAATATGAAGGACTATATTGTACTCCATGTGAATCTTTTTGGACTGAAACACAACTTGTAGATGGAAAATGTCCAGATTGTGGTAGAGAAGTAGAATTAGTAAAAGAAGAAAGTTACTTTTTTAGACTTTCAAAATATCAAGATAGGCTTATTAAATATTTTGAGGAAAACCCAGAGTTCTTAGAGCCAATATCTAGAAAAAATGAGCTTATAAATAATTTCTTTAAAAAAGGCATAGAAGATCTTTGCGTTTCAAGAACGGGAGTTAAATGGGCAATAGAAGTACCTTTTGATAAAAAGCATACTGTTTATGTATGGATTGATGCTCTTTCAAACTATATTTCTGGACTTGGCTATTTAAGTGAAAATGACTTAAATATGAATAAATATTGGCCAGCAGATTTACATCTTGTTGGTAAAGAAATTTTTAGATTTCATGCTATGATTTGGCCGGCATTACTTATGGCACTTAATTTACCACTTCCTAAAAAAATATATGGACATGGTTGGCTTGTAGTAGATGGAAATAAAATTTCAAAATCATTTGGTAATTACAAAGATCCTAGAATATATATAAATGCTACTTCAAGGGATGCTTTAAGATATTTTTTACTTCATGAAATAACTTTAGGGCAAGATGGAAATTTCTCAGAAGAGTTATTTTTGGAAAAATCCAACTCTGATTTATCTAATGACCTTGGTAATTTAGTAAGTCGTGTTACTGCAATGGTATTAAAGTATAATAACGGAATAGTATGTAAAGGAAATAAAAAAGAAGAATATGATGATGAATTAATAGCTCTTGCAAAAAATACTGTTATAGAAGTAGAGAAATTAATGGATGATTTAAAAATAAATGATGCAATTACACAAATTTGGAAACTAATAGATAAATCAAATAAATATATTGATTTATCTATGCCATGGATACTTGGAAAACAGGGAGATAAAGATAGACTTAATGTAGTTTTATATAATCTTGTAGAATGTATAAGAATTATAGGAATTTTACTTCGTCCATATATGGTTGATGTCCCAGATGAAATATTTAGACAAATAGGAGTGGATTTAGATATAACAAATTGGGATGATGCAAAAGAATTTGGACTTTTAAAAGAAGGTACTAAAGTTATAAAAGGTGATAATTTATTTCCAAGAATAGACATTAAAGAGGAGATTAAAAAGATGAATGAAAACTTAGACAAAAAAGATGATGAAGAAGAAAATGAAGATACTAAAGGAATTATTACAATAGATCAGCTAGATAAAGTTGAACTTAAAGTAGGACAAATAAAAGAAGTAAGCAAAATAGAAAAATCTGATAAATTATACAAGCTTTCAGTTGATGTAGGAGAAGAAAATTTAAGAACAATAGTATCTGGATTAGTACCTTTCTATAAAGAGGAAGAACTTTTAAATAAACAAGTAGTTGTTGTGACTAATTTAAAACCTGCAAAACTTAGAGGAGTAGAATCTAATGGAATGCTACTTGCAGCAGGAGATAATGATGTTGTAAAATTATTAACTCTTGATAATAATGAAGGATTTTTAGAAAATGGAAGTAATATTCATTAATCTCTTGAAATAAGTTATATATAATGATATAATATATTTAAATTATATAGTATACGATCAATTATAAATATTATTAGGGAGATGACAACTTTGGAAGACAGAATATTATTAATTAATAAAGATAAATATTCTTTAGAAGCTACTAAAAATCAGGACGGATATTATTATTATAAGTTTCTAATAGAAGGTGTTATAAGGTGGCACTTTAAGGCATATGAATATGAAACTGATGGGATAGCATCATATAAAATACCTGCACCTTACGGGCTAGATGTTGGTGATTATGCTGGTGCAATCAAAAAGTTGAGTTCATTTTTTAAGGTTGTGTGATTTTACACAGCCTTATTTTTTTATTTTATACTCATAAATATTGTTTTTTATTTAAATTTATGTTAAAATAATTATGTTGATATATGGAGAGGAGGAATATTACTAATATATTTTAGTAATAGCATTTTTATGGAAAATAATGAAAATGATAAAAAAGAAATTGAATTTGACGATATAGACGAAAATGGAAAAGTTACTAAGGCAAGTAAATTAAACAAAAAAATGAATAAAAGCCAAGAAAAAAATATAGAAGAAGAAAAAATAGAAAATAAAAAAGTAGAAGAAAAAGAAGATAAGAAAGAAAAAAAAGAAGAAATTATATATGATGATATAGATGTAAATGATAAAATAAGAGCAGATGAAATAAATAATGAAACAAAAGCAAAAGTTCGTAAAGGTAGCAAAACAATAATAAAGGAAATACTAGAATGGGTTCTTTGTTTTGTTGTAGCATATTTGTTATACTTAATAATTAATTATTTTGTAGGAACTATATCAGGGGTAAAACAGGTATCAATGTTACCAACTGCTAAAGAAAACGATAGACTTATTATTTTAAGACCTACAATTTTTGGAAGAGATTTAAAATATGGAGATATAGTAACATTTGAAGCACCTCTTGAAGATGATTTAGAGGTAAATGAAAATAATATAGCATCATACGTTGAAAAAACTGGAATTGATTCTTTCTTTTATAACTTTATGGGAATTGGGAAATCAAGTTATGTAAAAAGAGTAATTGGCCTTCCAGGTGATCACATTGTAATAGGTGATGATGGCTTTGTATATAGAAATGATGAAAAATTAGATGAACCATATTTAAACGAACAAAGAACAAATAAAGATAATTATAACGATATCATTGTACCTGCTGGTACAGTATATATGATGGGAGATAATAGACTTTCAAGTAAAGATTCAAGATTTTTTGGATGTGTACCAATAGAAAAAATAAATGGATATGTTGTAATTAGAGTATGGCCATTTAATAAATTTGGAAAATTATAAAAACTAGAGGTGATATATAATGTTTGATAATATAATTGGGCATGAAGATAAAAAAAACTATTTTAAAAATATTATAAAAGAACATAATATATCACATTCTTATATTTTTTATGGAAAAGAAGGAATTGGTAAATTAACATTTGCAAAACAAATAGCAAAACAAATATTAAATACTGATAATTTGGAAACATGCCCAGATTATAAATATATAAAAAAGTTAGATGACAAGAAGGACATATTAATTGAACAAATAAGAAATGATATTATTGATAATATATATATTGCTCCAATTACTTGTGATCATAAAGTATATATAATTGACGATGCTGAATATTTAAATATTTCAGCACAAAATTCACTTCTTAAGACCTTAGAAGAACCTCCAGAATATGTAGTAATTATTTTAATATGTTCTAATCTAAATAATATACTTACTACAATATTATCAAGAGCAAATAAAATTAATTTTTCTGGCATTGATAAAGAAGATATAATAAATTATTGTAAAACTGATTTAAATATTAGTTTACCAGATAAGATTATAAATTATGCTGATGGTTCTATAGGCAAAATAATAAAGATAATTAATAACAATATGATCACTGAATTTGAAAAAGTAGATAAATTCATTTCTTGCATTTTGGATAGAAATGTAATAGATGCTATGAATATATCTGAAAATATTGATTTTAATGATCAAGATATAGTTCAATATTTAGAATATTCGTTATTTATTTTAAAAAAATATTCTACAATTAAAATTGTAGAAAGAGCAATATTACGTTTAAAAAACAATGGTAATTATGATATTGTTAAAGATAATATGATACTAAAAATAATAGATGAAATATAAGGAGAAAATATGGGAGATAAAGTAATAGCTGTAAGGTTTAGAAGAACTGGAAAATTACAATATTTTGATCCTCTTAAGTTTTCATTTACTATTAATGATAATGTAATAGTAAATACTGAAGATGGAGAAGATATAGGACGAGTTGTAAAAATATTAGATAAAAATTCATTAAATAGTAATATAAAAATAGATAAAATTATTAGACCTGCTAAAAAAAGTGATATAGAAGATTTAAAGAAAAAAGAAAAGAAATCTAAAGAAGTTACAGAATTTTGTAAAAAAGAAGCAATAAGATTAAATCTTGACATGAAAGTTCTGACTTCGGAATATACTTTAGACGGTACAAAACTTACTATATATTTTTCTTCAGAAGATAGAGTAGATTTTAGAGAATTAGTTAAAAATCTAGCTTCAAAGTTTAAAACAAGAATTGAATTACGACAAGTAGGTCCAAGAGATGAAATAAAAGCATATCCTACAATTGGTATGTGTGGAAAAGAAGTTTGTTGCAGAACTTTTCTTCAAGACTTTGATCCTGTAACAATTAAAATGGCAAAAGAACAAGGTTTGCAAATCAATATGTCTAAATTATCAGGTGCTTGTGGGAAATTAATGTGCTGTTTAAAATATGAAGAAAAGTCATATAAAGAAAATTTGAAATATTTACCAAAAGTAGGAGCAACAGTTAAAATAAAAGGTGAAAAAGAAGAGGCTAAAGTTGTTTCTGTTGATATTTTAAGAAAAAAGGTTAAAGTAAAATTTGGAACAGAAAAAGAAGAAGAAAGATTTGAAACATATGATGCCGATATGGTAATCAATAATAAAAAAGCTAAATAAAATGTAGTAAAAAATGGAGGTGATTTTATGGCATATAGAATAACTGATAAATGTATTTCATGTGGGGCTTGTGCACCAGAATGTCCAGTAGGAGCTATTTCTCAGGGTGATGAAAGATATGTTATTGATCCTGAAAAATGTATAGAATGTGGAGTTTGTAGAAGTGTATGTCCTGTAGAAGCTCCAGAACCACAAGAATAGTTTTAGTTAATGTTTGTAATTAATCAAAATTAATTTCTAAATATTACATAATAGGTAAGTATAAGAGCTACAAAGTAGCTCTTATGCTTTATACAAAGAGGTGATATAATGTCTAAAAAGATTAACATTAAGATACCTAAGTATTCATTAAGTGAAGAATTATTTAGTTCCATTTCTCATGGAGTAGGTGCTGGACTTGGTATTGCAGCATTAGTTTTAATGGTTATAAAAGCACATGGGGCTCTTGAAGAAACTACAGTAACATTATTTGGTGCAACTATCATTATGTTATATACTATGTCTTGTATATATCATTCATTGTCTGCTAATTTAGAAGGTAAAAAAGTTCTAAGAGTACTTGACCATTGTAACGTTTATTTGCTCGTTTTAGGAACATATATTCCAGTAGCATTGTTAGGAGTAGGCGGAGCACTTGGTTGGACTTTATTTGGTATTGTATGCCTTTTTACTATTTTAGGTATTGTTTTTACATGTATTAGTATTGATAAATTTCAAATTATAGAAGTAATTTGTCATTTGATAAGTGGATGGTCAATATTAATCGGTATATCTAAATTGCTTGTATCTGTTGGAGTTAAAGGACTAATATATATGATACTTGGTGGTGTAATGTATACAATAGGATCCATATTATATGGAGTTGGCAAAAAAGTAAAATATATACATTGTGTATTTCATATATTTTGTATTTTAGGAACATTTTTCCATTTTTGGTCTATATACATGTATCTTATATAAAATAATAAATATTAGTATTTTATAATAAAATGTTGAAATTTAAATATAATTATGTTATACTTTAGATAAGTTATATATTAAAAGCGTTGATAAAGAGGAGTAAAATATATATAGAAAAAAGAGAAAGAAACTTGTAGCTGTAAGGTTTCTTAACACTAGTATATTTGAAGGTAGCTTTGGAGCTGATATACTGAAGTAATTTATTATGTGTAAGTATATTCCGTTAGCAATCGGTTAATTTGCAAATTAAGAGCATGTTTTATACATGAATTAAGGTGGTACCGCGAACACAGTCTTCGTCCTTAAAATATAAGGAAAGACTGTGTTTTTATATATAAAATAAGATGTGGTGATAAATATGGTAAAAAATATGATAATTTTTTTAAATCTACTTATTATACTAGTTTGTGTAATTAGTATATTTAATGCAAGAAATATAGCTAAAAAGAAGTTTAAAACTGTAAATGAAAATAATGCAACGAAAATTATAAAAATAGTGGGATTTATTGTAATTATTGGTATGCTTTTTTTAATTTACATATATAAATAGGAGGATAAAAATGGATAAAAATTTTAATTTTAAAGAAAAAGAGGAAAAAATATATAAAAATTGGGAGGAAAAAGGATATTTTAAACCAATTATAGATAAAGAAAAGAAGCCTTTTGTTATTTCAATGCCTCCACCAAATGTAACAGCCAAGTTACATATAGGTCATGCTTTAGATGATACAATTCAAGATGTATTAATACGTTATCATAGACTTTTAAAAGATCCAACATTATATGTTCCTGGAACAGATCATGCAAGTATTGCAACTGAAGTTAAGGTTGTAGAAAAATTAAAAAAAGAGGGTAAAACTAAAGAAAGTTTAGGAAGAGAAAAATTTTTAGAAGAAGCGTGGAAATGGAAAGAAGAATATGGTGGACAAATTATAAATCAACAAAGAAAATTAGGACTTTCATGTGATTGGGAAAGATCAAGGTTTACAATGGACGAAGGATGCTCAAATGCTGTACTTGAAGTGTTTTATAGGTTATATAACGAGGGACTTATATATAAAGGTGAAAGACTTGTAAATTGGTGTCCTTATTGTAAAACTCCAATTTCTGATATCGAAGTAGAATATGAAGAACAAAAATCTAATTTATGGTACATACGTTATAAATTAGAAGACAATGAAAGATATGTTGTAGTTGCTACTACAAGACCTGAGACAATGCTTGGAGATACTGCCGTTGCTGTAAATCCAAATGATGAAAGATATAAAGATATAATTGGTAAAAGAGTATTTCTTCCTATTGTAAATAAATATATACCTGTTGTTGCAGATAGATATGTTGATACTGAATTTGGAACTGGTGTTGTAAAAATAACTCCTGCACATGATCCTAATGATTTTAAAGTTGGTCAAAGACACAATTTGGAGGTTATAAATATATTAAATGAAGATGGAACTTTAAATGAAAAAGCAGGTAAGTATGAGAAAATGACAACACTTGAAGCACGTCAGAAGATTGTAGAAGAATTAAAACAAATAAATGCTCTTGAAAAAGTAGAGCCACATAATCATAACGTTGGTTCTTGTTACAGATGTCATCATACTATTGAACCATATATATCTAATCAATGGTTTGTAAAGATGGAAGAACTTGCAAAGCCTGCAATAGAAGCTGTAAAAAAAGGTGAAGTTAAATTTATACCTAAAAGGTTTGAAAAAATATATTTAAATTGGATGGAAAATATAGAGGATTGGTGTATTTCTAGACAATTATGGTGGGGACATAGAATACCAGCATATTACTGTGGAAAATGTGGAAAAACAATTGTCTCAAAAGAGCATATCACAACATGTGATTGTGGTGGTAAACTTACTCAAGATGAAGATACACTAGATACATGGTTTTCATCAGCATTATGGCCATTTTCAATTTTAGGCTTCCCAGATAATACAGAAGATTATAATTATTTTTATCCAAATTCTGTACTTGTAACAGGTTATGATATTATAACGTTTTGGGTAAGTAAAATGATATTTTCTGGAATTCATTATACTGGTAAAGTGCCTTTTGAAAATGTTTACATTCATGGTTTAGTTAGAGATTCTAAAGGTAGAAAAATGTCAAAATCCTTAGGAAATGGCGTAGATCCTATGGAAGTAATAGAAAATTATGGTACTGATGCTTTAAGATTTTCACTTACTCAAAATATTTCTGCTGGAAATGATATGAGATATATGCAAGAAAAGTTAGAATCTGCTAAAAACTTTACTAATAAATTATGGAATGCAGCAAAATTTGTTAATATGTATGTAAGTGATATGCCACAACAAGATGTAGAGGATTTATTACCTGCTGATAAATGGATACTTACAAAACTTACTAATTTAGAAAAACAAGTAAAAGAAAATTTAGATAAATTTGAAATTGGTGTACCACTTCAAAAATTATATGATTTTATATGGTCTGATTTTTGTGATTGGTACATAGAAATAGTAAAAACAAGACTTTATGATAAACAAAACACATCATCATATTCTTCTGCTATATGGACTTTAAATCATGTATTGTTACAAGTTATAAAAATGCTTCATCCATATATGCCTTTTATAACTGAAGAAATTTATATGAATTTAAATAAAAGTAAAGATTCTATAATGCTAGAAGAATTTCCAAGTGATAATTATAATTTTACAAAGGAGACAGAATTAATAGAATTATTCTTAAATATGATAAGGCAAATAAGGAATGAAAGGGTAAATGCTGGAATAAATAATTCTAAAAAGGTAAATGCACAAGTATATATAAAACTAGAGGATGATAAAAAAATATTCTCACTATGCGAAGATTGTATAAAAAGGTTAGGATATTTGGATAACATAGTATATTTAGAATCAGAAGATGATGCAGACAAAAACTATACTATAATAAATTTGCCAAAATTAAGTATATATATTGATTTATTTGGAAGTATTGATATAGAAAAAAATAAATTAAATGAAGAAAGAAATAAAATAGTTAGTGAATTAAATAGAGCAAAATCTATGCTTGCAAATGAAAAATTTGTATGTAAAGCACCAGAAAAATTGGTAAATGCTGAAAAAGAGAAATTAGTCAAATATCAGGAAATGTTACAAGATATAGATAAAAAAATAAATAGCTTGAGGTGATTTATGCAAGAAGATAAAGCAATACTTAGAGATAATAATATAAAAAAAGTAAGTATACTAGGAATATTTGCAAATATATTTTTGCTTTTAATAAAAGGGACAATTGGATTTATATCAAATTCACAAGCCATGATTGCAGATAGTTTAAATAGTGCTGGAGATATATTTGCTTCATTTATGTCATTTATTGGTGCTAAGCTTTCTTCAAGGCCATCTGATAATGATCATCCGTATGGACATGGTAAAGCTGAATATGTTTTTTCTTTTATAATTAGTCTATCTATGATAGTTGCATCAATATTTATGTTGAAAACATCAATTGAAAGTATAATACTAGAAAAGCAAGTTAAGTTTTCAATTGTTCTTTTGATAATATGTTTAATTACTATAATTACAAAACTTATACTTTTTATTTATACAAAAAAGAAACAAAAACAGACTAATAGTATATTAATAAAAGCAAGTAGTGAAGATCATAGAAATGATATGTTTGTAACAATTGGTACTTTGATTGGCGTTATATCAAGCTATTTTGAAATATATTGGATTGATGGAGTTGTCGGAGCTTTAATATCTTTATGGATTATATTTGTTGGCATAAGATTACTTAAAGATTCATATATAGTTCTAATGGACACTAGTTTAGATAGTAGTGTATATGAAAAGATAATAAAATTTGTTGAAAGTGATGAAAGAATATTGCATGTAGATGATGTTCTTTCAAAACCAGTAGGTAATAGACATATCATTATTTTAAAGGTTTCAATGGATGGAGATATGAGTTTAGAAAAAGCACATAATATAGGCGGAAAGATAAAGGAAGAATTAATGAATAAGTTTGATTTTATTTGTGATGTTATTATACACATAAATCCACATACGTTATAAATAATATAAAAGTATATAACAAAAAAAGCAAAAATTAATATAATAATATAAAGGAGTAGGAGAATAGATATATTAGCCTACTTTTTTGTATTTGGGAGTTTTTGCAATGTATAATAAAATAATAAAAAAAGTAAGTATAATAGGAATAATAGCTAATTTATTACTTATGGTATTAAAATTATTTGCAGGTATTTTTTCAAAAAGTAGTGCACTTATTGCTGATAGTATGCATAGTTTAGAGGATATGTTATCGTCTTTATTAGCGTGCATAGGAGCAATGATATCTTCAAAGAAATCTAGTAATAATTATAATTTTGGACTTGGTAAAGCAGAATATATATTTTCTTTCCTTATTAGTATTTTTATGATTTTTACATCTATAACATTATTTATAAATTCCATAAAAGGAATTGTTATAAAGCAAGTAGTAAATTTTTCATATATATTAGTTTTAGTATGTATAGTTACAATTATAATAAAGTTATTTTTGTTTGTTTATGTAAATATTAAATATAAACAGACACATAGCATATTAATTAAAGCAAGTAAAATAGATCATAGAAATGATATTTATATAACTATTGGTACTTTAATTGGTCTTGTATTTAGTTATTTTGGTGTAACTTTTATTGATAGTATATTAGCAATAGTCATATCAATATTTATAGGAATAAATGGAGTAAAATTATTTATACATTCTTTTGAAATTCTAATGGATAAGAAAATGGATAGTGTTGAGGAAGAACAAATAAAAGATGAAATTTTAAATGATGAAGATGTACTTAGCATTGAAAAAATTATTTCAAAACCAATAGGAAATCAGTATATTGTAATAATTATATTGTGTTTTAATAATTATAATGATTTAAAACGTATACATGAAAATATTTTTAGAATAAAGCAAAGGATAAAATATAAATTTACAAATATAAAAGAAATATATATTGAAACAAAAAAGAACAAATGTATTGACTTTTAAAAAATATGTAGTATAATATAAAAGAACAAACGTTTAAGAGGTGGTAATATGATAGAAACACTACATATTGAAAATATAGGCATAATAGATAATATAACTGTAGATTTTAAAAGAGGTCTTAATATAATAACAGGAGAAACAGGTGCTGGAAAAAGTTTGATTATTGATTCATTATCTCTAATATGTGGCAATAGATTTTCTAAAGATATAATAAAAACAGGAAAAGATTATTGCTTTGTAGAAATTATGATATCAAATGATGATGTTGAAAGTGATAATATTATTGTATCTAGACAGATAACATGTACAGGGAAAAACAAATGCAAGATTAATGGAAGAATGGTAACGGTAAATGAATTAAAAAATTATATGGAATCTGTCATAAACATACATGGACAAAATGAAAATCAGAATCTATTAGATGAAAATAATCATATAAAGTATTTAGACGAATATTCTAAAGATAAATTATCAGTACTTAAAGAAAAATATGAAAAGTTATATAATGAGTATGTATTACTTAAATTGGAATTAAAAAATAATTACGGTAATGAAAAAGAAAGAAAAAGATTACTTGATCTAATTGAATATGAAATAAATGAAATTGACGATGCAAATTTTAAATCAGATGAAGAAGAAATTTTAAATGATAAAATTAAGATAATACAAAACTCTGAAAAAATATATGAAAGTATTAATAATGCTGAGAATATAATATCATCTAATGTGCTAGATGCTATTAGTGAGGCTTTAAAAAACTTATCTAAAATATCTGATTATAATAGTAAGTATAAAGCTGAAAATGATAGACTACAAGGGTTATATTATGAGTTAGAGGATGTGTGTCAAAATATTTATTCATATAAAGAGGATATTTATTTTGATGAGCAAGAGAAAAAAGAAGTTATTAAAAGACTTGATTTACTTTATTTATTAAAAAGAAAGTATGGTAATAATATAGAAGAAATAATTGAATATAGAAATAATATACAAATAAAAAAAGAAGAAATTGAAAATATGGAAGAACATTTAAAAGTAGTTTCAGAAAGATTAGAAAATATAAAAATAGAAATGATTGATATAGCGGAAAAAATTAGTAATATAAGAAAAGAGGAGGCATTAACATTACAAGAAAATATAAATAATGAATTAAATGATTTAGAGATGAAAAATGCAAAAATAAAAATAAATGTAGATTTTAACAAAAATAATGAGTTTAAAATAAATGGTCTTGATACTGTCTATTTTAAAGTACTTACTAATGTTGGCGATGAATTTAAAAGCTTAAATAAGATTGCTTCAGGTGGAGAAATATCAAGAATAATGCTTGCTATAAAAAAAGTTTTAGCAAAATCAGATAATGTAGATGTACTTGTTTTTGATGAAGTTGATACAGGAATCAGTGGTAAAGCAGGAAAGGCTGTTGGAAGTAAATTAAAAGCTATATCATTAAATCATCAAGTTATATGCATTACTCATCTTGGAGTTGTTGCTGCATATGCAGATAATAACTATTATATTTCAAAAGATGTAAAGAATAATCATACTGTATCTAAAGTTAAACTTTTAAATGAAAATGAAACTATTGAGGAGATTGCAAGAATTTCATCAGGAGTAATATCTAATATTTCTATTAATAATGCAAAAGAATTAAGAAAAGTAGCTTGCTTAGCATAAATTAACACACAATATTAAATTCTTTTTAATTGTAATTATGTAATAATTGTTATATAATTATACAAAAGGAGAATGGAAATGATTTCTATAGAAAAATGTAACTTATGCCCACATAGATGTTTAGTTAATAGGAAAAATAATGAGAAGGGATTTTGTAATTCAGATAGTAGTTTAAAAATTGCTTTAACATCAGTATTTTATTATGAAGAGCCATGTATAAGTGGCAAAAACGGCTCTGGTGCAGTATTTTTCTCTAATTGTAATTTAAAATGTGTATATTGTCAAAATTATAAAATAAGCTCAGGTGGAAAAGGAGATAAAATAACTATTGAAGATTTAGCAAATATTTTTATTGACTTACAAAATAAGAAAGTAAATAATATAAATTTGGTTACTCCGACTATTTATGCACTACAAATTAAAGAGGCTATAATATTAGCTAGAAAAAAGGGATTAAATATTCCAATTATATATAACTCAAGTGGGTATGAAAGCATAGAGACATTAAAAGAGTTAAACGGATTTATAGACATATATTTACCAGATTTTAAATATTCTGATAATAAAATTGCTTTAAAATATTCTGGGATAAGCAATTATGTTGAGAATGCAAAAATGTCTATACTTGAAATGTATAATCAAGTAGGTTTGCCAAAATTTAATAAAGAAGGTATAATTCAAAAAGGTGTAATTGTAAGAAATCTAATACTACCAAATAATGTGAAAAATACAAAGGAAGTTTTAAAATGGATAAAAGATAATATTGGAAAAGATGCATATATAAGCATAATGGCTCAATATTTTCCAACGAATAGAGCAAATATATTTCCTGAAATTAATAGAAAAATAAACAAAAAAGAACTTAGTATGATAGAAAATTACATATACAAGTTAGGTTTTGATAACGGATATATTCAAAATATAGAAAATGATGAGGAAAAATATGTTCCAGATTTTTAATATTAAGGTGTCTAAAATTATAATTAGGCACCTTAATACTTGTTTATAAAAAAGAGCAACAACTATTATTATTTGAGTTTCCTGATGAACCACAGCAGAAAAGAACTATTATTATAAGTATAATTATAATACAACAATTTCCCCCAAATATTCCACATCCAGAATTAGAACAACAACTATTATTATTATTCATATATATTACCTCCTTTTTGAATATTTTTATCTATGTATTTGTTCATATAATTTAAATCATGTATCCCTATAAAACGGTCAGAGTTTTTGTTTATAATATCACTTGGTATACTGTTATTAAAACATAAGTACCAATCAATACAGTTAAAACCACTTAAGTTGTTTTGTTTTTCGATAAGTTCAGTATATGTTTTTGGCATTGGCATTACACCTGGTTGATTAGGTAACCAATTAGCAGGTGTCATAATATTATTTTCATCAGTATATTGCATAGCATCAAGAAGTCTTAAAATTTCTGCTATATTTCTTCCATTGGTCATAGGATATTGTAAAATAGCACGTATTGTTTGATTAGGGCAAATAAAAAATACACTTCGTATAGTTTGAGTATCATTTACATTTGGTGCAATCATTGAATATTTTTTAGCAATCTGCATATCTCTGTCAGCTATTACTGGAAAAGGAATAGTAATTCCCGTATTTTTATGTATATTATTTACCCAAGCTAAATGTGATGGAGTACTATCAATAGATAATCCTAGTAATTCACAATTTCTCTTTTTAAATTCAGGATACATTTTAGCAAAAGCTAAGAATTCTGTAGTACAAATAGGTGTGAAATCTCCAGGATGTGAAAATAATATTAACCATTTTCCTTCATAATCAGTTAATTTTATATTTCCAAAAGTTGTATCAGCATTAAAACGAGGTGCTTTATCTCCAATTCTTAAGGTATTATCATTATCTTCGTTTACTAATATTTCTAATCTTTGGTTATTATTTTCTAAAAATTTATCCTTCACTTAACAAAACCTCCTTTTTTAGTATAGTATGAGAAAAATGTTAATAGTGTTACAAGTAAAATTACAGTCCTAAAACTAGTAAAAATCGGCATAAAAATTCATATTACATCTTATAAGTATAATTTACGACATTTCATTACTAAAAATAAGAAAACTAAAAAAAATAATATATAATTTTTTTGGGTGGTGAAGCTAATGGTTGAAAGAATTAGCAATTACCTTTTAGATCACTTTTTATACAAAGGCGAAAATGTTGAAGGAAATGAACGAGAAATAATGCTATTTGGAGTAACAAGAATAGTAGAAGATGTACCAAAATATTTATTTGTATTCATAGTAAGTTTATTTTTTAATATTTTACCTAAGGTCGGTATTGTAATGTTAATAACAGTTTTATACAAAAGTGTTGTTGGTGGAGCACATGCAAGAACGAATATAGAGTGTTTTATCTATACATCTTTATATTTTTTCCTCCCAGTAATTATAGGAATGTTTTTAAATATACCAATAATATATTTGTATATAATATCTGTAATAATTTTTATTTATTCATTATATGTTATATATGTACACGTCCCTGCTGATACAGAAGAAATACCAATTTTAAATAAATCAAAAAGAAAAAATTACAAAATAAAAGCATTAATATTAATTACTTTAATTTATATATTAACATTATTATTATCAAAGTATAATGTGGAGTATACTAAAATAATACTTTCTACAATATTTTTTATTAACTTTTTTACGAGTAAATTTATGTATAAGATTCTAAGATGCAAACACAGTTATGAATCAGATGAGTTTAAAGAATATTTTAATGTTAATAAAGAATGATATATATTATTATTCTTTAAATATTTTAGATACATATTAATTGTTATATAATTCTTTTTATTTTTAATACGTATACGATAGTATATTTGTGTAATGAAATAGTATGAAATATATATTTGAATTAAAAAGTTTACCTAATAGTGCAAATAAAGGTAGTTATATATCAATAAATTATGTATCAAATAAAAAAGGAGGGAAATATATGAGAAAGTTTATAAAGAAAATTGTAGAAAAATATGCTAAGTCTTCAACTAATAGTTGCTTTATGTTTATTATTCACCAACCCAAAGCACCTAGATGCTTAATAGAAAAATAATTTTTTACACATTAAAATCGCTATATAGCTAAAACTATATAGCGATTTAGTTATAAATAACAAATTACTATTTTTCAATAATTATATTTTGTACAAATAATTTATCTTTTTCAATAGTTGCAAATATTTGAGAATTTTTTGATTTATCAATAAGTTTTTTAACTTCCCAAAGACCAATTCCTGACTTTACTTTTTTACTTGAAAATCCTTTTTTAAATATATCTTGTGTATTTATATTAATATTAGTATCATATGTGTTATATACTTTAATTATATCTGCACATTTCTTTTTATCATAACGCATTTCTAATTTAATATATCTGTCAGATTCCAATTTTGATGTTGCCTCAATTGCATTATCTAGTAATATTCCAAGAATTCTTGATAAATCTGGCATTGAAAATTCTATTTTAGAAATGTCAGTTGCTATATCAAATTCAAATTTTATATTATTTTCTGTAGCTAAGAAATATTTTGCACCAACAATGCCATATATTGCAGGATCATTAAATATTTTTGAATCTATAGTTGATAAATTATTTATATCATTACATTCTCCTATTACAGAATTTATATGTTCTTGTAATTTATCATATTGTTTAGTAGATACATATCCATTTAAAGCTTGCATTATGTTGTTATAGTCATGTTTTAATTTACGTACGCCATCTACCATTCCAGTCATAGTCTTATTATGAAGAGTCATAGTTACTAAATCATTTTGTGCTTTTTCTTTTTCAATACTATTCTTAAAAGATGTAAATATTACAATACATACAATAATAACTTGAATAGAATTTAATAATAAAAAATGTTGAGGGTAATCATATTCATTTAATATAAAAATTATAAACTGTGGAAAAATGCATAGTATTATTAGAGTTAAAAATATTCCTAATTGTTTACCATTAAATATTTTAAAATTAATTCTATTTGAATTCTTTTTATGCAAACATTTTATTATTTCAATTATAATCAAAGCCAATAGCATTTGAAAGAGTAAAGTTATAAATAACATCGTTTTTGAATTGAATAATTCAAATGAACTAGCATTAAATATAGACGAACATATTAAATATGATAATAATTCACTAATAAGTAATAATACAATTATTGATATTAAGGAAATAATACACTTTGGTATAGATAACTTGAATACATATTTTATATCCAAAAATATAAATAACCATGTTAAAATAGAATTAAGAAAAGGAATTGTGTTTTGAGTAAGGGTTCCGTATAATAGTAATTAATAACATAAAAATAGTATGTATTAAAATTTCTTTTTTTTCAAAATGTCTATCACCAATAAATTGGCAAAATGAAGTTAAAAAATAACTACAAATTAATGTTTGTATTAATATTGATATTATAGTTATAATAATATTTTCCATGATAAATTTCTCCTTTTTATATATTCTTACTTGTTAGAATTTAAACTGTGCGCTTATCGGACATGTTATATTCTTTTCCAGAATAGCAAATCCATTTTTTCTGTCTATGCTTAATACCTTGTTTTGATTTAAAATGTATGATTTATGACAACGTACAAAATTTGTAGGAAGTTCATTTAAAAGTGTGTTTAAATTTTTAGTAGTAGTGTACGTTATATTTGATGTTATAATATTAGACTTTTTACCATACTTTTCAATATATAATATATCATCAGCTCTTACATATTCCCATTTATTTAAATGTAAAAATAAAGTATTGTTATATGTAAATTCATCTTTTAATCTAGACACAAGTTCACTTATTGTATCTCTATTTATAGGTTTTACTAGATAATCAAATACTTTAGTTGTAAGTGATAAATGAAGATATCTTTGATGAGCTGATAAAAAAACAAGGTAAAAATCCTTATTTATCTTTCTTAAATCTTTGGCAAAATCAATACCATTTTTTCCATTATTTTTAAAATCAATATCTAAAAATAAAATATCAATATTTTTAGAATAAATTTGGTCAAAAATTTCTTTTTGATCACTCGAAACTATTGATATTTCAGCATCCAAACCTTGTTCTATAATTTCTGCATCAAGTAATTTAGACGCTATTTTTATACTATTTAGATTATCATCACACATTCCAATTTTAATCATAATTTTTCCTTAACTTCCAATTTTTTACACATGAGACTAATATACTACAAAAAATTACATTTGTCAATTAATTTATATGCATTTCTTAAACAATTTGTTTACAAAATTCGACATAGCTAAGAAGTTATAAGAATAAAATATATGTAATTTAATATAATTTAAAAAGGGTGAGTATATGAAGAATAAAAAGGAAAAAAAGAAATGGTATAAAAGTTTAATTAAGAATATGAAAGTAAAAAATAGTATATCTGAAGCTAAAGAAAAGTTTTCAGGTTTTCTAGAATTACCAAAAGAAGTAGTATCTAAGGCCACAAAGCTTACCTCAATAGAAAATAATAATATATTGATAGAAGGATATAAACAAATAATTGATTATTATGATGACTATATAAAAATTAGAGCGAATAATATTGATATTTTAATAGACGGAAAAGATTTAGATATAAAAGAAATAACAGACTTTGACTTAGTAATAGAAGGCAATATATATAGTGTAAATTATCAAAAGTAGGAGTGTATTATGGGATTAACAAGTGATATACAAAATGTGTTTGGTGTTGTTACAGTACAAATAGAAGGCTTTTTTACTGAAAGATTTATTAATCTATGTAAAATTAATAATATAAAAATTTGGGATATTAGAAATATAGTAAAAGGCGTAATAAGAGTAAAAATGAACATATCTGATTTTAAGAAAATAAGATCTATTGCTAAAAAGACTAAATGTAAAGTATATATAAAAGAAAAGAAAGGAATATATTTTACATTATTTAAATATAGGAAAAGAAAGTTAGTATTTATTTTAATTTTTTTGATACTAGTATTTAGTATAGCTTTTTCTACATTTATATGGAATATTGATGTAATAGGTAATGAAAATGTTTCAAAAGAAGAAATCATTTCTATTTTAAAAGATAGTGGATTATATATAGGTAAAAATAAAATAGGATTAGACAAAAAAGATATAGTAAATAAATTTAGATCAAAAAATTCTGATATATCTTGGCTTGGAATTGATATAGATGGTACAAAAGCTATAGTAAAAATAGTAGAAAAGACAAAAATTGATGAAAAGAATGTTAAGGAAAAAAATCCTGGAGATATATTAGCTACTAAATCGGGAGTTGTTACTAAAATAGTATCTGAAACTGGAACACCAAAGTATAAAGCACTAGATTATGTACAAGAAGGAAATGTGTTAATTGAAGGAACTGTATATTCAAAAGAATTAGAAGTTATGGGGCAAGTTCCAGCTCAAGGATATGCAAGAATTGATTGTATATATAACTTTGAAAAAGAATATAAGTATAATGATAAAAATAAAATATATACTAATAAAAAAAGAACTACATTTGGAATTACCATAAATTCTAAAGAAAAAATGCTAAATTATTTGAATAAATCTAAAAAATATGATATAACTAAAAATAGTAAAGAATTTAAAATTTTAGGCAATATAATATCATTAGATATATATACATGCAAAGAGTATATAGAAGAAGATGTAATAAGAAGTAAAGAAGAACTTGAAGAACTAGCAAAAAATGATGCTGATAAATATTTAAATGAACAAATTTTAGGAAAATGTATTGATCCAAATGTTGTGGATATCTCTCATAGTATAATTCCTACTGAAGATGGTATTAAAGTTAAATTTGAATATGTAATAAACGAACAAATTGGAAAATTTGTTGAAAGGAGTAACCAAAGTGAAATGTTGCAAAATTAGTATAGATTTAGATGATAAAATTATAGAATTTTGTAAAGATAATATTGATGAGAATATTGATATAGAAAAATATATACAAAATATAGTTGAAATGGTATTAGAAGAACAAAATATAAATGTAGATGAAGTAACAGTATCAATTACAAGTGCAACAAAAGAAGAAATAAAAGCAATTAATAGTAAATATAGGGGAATTGAAAAGGAAACTGATGTATTATCTTTCCCTATATTTACGGCTCAAGAATTAGATGATATATCAAAACAAAAAGATGATAATAAAAAAATTAAGATAATAGAACTAGGTGATATAATAATATGTTTAGACATCGTAAAAGTACAAGCTGTTTCATATAATACAGGTATTTTTAGAGAATTATTGTATATGATAACACATGGAATGTGTCATTTAGTTGGATATGATCATATAGAAGAAAGTGATAAAATAAAAATGAGAGCATTAGAAGAAAAGATTTTAAATAAATTAGGAGTGAAAAGATAAATGGATAAAAAAACTTCCAATAAAAATGATGAAAAGAAAAAACTTACAAAAGAAGAACAAAAGCAACAAAGATTAGATGAATTAAAACATACTAAGAATAAAACTTTTTTTACAGCATATAAACATGCTTTAGATGGTGTAATTAGAGCTTTTAAAACTGAAAGAAATTTAAGAATTGATTATGTGATTGGATTATTTGTTTTAATATGTAGTCTGTTCTTTGATTTTACTAAAACTGAATTTGCGTGTTTATGTCTTACAATAGGGTTTGTAATATTTTCTGAGATGATTAACTCAACTGTTGAATATATAGTTGATCTTATAACAGATAAATATGATGATAGAGCAAAAGCAGCAAAAGATATAGCAGCAGGTGGCGTTCTAATCTCTTCTGTTGTTGCAGTAATAGTTGCATTTTTCTTATTTGCTGACAAGCTTACTATGGCTACAACATCAGTAATAGCGACAATATTTAGTTCGAATATTTATATACTATTTACTATAATTTTTGCTGTTATTATATTAGCTGTTATTTTAAAAGGATTTATTGGGAAAGGTTCAAATTATTCTATGGCATATCCTAGTGCAAGAGTCGCACTAGCATTTGGACTTACAACATATGTGTATATTATAACTAAAAGCATTTTAGTAGGTGGTGTTGCCCTTATACTAAGTATAATAATAGCACAAATAAGGATAGAAAATACTAAAATAAGACCTATATATATGATAATAAGTGCTATAATAGGTGTTTTAGTAGTATTAATAATATATCAGATAACACTTATGAAACCACAGTTATCAAGTATATTAAATAACATATTAGGTAAATAGGAAGGATATTAATATGAAAAATGAAGAATTAATTAATATAGCTAAAATGGCTTGGAAAAACTCTATTTCAGATATATCAAATTATGGGGTTGGAGCAGCTTTAGTTGCTAAATCTGGAACTGTATATATTGGAGCAAATATTGAAGATAAAGCAATTCCTTCACTTAGTAATTGCGCTGAAAGAGTAGCTATTAGTAATGCTATATCTCATGGTGAAAGAGAGTTTGTAAAAATTGCTATAGTAGGTGGAAAGAAAGATAGTAATACCATAGATGATAATATATCTCCATGTGGCCTTTGTCTGCAATATATGTTGGATTTTTGTAAAGATATTGAAGTTATATCATATATTAATGGAGAGTTAGTATCTAAGAAATTAACAGACTTTTTAAATTACCCATATATATTTAAATAAAAATTATAATTAAAAAATAAGTGCATATATTGTAATAGGTGATCGAAATGAACAAAAATTACATATTGGCACTTTTTTTAGGTTTATTTTTAATAGTTTTTACGTATTTTGTTGCAACTGAAAATTATATGCAAGTCGCTAAAATAAAAGATGTTGTATCTAATAAAAATTATGATATAAATGAAATAAACGAAGAACAAGAAAAATATATTTTAAAGGCATACATTCCAAATACAAAAATTGATAAATTAAATGAGAAAATACAAAATACTTATTCAAATATAATAGATCAATTTAAGAAAAAAATAGATAAATTAAATGTTAAAGAAGATGGAAGAAAATTTGAACTTAATATAAATTTTACTACTTATGAATATGATAAATATTTATCATTTTTGATTACGTATACATCTGATTTTGGAGGAGCACATCCAGATAAGGATATTGTTACAATTAATTATAATGCAGATAACAATACTTTTGTTGATATAGATCTTCTTACACAAAAAGATAAAGATATACTTAATAAAATTTCTACTTATTCATATGAAGTTCTAAAGAAAAATGAACAATTAATGGAAAACGAAGATCAATTAAAACAGGGAACAGCACCTTTAAGTAAAAATTTTGAAAATTTTGTTTTTTCAAAAGATGGAATAGTAATTTTCTTTAAAAATTATAGTATAGCATCTTATTGTTTAGGTGATTTTGAAGTAGTAATTCCATATAGTAAAATAAATATATAATATGTTTTAGTTTATATTTATCTTTTAGATTTAGTTTATATTTATCTTTTAGATTTTGTATTGAAAAAATAAAAAAAATCTGATATAATGAGAAAAACAACAAATTATATTAATAAGAGGGATATTATGAAAATAAATGATAAGGTTGATTTTTCTGACACTATGAACTTGCCTAAAAAGACAATTGCAACTAATGCCGATCTTCCAAAAAAAGAAACGTTTTTTTTAGCAAGGATTCAAGATGTTAGAAGATATAGAGAAGTATTAAAGAAAAATGAGTCTAGTAATACTTTATATAATATATTAGAGAATCCTGTTATGATAAAAGATGACATAGATCCTACATGTATACAAAATAAAATATTAAAAGATATTGTAATAAGGTATAGACTGTTAAATGGTAATAAAGTTAATCATAATATTGATTTTGCATATATATATAATATACTAGAAGATAAGACAAATAAATCTGCAAAAACGCAGGAACTTATAAAAAAAAGAGAATTAAAAAAGAAAGAACTTAGCGAAAGTGCAAAAAAACAAATTCAAGAGATTAAAAATTTAGGAACTATTATTGATTACGGAAATTTCAATAGTTCAACTCTTAATTCAGGATTTGAAGCAAGAGTAATTGATAAATTTTGGAAATTGTATAATGATAATAAAATATATCATAAATTGAGGCCTGTAAGTTGGTGTGCACATTGTAATAAAACTCCAGAAAGAGAAGATATTAAACGTGAGAATGAAAATGTAATTAATTATTTTTTAAATTTTAAAGTTAGTTATGATAAAGATGTTTTTAAGGAATTAAATAATTTAGAAAACACATATTTTGTGGCTAATGTTACTAAACCATGGGTACTTGATTTTGATAATAATTTATCAGTAATTGAAGATATGGAATATAGTGTTGTAGAGGTAAGTCAAAATGATAAAAAAGTACATTATATTATTTCTTCTGAAAATGTTGATTATATAATGGACTTATCATTTTTTATAAAATACGAAGTAAAGAAAAAAGTTTTAGGTAGTGAACTTATAGGTATGACTTGTAAAAGTGTGGTAGATAATGCTAAGGATCTTCAAGTCATTCCAGTAAAAAAAGAATATATTATGGCAAATGATAAAAAATCGTCAGGAATCTCAATAATATCTTCTGGGAATTTATATATAGATTATTTAGTTTCAAAAGAAAATATAGCCGTAAAAATAAATAATAATTTAACTAAAGAAGGTAAGACTACCATGCTTGCATATAACTTTAAGAACATGGATTATAAACAATGTAATACTAAAGTTATAGAAATGTTAAAACAAAACAAGAGAATTTTATGTACAGATAATATACAATTAAAAATTTCTAGATGTAAAGAATGCAATGAAGAAGTAATACTTAGATCTGAACAGGTATGGTATTTAAAAAAGACAGCTGATGATGAAAAATTAAAACAATCATTTGATAGTATTATATCTAAAATAAGTCAATGCTCTGCGGAAAATAAAGATATTATTAAACAAAAGCTATATAATAGTATAAAAAATAAAGAAAAGGTTATTTCTAGTGAAGATAATTTTGGTATTCCTTTACCAATGTTGTATTGTGCAGAATGCTCAAGTGAGGTAATTACTGAAGAGTCTATTTCAACTTTAAAAAATGTATTTAATACCAGAGGAATTGAATCATGGTTTAAGGAAACTCCTGAAGAAATATTTCAAGGTAAAGTAAAATGTAATAACTGTGGTTGTACTTTTTTATTTAAAGGAAGTAGTACAATAAATAGTTTCTTTAAATATATGTGTATTCCTTTAATAAGAGAAAATAAAAATACTAACAATTCAAATAATAACGATATAAATAAAATAGATATTTGCATAGAAAATTATGAAGATTTTATAAGAAAAATCATATCATTTAGTTTTGATGAGGATAGTCTAGAACAAGTATGTAAAATTAATAACATTTTATTACATTCAAAGGTTAATATTGTAGATAATAAAGACGATAAAAATAAGGAAGAAGTTTCCAATAATGATGTTAAAAATGTTGATAATGATATTAGTAAGGAAAAACAGGAAAAGAAAAGTAAAACATTTTTTTATCTTGGAAAAACTAATAAAAATATACAAAATGCAAAACCTAATAATTTAGATGTAAAAAATGAAGAAAATGTAGACAAGAGTTTTAATGTTGATAGTATAGTAAAGAAATATGGTATTGATATACTACGTTTGTGGTGTATACAAAGAAGTAATAAAAATAGTAATTTAAATGAATCTAGTATATTATATACTAACAGAATATATAGAAAAATAAGAAGTACAATTAAATTTATAATATCCAATATTTCTGATTTTAACCCTATAAAAAATGTGATTCCAATTTCAGATAGAGATGATTTAGACAAATATATGTATATAAAACTTTATGAGGTAAAAGAAAAATTAGAAGAAAGCTATAATAATTTAGATTTATATAATGTTTTTGACGTTATATATAAATATTGTAGAGAAGTTTTGTGTGGAAAATATTTTAATATTATTAAATTTAGATTATATGTTTTAAATTTTAATGATAAGAAAAGAAGAAGTACACAATCAACTTTATATGAAATATTCATGACACTTTTAAAATTCCTTGAGCCTATTATTCCTTTTACATTTGAGGAAACATGGACATATATATGGCATAATAGTGCTGAGGAAGAAGGGAATATATTATTAACTAGAAGTGATTTAAAATTAGTAAACAAAGATGAATATAGTGAATCAATAAAGAAATGGGATAATATATTCTTTATAATAAAAAAAGTTAATGAACAGTTAAAAAAGGAAATAATAAGTAGAAAAATTAAAAATTCTTTACAAGCTAAAGTTATATTAGGTGTAAATGAAAGTACAAAGAATTTCATAGATTCAAATCATGAGGACTTTTTAAGATCACTTAATGTATCAGTATTGAAAACAGAAATTTCAGATGATAGTTATATAAAAATAGAAATTGCAGAAGGAATGGAATGCAAAAGATGTAAAAACTATTCTCAAGATCTTGGAAAGGATATAAAATATAGATATTTATGTCCAGTATGTTCTAAAATAATGAATGAAAGAAATATTAGATAATTAAGTGTTAAGTGAAAATAAAGATATTCACACATTGTAGTATGAAGGCATAAATTATAATATAGTAATTTTTTACTATATTATAAAGGAGGATTTTAAATGAATAACTACAATTCTTGTGATTTTATGGGTGGTTGTAGACCTTTTCCTAATCCTTGTCCTACTCCAACAGGAGTAATGTGTATGACAGGTCCTACTGGTGCAACAGGACCTCAAGGTGTTCAAGGTATTCAAGGTGTTCCTGGACCAATTGGACCAACAGGTCCACAAGGTGTTCCAGGATTACAAGGATTACCTGGAGCTAATGGTGTAACTGGGGCAACTGGTCCAGCAGGAGCAACAGGACCAGCCGGACCTCAAGGACCACAAGGACCAACAGGTCCACAAGGTGCAACTGGTGCGGTAGGACCTCAAGGTGCAATAGGTCCAGAAGGACCACAAGGGCCAGCCGGTACTGATGGACTTACTCCAAGTATTACAATAGGTCAAGTTACAACTGGTTTGCCAGGTACTCAGGCTGCTGCAACAATTGAAGGAAGTGCACCAAATTTTGTTCTTAATTTAACTATACCACAAGGACCAACTGGTGCAGATGCATAAAATATAATTAGAAAATGAGAGCTTATAACTCTCATTTTCTTGAAAATAAGAATATATATACATAAAAATTAAGTCGAATAATATAATGTAATAGTTATATTATTCTTTTTTTTGGGGTGATTGATTTGATATTTAAAATAAAAAAAATAAGTATAGCTTTGTTTATGTTGTTTTTATTAAGTGGTAATTTTGTATTTGCAACATATATGTATCCTATAAATAAAAATAAAGAAACAAAAGCAAGTAGTATAAGCACACTTGCAAGTAATCCTGAATTTTCTTTTCAATCAGAAGCACAAGTTTTAATGGAGCCTACAACAGGAGAAATACTTTATGCTAATAATGAAAATGAAAAATTATTACCAGCATCTGTAACAAAGATTATGACATTGTTACTTACTATGGAACAAATAGATTCTGGGAAAATGACATATCAAGATAAAATAAAATGTAGTACTAAAGCTTCAAAAATGGGAGGATCTCAAATATGGTTTAAAGAAAATGAAGAACTGACAGTTGATGAAGCTCTAAAAGCAATATGTGTAGTTTCTGCAAATGATGTGTATGTTAAATTTTAGCAGGAAAGAAAATATTGAAAATAAGCTATTTATCAAAGTTGAAAATTGTAAAAAATATAATTTACTTATAAAATTACTTAAAAATTAAAAATATTCGTATTATATATTTATAAGTTTCATATCATATAATATATAATAATTATAGAAATATTATTAAAAATTATTGACAATTGAACAATTAAATGCTATAATTATTATATAAATAAAACTGCCTACTAGGAGGCGAAGAGTAAAATACCCTAGATAAACGATATAACAGCCACCCAGTTGGCAAAGAGAAAATACACTGGTGAATAAATAAGGGAGTTTAGTACTCCCTTATTATTGTATGAGGAGTAAAATGGAAATAACTGAGGGAAAATTATATTTTATAAAGGATGAGTTTATAAATAAGTATAATAAAAAATATCATTTGATGGAAAATAAACAAACTGGTACAAAAAGGCCAACTTATTTTTGTTTTAGAGATAAAACAGACAAAAACATATTATGGTTTGTGCCAATGTCTTCTAAATATGATAAATATTTAAAAGTATATAATGATATTAAATTGAAAAAAGGTATAGAACCTAATAATTTTGTCTTTGCAAGAAATTTAGCTGGGAAAAAAGCAGTTTTTCTAATTCAAAATATGTTTCCAACTTTAGAGAAATACATAGAGCAAGAATATAAAAAAGCAGGAATATCTATTAAAGTCCCTAAAGCAGTAAAGGAAGAAATAAATAAAAAAACAAGAGATATATTTGCACTTACAAATAAAGGTATAGTAGCTACATTTACCAATTTACCAGAATTTATAAAAGATATAATAAAAGAAAAAAATAATAATGAAAATTGAAGAATAAAGCAAAACAAAGTATACAAATATATCTGTTGAAAGTATTGATAATTTAGAAGGGGGTGTAAAAAAGTCCCCTTTTGTTGTATCAAAAAAAGAAATATATCAATAAAAATTATTTATATTATAAATATAAGATCAAAAAATTAGATTTATATCATATTTTTGATACAAACCTAATTTTTTATTGGACTTTTTTACAGCAACTTCAAATAAAAAAATTATTAGATAAAAGAAAATATAGCTATTAATCTTTTACTATAATATGTTCAAAATCATAATTGTTATTAACTAGCTTATCTTTAATAAATGATGGCCTAAAATCAAAGTCTGTTATATTGTCTAAATTTAACCATACAAAATTATGTTGCTTTAACTGCCCTTTATCATGTTCAGATCTTGAATAATTTTCTAAGGGTATTTTAGAAAAAGATTCAGGAACAACAATATAGTAAAAGCTTATTTCATGAGTCAGTAAATTATTTTTATCTTTGTAAAAATTTTCTACCATTGCAAGTTCTTTTTTTATTGTAACTTTTGTATCTAGTTCTTCAAGCATTTCTCTAATAATTGCAGAATTACTGTCTTCACCTAGTTCTACATGTCCACCTGGTAAGCAATATGATATATTATTTTTCATTCTTAATGTTAGAATTTTGTTGTTTTTCAAAACTATACCATTAACCCTATACTTAAACTTTTTATTATTAATTCTTATTTCAATATCTTCCATAATCAAAACTCCTATATAATATTCAATATTATAACAAAAGAATATAAAAAGTTCAATAAATGTAACGTGTAATAGTAAAGACACTAAAAATCTTTTCATTGTACATTAAAAAATATATATAATTATAAAACACAATTTCAATTTGGAAATGCCATTAATTATATTGCTTTTAATTTTAAAATATGTAAAAAAGAAGAAATCCTGAAAGAAGATTGTAAACAAAATATATAGTGAGTTGAAAAGATTAGAAAAAGAAAGAAATAAAAAGTAATGTTCTAAAAATATTAAATTTTAATAATATGTAGAGAGGTGCAGAAAATGGATGAATATAATGTAACATATAAATTTAATGATAATGGTCCTACTTTTCAAGAAATTATAGAGGAACTTCTTTTAAAAGAATTAGATTCTTAAAAGGAATTGACTTTTAAAACTAGAATAATATATCATTTTATTGATAAGTAGCTTTGTTAGGAGGGATTATTTGAACATCTTTAAAATTAACAAAGATTACAAAGTAGGACTATACTTACGATTATCTAAGGAGGATGGAGATAAGAGCGAAAGTGAGAGCATTACTAATCAAAGAAATATACTTGAAAGATTTTGTAAAGAAAATGGATTGAAAAACTATAAGGAATTTGTGGATGATGGAATTTCAGGACTCAAGTTTGATAGACCTGCATTTTTAGAGTTAAAAAATGAAATTGAAGAAAATAAAATTAATATGGTAGTTGTAAAGGATTTATCAAGACTTGGTAGAGATTATTCAGAAGTAGGAAGATATTTAGAAAGATATTTTCCTGAACATAATGTTAGATTTATTGCTATTTATGATGAAGTAGATACTATAACAGAAACAGATGATATGTTACCTTTAAAAGCAGTATTAAATGATTTATACTGTAAAGATACATCAAGAAAATTTAGAGCAATGTTATATAATAAGAAAAAAGATGGACTATATGTATCTGTTGAAGCTCCATTTGGTTATATGAAAGATCCAAATAAAAAAGGACACTTAATTATTAATGAAGAAGAAAGCAAAATTGTAAAAAGAATTTTTGATATGTTTTTAAATGGAATGGGAACTTATCAAATAGCAAAAAAACTTAATGAGGAAAAGGTTAATGTTCCATCTACAAATAGAAAAAATTGTACTAGTATAACTAAACAATGGTATCCGGCAGTTGTTAAAAGAATTTTACAAAAAGAGGTTTATGTTGGCGATACTGTACTTAATAAGCAAAGAAAAATAAATTATAAAAGCAAAAAAGTAATAAATCTACCCCCTGAGGAATGGATTGTAACAAAAAATACTCATGATGCCATTATAAATAGAAAAGATTTTGAGTTAGTTTTAAAAAAATTAGAGGCAAATAAATCAAGTAAAATAAGTAAATACGAATATTTGTTAAGAGGAATTGTTAAATGTAAAGATTGTGGATGTTCTATCACTTGGGTGACAAAAAAAGAAAAATATAAAGATAAAGTAACTATTAGAAGATATGGAATGTGTCCTACAGCTATAAAGGAGGTTGGAGTAAAAAAATGTACTAAAAAATATTTTAATTATGATTATGTAGAAGAAAAAATATTATCAGAAATAAATAAAATAGTTGATAAATATTTAAATAGTGTAAATTTATCAAAAATTAGAGCTCAAAATAAAGCTTTATTAGGAAAAAAATTAGAAGAATATAGAAATAGAATAGAAAACTTTGAAAAAGAAATTGAAAAATGCAATCAAAAACTAGATAGGTCTTATATAGATAAACTAGATAATATAATTTCAGATGAGGATTATAACAGAATATCAGATTTATTAAAAAAAAGAAAAGAAAATATTCAAGATTCGTTAGAAAATCTAAAAAGTGAATATAAAAAAAATTATGAAGAAAAAGATAGTAAGTTAAATGATAAATCATTAAAAAAAGTATTAAAAACTTTGGACTTTTCTAAAAAAATCTCAAGAGAAACTTTAGATAGATTAGTTGATAAAATATATATAGATAAAGATAAAAATATAGAAATAATATTTAATTTTAGGGAGATTAATTTAATAAATTAGATGTTTAATAATGTAAGTATATATATGAGATTATCTAAAGAAGATGGAGATAAAATTGAAAGTGAGAGTATTACTAATCAAAGAAAATTACTGACTAGATATGCAGAAGATATTGGTGTTAAAATAAAAAAAGAATATATTGATGATGGATATAGTGGAACAAATTTTAATAGACCTGCTTTTAAGCAAATGATAGAAGATATAAAAAATAAAGTTATTGATACTGTAATAGTAAAAGATTTATCAAGATTTGCAAGAGAATCTATAAATGGGGCAGATTATATAGAAAAAATTTTTCCTGAATATGATATTAGATTTATTGCAGTTTTAGATAATGTAGATACATATTTAGATAAACTTGCAAATGAACTTTTAGAGTTTAAATTATATAATAACCAAAAGTTTGCAAGAGATGTATCAGAGAAAATGAAAAAAAGTAAAAGAGCTAATATGGAAAAAGGAGTTTATACTGGAACATACGCACCATACGGATATATAAAAGACCCTAATAATAAAGGAAAGCTATTAGTAGAAAAATATTCTAGTAATATAGTAAAGAAAATATTTAATATGTATTTAAATGGAAAAAGCTTTAGTTATATTGCTAAATACTTAAATAACAAAAAAATTAAGACACCAGCTGAATATTATAATATTATTATTCAATATAAAGATATGAATACTTATAAAGTTTGGAAAAGTACACAAATACTTAGAATTCTTAAAAATCAGGTATATATAGGAAATGTTGTAAGAAATGTTATAAACAAAATATCATATAAATCAAAATATAAAAAGAAAACAAATGAGAAAGAATGGATTATTACTGAAAATATGCACGAAGCTATTATTGATAAAGATGTTTTCTATAAAGTACAAGAAATTATAAAGTCTAAAAATGGAAAAAATTTAGGATTAAAATATAACTATTTATTAAGACCTTATCTTTACTGTGCAAAATGTGGAAGAAAAGTACAATTTAATACAAGAAGTGAAAAACAAGTAGATATATCTTGTCCAAAATCTAAAATACATTGTTGTGATACTTTTTATTATAATTATTATAAGTTAGAAAAGAAAATACTAGATAATATAAAAGAACATTATAATAATTTATTTGATTTTTCTAAAGCAGAAAATGAAATACTTTTAAAAAAGAAAGAAAATAATATAATAAGTATAAGCAAAAGAATAAAAAAGTTAAATTTCGATTATAATAGAATAAATGATAATATTGACTTTATGTATATGGAATTATTAGATGAAAAAATAACTAAAAATGAATATTTAAAAAATACAGAATCTTTAAAAGCTAAAAGAGAAGAAATAAAAGCTGAAATAAAAGAATGCGAATTTATAGAAAAGAATTTTGAAAATGAAGATATTATTGAATTGAAAAATATTTTAAAAAATAAAGAACAAGAATTAGGAAATAATATAAGCAAAGAATTAATAGATAAACTAATTTATAGAATTGATATATCTAAAGAACATGTACAAGTTTATTATAACTTTTCTAAATTGTAAAAATGTGATTGAATTTTATACTTTATTTGTCAAAATGTGATTTTTTATTAAAAAATGTTTACAAAAATGTGAAAATGGTATATAATATAACTGGAATGGAGAAATTAAATGAAAAGATTTATATTAGACGAATTAATAAAATGGAAAGAAAGTAAGAATAGAAAACCTTTAATTTTAAAAGGTGCAAGACAGGTTGGAAAAACATATATACTAAAACAATTTGGAGATATGTATTATGAATCAGTAGCATATTTTAATTTTGATCATGATAAAGACTTATATAATCTATTTAAAAATACAAAATCTCCAAATAGAATAATAGAGCAATTAGCATTTATATATGGTAAAGCAATTTTAAAAGAAAAAACTTTAATTATATTTGATGAAATACAAGAGTGTCCAGATGCACTAAATAGTCTAAAATATTTTAACGAAGAAGCAAATGAATATCATATAGTATGTGCTGGTAGTCTGCTTGGGATAAGACTGTCACACACATCATTTCCTGTTGGTAAAGTAGATTTTTTAAATATGTATCCAATGACATTTAGTGAATTTTTAATTGCAAATGGAAATGAAAATTTAGTAGAATACTTAAAATCAATTAATAGTATAAATAATATTCCTGATATATTTTTCAATCAGTTAGAAGAAAAATTAAAAATGTATTTTATAATAGGTGGAATGCCAGAAGTAGTAAACTCTTGGATTATGGAAAAGGATATAGAAAAAGTTACAAAAATACAAGAGGATATTTTAACTGCATATGAATCAGATTTTTCTAAACATACTGAAAATAGTGAGGCAAATAAAATTTCACTAATTTGGAATAGTATAACATCTCAACTTGCTAAAGAAAATAAAAAATTCTTATATCAAACAGTAAAACAAGGAGCTAGAGCAAGAGAATATGAAAGTGCACTAAATTGGTTAAATGATGCAAATTTAATATATAAAATATATAATGTAAACAAAACTGATTTTCCTCTTAAAGCATATTATGATTTAAGTAGTTTTAAGATATATATAAATGATATTGGATTACTTAGGAAAATGGCAAATTTAGATAGTAATATTATTATAAAGAAAAATAAATTATTTGAAGAATTTAAAGGTGCTTTTACAGAAAATTATGTACTTAATATGTTAGTATATGTTTTTAATACAGTTCCAAATTATTTTACTTTTGATAGACACGAAATTGATTTTGTTATGCAATACAAAAATAATATAATTCCAATTGAAGTAAAATCAAATATTTCTACTAATAATATAAGTTTGACAAGATATAATGAAAAATTTAAAAATGATTTATCTATTAGATTTTCTATGAATAATTTAAGTAAAAATGGAAAAATAATTAATATTCCGTTATTTATGATTGAATATATTAAAAATTTATTGTAATAAAAAATTATATATAGTAATAAAACTTTTTCCTGCATGATTTAACCCATAGAGATGTTACAGTTGCTGTTGCAGAAAAAATTGGTGGTAGTGAAGAAAATTTTGTTAAAATGATGAATGATAAAGCAAAAGTATTAGGAATGGAAAATACATGCTTTAAAAATTCTCATGGAATAGATGAAGAAGGGCATTATACTACTGCTAAAGATATCGCAATAATGTCTAGAGAACTTATAACCAAACATCCTAATATACTAAAATATACATCTATTTGGCAAGATACTTTAAGAAATGGAACTTTTGGACTTAATAGTACAAATAAATTAATACGTTTTTATGAGGGAGCAAATGGATTAAAAACAGGCTCAACATCACAGGCATTATTTAATTTATCAGGTACTGCCACAAGAAATGGAACTACTTTTATTGCAGTTATTATGAGAGCGCCATCAAGTAATGTAAGATTAGAAGAAACAAAAATGTTATTAGATTACGGATTTTCTAATTATGAAGTAAAAAAAGTTTGTGAAAAAAATGTTGTAGTGGATGATATAAAAGTAAATAAATGTGTTGGTAAAAAGCAACAAGTTATCATAAAAGATGATATTTCTATATTATCTGATAAAGGAGCTAAATTAGATACAATAGAAAAAATAACATTTGATGATAACATATGTGCACCTTTAAACATTTCAGATGCCGTTGGAAAAATTGAAATATTTAATAAAGAAACTAATGAAAAGGTAGGAGAAAGTGATATAGTTTTATCAGAATCTGTGAAAAAATCTGAATTTATAGATTACTTAAAAGAAATTTTTAAAATATATTTAATAAAAAACAATACTTAATGTTAAAAATAGATAGGTTTAATTAAAAAAAACTTATCTATTTTTGTTGGAATAAATTGCTTTAAAGAATATAAAGTAAAAATATTATAAAATCAACATAATTTTTAATATTTTTTTTACTATATCTTGCTATTTTCTTTTTTTTATAGTAAAATGTTATAGTATAGTAAAATAATAAATGCGAGGTAAAAAATGGAGTATAAAAGTATTGGATATAAAAGATTAGTTATAATATGTTTAGTGATATCTATAGTATTAAGTATAGTTTCAAATTTTGTTTTTGCAACAGAAGATACTTATACAAATGATCAAATAATGGATGGCACAATGAAAGTCTTAATATTTTTGCAAAAATATTCTTGGCCTGTAGTTACTCTAGTTTTTGTATATGCACTATATCAATTTTATGTTATAGGATCAGAGGTGTTAGAACATAAGTTATTAGGTAGACGTTTACTAATAGGTATTGCAATATTTATGGTTATTATACAATGTTTGCCACTTTTATATGCTTTTATAATAATGAGATAAACATATGAAAATAATAAAAAAGAATAAGAGGAGAATGATATGAAAGTACTTTTTGGAATAAATAATGATGATACAGTTAAAGGAATAGTTGAGTTTTATGAACAAAAGTATCAAGAAAAAATAGAATATAAGAATGTATATTATTTTAAACAATTTGTACAGGAACTTTCATCTGGTGAATATGAAAGAGCAGTTTTTCTTGAAGAATTAGAAAAATTCCCTACAAATAATTATGCGCAAATAGACGAATATCTTTTTAAAAATATCGATGCCATAACTGATGTATATGATGCAAAAAATATTGTATATGTAGCATCAGATAGAAGAAAATTAGGAGATGATTTCCTAGCTAAATTATTTAACTTGGGAATTTATACAGTTCTTACAGGACAAGATAGGACAAAAGGAAAAGTTGCTGCTGGAATAAATAAGCCATTCCAAAAGATTGATGTAAAAAAATATTATGATAAAGGTATGACTGAAAATATATATAATACAGCTGAAGTATCAGAAATTGAGATACAAAGAATAATATCATATTATAGAAATCAAAATGGTGTGCCAGATAAGTATAATGAAATTTTTGATAGGATATCTTCACAATATACAGATGAACAATTAAAAGTAATAATTAGCTTTTTACCAGCAGATGTAAAACAATATTTATCTTTTAATAATGAAAAATATAAAAGTTTAAATGTTCCTGCAGTGCCTCAGCCTACTGAAGCACAACAACCTGTAGAAAATGTGACTGAAACTAAGCAAGTTCAACAACCACAAAAATCTCAAGATGTTGTACAAAAACAAGAAGAGGTAAGACATCAAAAGAAAATTGTAGAAAAGGATGCAAATGCAATACAAATAAAAAAAGAACCTGAGATAATAGAAAAAATTGTTGTTCAAAAAGTACCTACACCAGCACCTGTTGTTACAAAAGTTGTAGAAAAAGAAGTAGTTAAAAATGTATTTGAAGTTCCTAAAGATTACAAAAAAATTGTTTGTTTTGTTGGAGCACCAAAATCAGGTACTACTTTTTGTATAAATGCAATAGGAACTTATTTAGCAAGAAATAAAATAAAAACAGCAATTTGTGATGTTACAAGAAAAAGAGATACTTACACGATTTATACTTATGATAATGAAGGTAAAAGAGCTATAGCAGCAGAAAGTTTAAAATACGCATCAAATGGTCTTAATGAGCCACTTATATATGATAAATTTAGTGTATATACTGGTATGCCAGGAGATGATAGAAAACAATATAATGCTAGTGTAGCTATAGATACTATAATGCAAAATAATAATGTTGTTTTAATTGATACAGATTTTACTACACCATATGATTATTTTAGATTATGTCAAGAGATATATTTAGTTCAAGATATGAATGTTTTAAATATTTCGCAGACAACTATGTTTTTAAGAGAACTAAAATCTCATGGTGTACCAATGAATAAAATAAGAATAATAATAAATAAACATGTAAGATGTTCTCTTACTGCTAAAGATATAATAGATGGAATTGCAACTTATACAAGTTATGATTTAAAAATGTTTGATGAATTGTTTAATTCAGCAACAATACCATACTATATATTACCTTTCGATCAAGAAAATTATACAAAATATATAGAAATGTTATATAAATATACAAATAAGTTTTCTACATTTACTGAAGACTTTACATCAAATCTTTTTAAAATAATAAATGCAATTTATCCTATAGGTGGAAGTGTAGCTCCTAGAAGCACATATACTCCTACTAAGAAAAAGAATTCTTTTGGAGGTATATTTAAAAAAAATAGTACAAGTTATAATAACTCAGATGAAAATGCATATGAAAAAGAAGTTAAACAGTAGTTTTAAAAAGTGAGGTGGATTGAATGGAGTTTATAATTATAACTTTAATTATCATAATTTTCTTATTACTTTTATCTTCAATAATAATTATATCCGTTCAAAGAAAGCACCTAAGCACTTTAAAGACACTTTCTAAAAATGTAGCAGATATGAATATTGTGCAAAATATGTTAGAAATAATGGCTGCTAAGCTTTCTGCTGAAGATAAAATAAGGACATTAAATGATGTTATAATTAATAACTATGGAGTAAAGTATTCTACAATTTGTATGTTTGATGGATATGAATATAGTGTTACAGCTAGTAATATAGAAAATACATATAAGGATAGAATAAAAGATATAGCGACTGAAAATGATTTTAAAGTTAATATATCAAAGAATGTATCTAAATATTTAACTACTGCTCCTGGAAAAACTTTGTTATATAGGAGTGCTATTGAAAGAAGAATAAAATCTGCTATGTTTTCTCCAATATATTGTAATGGAGTATATTTAGGATTTTGGTTATTAGAAGATACTGTAGAAAATGCTTTTGATAGTATTAAGAAAAATGAATTATCAAAATTAAAAACTAATTTAGGTGTATTTTTAGATATAGTTGAATTTCAAAAATCTATAGAACAAGCACAAAATATAGATAAACAAACAGGATTTTATAACAATTTATATTTATATTCAGGAACAAGGAAGATTCTAAAAAATAATAACAATAATGCTATTGCAATGATATGCTTAAAGAATATTCCTGATATAAATGATAAATATGGAAGAAATATAGGTAATGCTTTACTAATTAAAGCTGCTAACTGTATAAAAAATTTTGTTAATAAAGGTGTTATACTAATAAGATATAGTGGTATTAGACTTTTGGTAATAATGCCAAATACAACTGCACCTGCTGTTCAACCAACAATGGAAAGATTACTTGCAAAATTAAATTTAGAAAGTGAATATGTTGGAGAAGATAAGATTACGTTAGAGTCTCAATTTCTACTACATACTGTAAAAAATCAAAGTGATGTCGATTTAGAAATAGAGAAGATGGTAGATTATATAGAGGGAATGAATTCAACAAATACAATAAAAATAATATAGTTTATAAATATTAATCATTGTTTTTGCAAAATCGTCATATATTAAATAAAGGAGTGATATTATGGATCAAAATACAACAGTTTTTAAACCACAAAAAGATGAGTCTAGAAGAGTAAAAGAAATTATGGAACAAGTTGTAGTGGCATTAAAAGATAAAGGATATGAGCCTGTTAGCCAAATAATTGGATATATACTATCAGGAGATCCGACATATATAACGTCACATCAAAATGCAAGAGCTTTAATTTGCAAGATTGAAAGAGATGATTTACTACAAGAAATGATAAAGAAATATTTAGATTTATAGGTAAGGTATGAGTAGAATATTAGGAATTGACTATGGTGACGTAAGAGTAGGACTAGCCTTATCCGATGAACTTGGAATAACGGCACAAGGGATAGATACACTTGTAATAAATGGAAGTATAAAAAAGTTATTATCACATGTATTAAACTTAAAAGATAAATATGATATTTCAACTGTGGTAATTGGATATCCTAAAAATATGGATGGAACTAAGTCAGCAAAGTCTAATATTATAGATGACATTGCAAAAAAAATAGAAAGTAAATTAAATCTTAAAGTAATAAAATGGGATGAGAGACTTACAACAGTTTCTGCATATAAAACTATGAAGGATCTTAATATATCTCAAAAAAAGAAAAATATTTATGCTGATAAATTAGCTGCAACATATATTTTAGAAGGATATCTAAATAGTATAAGTAAATAAAAATAAATGTATAAATAATAAAAAGTATACAAAGTATATAAAAAAGGAGGTAAGTAAAAATTATGAAAGATGAGGAAGTAAAAGGTTGTGCTTCTGGATGTGAAGGATGTAGTGGATGTGGACATGATCATTTTGATATGGAGCTTCCAGATGATATGAGTCCAATAGTTACATTAACTGATGATGAAGGAAATGATGTTAAGTTTGAAATAATCGATGTTGTAACTTTAGATGATGGAAGAGAATTTCTAATTGTTGCTGAGCCAGAAAGAGAAGATGAAGATAATGTCGAAGTTACAATACTTGAGATAAAAGAAGTTGATGGCGAAGAAGTTTACGATACTGTAACTGATGAAGAACTAGGAAAGAAAGTATTTGATGAATTTACAAAAAATCAAGAAGATGAAGAAGATGAATAAAATGTGAAAGGAATATTAATTTCCTTTCTTTTTTTGGTATTAGTGAAAAGGGGCTGTAAAAAAAGTCCCTTTTATTAAATCAAATATGTTAAAATATTGATATATAGTGAAAATTTAGTGAAATTATGTTATGTATATTCACAATAAAAGAAGTTTGTGATATAATTCATAAGGTGATAAAAATATGTATAATATAGAAGATATGTTTGGCATAAAAAAAAACATATTAGATAAATCTGCTAAAATAGAAGAAGATTTAAAGAGTGTATATAATAACATAAATGAAATAGCGTTATATAATCAAGCAAAAGTTTTAAAAGCTTTCAAAGATAATAGAGTATCTGGTATGCACATGAACAAAACAACAGGATACGGATATAACGATGTAGGACGTGAAGTAATAGAAAAAATATATGCTGATATATTTCATACAGAAGATAGTTTAGTAAGAGTGCAATTTGTAAATGGTACTCATACAATAGCTACGGTACTTAATGCCTTGCTTATGCCAAAAGATAAATTACTTGCAATTAGCGGGAGGCCATATGATACTTTATGTGAGGTTATAGGAATAACTGAAAATAAGTTGTCATTAATTTCATATGGAGTTGAATATGATGAAATTGATTTAAAAGAAGATGGAAATTTTAATATAGCAAAAATAGAAGATTACTTAAAAGAAAATAAAGTTAAAGTTATACATATACAAAGATCTAAAGGATACGCTTTAAGAAAATCACTAAATATTGAGGATATAAAAGAAGTAATAGATCATATTAGGAAAATAGATAAAAATGTAATTATAATGGTAGATAATTGTTATGGGGAATTTACAGAAAAACTAGAGCCTACCGATGTCGGAGCGGACGTTGTTTGTGGTAGTTTAATAAAAAATCCTGGAGGAGGACTATGCGAAACTGGAGGATATATTGCTAGTAGAAAAGATATTATTAATCTTTGTGCTGAGAAATTAACATGTCCTGGAATAGGAAAAGAATGTGGAGCTACACTTGATCAAAATAGAAATATATTACAAGGAATATTTATCGCTCCTTCTATTGTTAAAAATGCAATGCTATCAGCAGTATTTGCATCTGGTCTTTTAAAAGATTTAGGTTTTGAAGTTTATCCTGATCCTTTTGAAAAAAGATCAGACATAGTTCAAGCAATAAAATTTAATGACAAGGAAAAAATGATCACTTTTATACAAGAAATTCAAAGACAAAGTCCTGTGGATAGTCATGTATTGCCAGAACCATGGGATATGCCAGGATATGATGATCCTGTGATAATGGCAGCAGGAACATTTATAGATGGTGCCTCAATTGAACTTTCAGCAGATTCTCCAATAAGAAAACCATATACTGCATATATGCAGGGAGGACTTACTTATGAATCGGCTAAAATTGCAATATGTACAGCAGTATCTAAAATATTAAGTGGTGATAGTAGATGAAAGTGGTAGTTATTGGTGGTGGTGCTTCAGGTATGATTGCTGCCATAACTGCAGCTAAGAATAATAATGAAGTTATATTACTTGAAAAGACATCATCACTTGGTAATAAATTAAAAATAACTGGAAAAGGAAGATGTAATCTTACATTTGATGGTAATGAAGATGACTTTAAAAATAATATAGTTAAAAATTACAAATTCATGTACAGCTCTTTTTCAAATTTTAGTAATATTGATGTGATAAACTATTTTAATGAAATCAGTGTTAAAACAAAAATTGAAAGAGGTGGCAGAGTATTTCCACAAAGTGATAAAGCAAGTGATGTAGTAGATGCACTAAAAAATGAATTAAAGAAATATAATGTTAATATAATATTAAATGCAGATGTAAAAAAACTATTAATAAAAGAAAATGAAATTATAGGAGTTAAACTAAAAGATGGAAAAACAATTACTTTAGATAGATGTATAATAGCAACAGGAGGAAAAAGTTACAGTTCCACTGGTAGTACAGGAGATGGGTATTTTCTATTAAAAAAAATAGGTCATAGTATAACTAATATATATCCTGCATTAGTGCCGTTAAAATCAAATGATGATATATGTAAAAGATTACAAGGACTATCTCTTAAAAATGTGAAAATTGACTTAATAGATAAGGAAAATAAAAATATAATATATTCCGATTTTGGGGAGATGATGTTTTCTCATTTTGGAGTGACTGGACCTATAATTTTGAGTGCTAGTAGTAGGCTAAATAAAGTAAAGAATTTAGATATAAAATTTAAAAACAGTGATATTAAATTAGTAATAGACTTAAAACCTGCATTAAGTAATGATATGCTAGATAAGAGGGTTATAAGAGACTTTGGAAAGTACACAAATAAAGAATTAAAAAATGCCCTAAATGACTTACTTCCTCAGAAATTAATTCCTGAAGTTATAAAATTATCTAAAATTAATGAAAATACAAAAGTGCATCAAATCACAAAAGAGCAAAGGTTAAATATTGTTAATATAATTAAAAATTTAGAGGTAACTATTACGAATTTTATGCCTATAGATATGGCAATTGTAACAAGTGGGGGAGTAAATGTAAAGGAAGTAAATCCTAAAACAATGGAGTCAAAGATTATAAAAGGATTATATATAGTTGGAGAATTACTTGATATAGATGCGTATACTGGAGGTTACAATCTTCAGATAGCTTTTTCTACTGGCGTTGCAGCTGGAAATAATATAAATTAATATAGGAGGTAAAATTATGAATGAAAAAGAAGATAAAAATACAAAAGAAAAAAATGAGTATAAAAAAGTAAATACTAGTATGTATATTAAGGAAAAAAGAAATGGCTCACCTATTTTTGTAATAGTACTTGTTACTGCGTTAATAGCAAGCATAATAGGTAGTGGCGCAATGTATTTAATATTAACAAAGGGACTTAATGTATTAAATAACATTAATAATAATACAGGAAGTACAACAAAAATTAAAATTGAATCTACTGATAGTCCAGTTGTAGCAATTGCCAAGAAGGCTGGCCCTTCAATTGTTGGAATAAAAATTAATGCTCTTTCACAAACAATATTTGGATCACTACAAGAATCAAGTGAAGAAGGATCAGGAATTATATATTCTCAAGACGGATATATAGTTACAAATTATCATGTTATAGAAAGTGCAATAAAAGATAGTTCTGCAGCAATAACTGTTACTCTTGCAAATTCAGATGAAACTGTAGAAGCAAGTATTGTAGGTTATGATGAACCAACAGATTTAGCAGTTATAAAAATAGAAAAAAGTGGACTTACACCTGCAGAATTTGGTAAGTCATCAGATTTACAAGTAGGAGAAATTGCAGTAGCTATTGGAAATCCATTGGGTCAAGAATTTGCAGGAAGTGTAACTGTTGGATATATATCTGCATTAAATAGGAAAATAACTACAAGTGGAAGAACATATAAATTAATACAAACTGATGCAGCTATAAATCCTGGTAATAGCGGGGGTGCATTAGTTAATTCACAAGGTCAAGTAGTTGGAATTAATACTGTTAAAATAGGATCTTCAATCTCTGGAACATCTGTTGAAGGCTTAGGCTTTGCAATACCTAGTGACGATGCAATAGAAATTATTAATAAATTAATAAAGGATAAAAAGATTGTAAGACCATATATTGGAATATCTGGTATAAATGTTGATGAAACAACTGCAAAAAGAAATAATATTCCAGAAGGTGTATATGTAGCTCAAGTAGTAAATAATTCTCCAGCTTCAAAAGCAGGTATACAAAAAGGAGATGTAGTTATAGGAATAGAAGGAAAAGATATAACTACAATGGAGGAGTTAAATGAAGTTAAAAATACAAAAAATGTAGGTGATAAAATAACTTTAAAAATACATAGACAAAATGAAGAAAAAGAAATAAAGCTTACATTAGAAAGTGATGATACAACAAGTGCTTCAAATTAAAATAAAGGGGATGTCTTAAAACAAAATTTTAAGGCATCCTCTTAAAATTTTAAGTTTATATTTTTAAACATTTTTATTATTATTCTTTATATTTATATTTATAAAAATAGTAGATAATATAGATAAGATAAAAATAATTATGAATATTTTCTTGTTCTTTTATTAAATATATGTTGAAATAGAAAGAAAAATAATATATAATCGTATTAGAAATAAAAATACAAGCTATGAATATATATATTAGTATGTTAAGGAGGTAGATTGTGTGCATTGTGAAGGTTGTAATGGTGGAAAAATAGATGATAAACTTGTAAATATAGCAAATAAATATAAAAATATTGATGGAGGTATATTAGGTGCTTTACATGAAGTACAAAATGAATATGGTTATATTCCAGAAATAGCACAAAAATATTTATCAAAAGAGTTAAATGTACCTATGTCAAAAATTTATGGAATAATTACATTTTATTCAAGATTTACATTAAAGCCAAAAGGAAAACATCATATACAAGTATGTCTTGGAACAGCTTGCTATGTTAAAGGTGCTGACAAAGTATTAGAAAGATTTAAACAAAAACTTGGTATTGATGAGGGTAAAACTACAAAAGATGGAATGTTTTCTTTAGAGTCTGTAAGATGTATAGGTGCTTGTGGACTTGCACCTGCAATTGTTATTGACAAAGAAGTATATGGCAAAATGGATGAAAAGAAAGTAGATGAATTAATTGAAAAATACAAGGAGGAAAAATAATGTCTTCTTTAAAAAATATTGAAAATATAAAAAAAGAATATACAGAAAAATTAAAAAGAAAGAGAATAATGGTATGTTCAGGTACAGGATGTACATCATCAAAGAGTAATGTTTTGCTTGATAATTTAAAAAAAGAACTAAAATCTCAAGGAGTTAAAGATATAACAGCAGAAAAAACAGGTTGCTTTGGATTTTGTGCTAAAGGACCTATTGTTGTAATTGATCCAGATGAGATTTTTTATGAGCAAGTAAAAGTAGAAGATGCAAAAGAAATTGTAGAAGCAGTAAGAAAAAATGAAATAGTTGAAAGACTTCTTGCAAAAGAACAAGATAAAATTATACAAAAATGGCATGAATTAAACTTCTATAACAAACAACAAAGAATAGCTTTAAGAAATTGTGGAAAAATTAATCCCGAGAAAATAGAAGAGTATATAGCTATGGATGGATATATGGCACTTAAAAAAGCACTTAATATGACTCAGGATGAAATAATAAAAGAAGTTACTGATTCAGGAATTAGAGGAAGAGGTGGAGCAGGATTTTTAACTGGTAAAAAGTGGATGTTTACTAAAGCTTCACAAAGCGATAAAAAGTATGTATGTTGTAATGCTGATGAAGGAGATCCTGGAGCTTTTATGGATAGAAGTATATTAGAGGGCGATCCACATTCAGTTATTGAAGCTATGATAATAGCAGGATATGCTATAGGTGCAGATGAAGGATATATTTATGTAAGAGCAGAATATCCAATTGCTGTAGAAAGGTTAAATATAGCTATATCACAAGCTAAAAAAATGGGATTTTTAGGTAAAAATATACTAGGTAAAAATTTTAGCTTTAATCTTGAATTAAGACTTGGAGCAGGTGCTTTTGTATGTGGAGAAGAAACTGCACTTATGAATTCAATTGAAGGTAAAAGAGGAGAGCCTAGACCACGTCCTCCATTTCCAGCAGTTAAAGGATTATTTAATAAACCAACTTTACTTAACAACGTAGAAACTTATGCTAATATCCCACAAATAATATTAAAAGGTGCTTCTTGGTTTAACAAAATTGGTACTAAAGGATCTAAAGGAACTAAGGTATTTGCCCTTGGAGGTAATATAACAAATGTTGGACTTGTTGAAGTACCAATGGGAACTACCTTAAAAGAAATTGTTTATGATATAGGTGGAGGAATACCTAATAAAAGAAGATTTAAAGCAGCACAAATGGGAGGACCTAGTGGAGGCTGTGTACCAGAAAAGTATATTGATACACCAATAGATTATGATTCTCTTACAGAAATTGGTGCTATGATGGGATCTGGTGGACTTATAGTAATGGACGATTCTAAATGTATGGTAGATATAGCAAAGTTTTTCTTAGAATTTACTGTAGATGAGTCTTGTGGTAAATGCCCACCTTGTAGAATAGGTACTAAGAGAATGCTTGAAATACTTACAAGAATAACTGAAGGAAAAGGAAAAGATGGAGATATTGAAAAACTAGAAAAATTGGCAAAAGATATAAAAAACGCATCGCTTTGTGGACTTGGTCAAACAGCACCAAATCCAGTACTTAGTACACTAAAATATTTTAGAGATGAATATGTTGCACATATATATGAAAAAAGATGTCCTGCTGGAGTTTGTAAATCATTAACTCAAGTAAGAATTGATCCTGATAAATGTAAAAAATGTGGAATATGTGCAAAAAATTGTCCTGTAGGTGCAATAAATGGAGAAGTTGGAAAAGTAGCATTTAAAATTAATCAAGAAAAATGTATAAAATGTGGAGTATGTATTACAAAATGTCCATTTAAAGCAATTCAAAAGTAAACAAATAAAACTCATAGTATTATTTTATATAAATTAAAGTCAAAACTATCGGAGGAAAATTAATGAAAAAATATATTTTAATTATATTATTATCATTTTTAATTATTAGCTTACTGATAATAGGAATCTTTTATTTAAATAACAAGCGCAATAATAATTTAACAGTAGAGTTGTTTTTAAGAGATATGGAAGATATTTCTAGTGAAATTAAATATAAAAAGGTAGAATTAACATCTAAACAGCAACACGATATAGTAAAATATTATAAAAATACTAATACCAAAACAAAACATGAGTTGAATTTAGCATTTTTAGGATCAGTTAAATTAAAATTTAGTGATGGAAATACTATAACTTTTGATGACAATGATGATTATTATGCCGATTATAATAACCAATATATTATTAAAATATCAAGCAAATTTAAGAAGTATGTATTAGATATTATTAAATAATAATTTTAGTAGCTCGAAAGGAGAAGTATATTATGTTAAAGAAAGAAAGAATACAGTTAACTATAGATGGTAAAAAAGTAGAAGTAGATAAAGGAACAACTATTCTAGAGGCAGCAAGAAAATTAAATATTGATATACCAACACTATGCTTTCTAAAGGACATAAATGAGGTAGGAAATTGTAGAATGTGTTTAGTAGAAATAGAAGGAGTTAGAGGATATAAGGCATCATGTGTATATCCTGCAGAAGATGGTATGGTAGTAAGAACAAATACTAAAGAATTACTTGATACTAAACGTACTATTTTACAACTTTTACTTTCATCACATGAGAAAAAATGCCTTACTTGTATAAGAAACACAAATTGTAAATTGCAAGATTTAGTTAAAAAGTTTGGAATTGAAGATTTAGACTATGAAGGAGATATGCCAGAAACACAATTTGATGATTCTTCAGCATGTATAGTTAGAAACACAGCTAAATGTATTTTGTGCAAAAGGTGTGTTAATATATGTAGTAAAGTTCAAGGTGTTGCAGCAATTGGTAATATGAATAGAGGTTTTAATTCAAGAGTAGGTGTTGCACTTGATATGAAAATGAAAGATTCTACATGTGTCGGATGTGGTCAATGCGTAATTCATTGTCCAGTAGGAGCATTAACTGAAAAGAGTAATGTAAAAGAATTAAAAGAAGCATTAAATGATCCTAAAAAACACGTTGTAATACAAACTGCTCCTGCGACACGTGCTACAATTGGTGAAGAATTTGGAATGGATATTGGTACTTTAGTTACAGGAAAACTTGTAGCATCACTTAAAAAACTTGGATTTGACAAAGTGTTTGATACTGATCTTGGTGCTGATATAACTATAATGGAAGAAGCTACAGAATTTATTGAAAGATTAAAGAATAATAGAAATCTACCAATGATTACTTCTTGTAGTAGTGGATGGATTACTTATGCAGAAAAGTTCTATCCAGAATTATTAAATCACTTATCTACAACAAAATCACCTATGGAAATTTTGGGTACACTTATAAAAACATATTATGCTAAAAAAGAAAATATTAATCCAAAAGATATTTACTCTGTTGCACTTATGCCATGTTCTGCTAAAAAAGCAGAAATATTAAGAGATGAATTAAAACTTGAAAATGGTATAAAAGCTGTTGATAATGTAGTTACAGTAAGAGAAATGGCAAGACTTTTAAAAGAGGCAAATATTGATTTGAAAACTCTTGATGAAGAAGATTATGATAGTCCATTAGGAGTAGCTACTGGTGCAGGACATATATTTGGAACAACTGGTGGAGTAATGGAAGCAGCACTTCGTAGTGTATCTTATTTATTAGATAAAACAGAAATAAAAAATGTTGAATTTAAATCTGTACGTGGATTTAAAGGAATAAAAGAAGCAAAAATAGATATACAAGGAAAAACACATACAATTGCAGTAGCACAAGGCCTTGCAAATGTATCTAAGCTTATGGATGAAATAAAAGAAGGAAAATCAAAATATAGCTTTATTGAAGTAATGACTTGTCCTGGTGGTTGTATAAATGGAGGAGGTCAACCACTTGTAAGTGATATTGTAGCAAGTAAAGTAGATTATAAAAAATTACGTGCAAAAGCTTTATATAAGGCAGATAAAAATGCAAAGTATAGAAAATCACATGAAAATCCAGAAGTAAAAAAATTATATAAAGAATTTTTAGAAGAACCAAATGGTAAAAAAGCACATAAATTATTACATACAAAGTATAATAAACAAGAAGTATACGTGAAAAATTAGAATATATAAATAGGAAAAATATATTATGAGAAATATAAATATATTTAAAAAATTATAAATTATATTGTTAAATAGAGTGGAAATAGAATTCACTCTATTTTTATATTTCTACAAAATAATTATTTTCTTTTATGATATATTATAATTAAGGTGATCCTATGAATATTTAAATGACTTAATAATAACTAAATTTGCTCCATCTCTATCTACTGGTAAATAACCAATTTCATCTATTATTAATAATCTATATTTGCAAAATTGTTTTAATCTTTGTTCTAATCTATTTTCACTATGTGCTTTCTTTAATCGTATTATTAAATCATGAAATGAAATATGTTAAATATCTCTTTAATTACCACCCCTTACATTAATATATCTTTTTTTTAAGAAAAGATATATTAATTATACTAAATTTTACATCAAAAAACTGATAGAATTTTATCAATTTTATTTTGAATTTTTCTATCAGTTTTATTTTAACATTTACATCAGGTATTTTATAAAATTTTTCATTTTTTAAGTTATAATAAGATTTATTTATATAATACAATAGTGATAAAATAATCTCTAAAGTTATTAAACTTTGGAACTACTTCACTTTAATTTAGTGTTGATCTGCGATGATATTTTACTTTTGTTTCATCTTTTTTAGTGTATCCATTTACAGGTACTATCTTTTTTTCTGTTTTCCTGAGTTACTAGTCTTTGTTTTTGTATACTTTTCATCTCCTTCCTTATATTTTATTAAAATATATACTTATATATATTGCTAAATACTATTTTATAATAAAAATTTAATTATAAATTTTTATTTATTTCATCTATCCAACTATCATCATCACTCTCAAATTTCTCAATAAACCTTAAAATGTTGGTGCTAGATAGTTCTTCATCATTTGTAGATAAGTTTTTTACATTTTCTTTCATTACATCATAATTTTCTCTTTTGATTTTGCTAAATAATTCTTTTCTTTGTTTATCTGTTGCTTTGTAACTTTGTATTCCTGTTAGTTCTTTTATATATTTAGCATTTACAGACTTGCTTTGGCTAGTTAATTTTATTTCTGCAAAATGTGAAAGTATGATTTGCATTGTACACGGATTACCAAATATAATAATGTCATCTGCAACATCTGCTTCATGAAATTCATTTATTTTTTGTTTTATTTTCTTATACTTTTCAGATGGTCCTTTATCTGTATCGCAAAATATTAATACTAATGAAAATGAATCTGATTGGTATTTTTCTTGATATCTTGCAATAATAGTGTTTATTGACTTAGCATTAACCGTTATAAAATCATACTTGTTTGAAAAAACAGCTTTATTTTTTAATGCTTCAATATAATCTAATTCCTCATACCCTTCACAGATAATACAAATTTTCTTGCCACTATACTTTCTCATCTATATCAACCTCCAATAGTGTAGAAATTAAATCTGGATCTGGTATAGCTCCAAAAGCTCCCTTGCTATATCTATCTTGTATATCTGTAGTATCTCTAACACCTGCTTGATCATAGCTAAATTCTCTTAATGAATATAATTCTGTTCCATTATCGTTCTTATCTGTAAACCAAATTTGCTCTTTCCTAAACATTTTTTTACAATCTAATAAGCTAATGTCATGTAATGTAGCAATTAATTGAGCATTTTTATTTATATCATTGTTAAACATACTTATTATTGCTCTTGTAATTTTAAAATGTAAGCTACTGTCTAACTCATCAACAATTAATGTTTTTCCTTCTTCAATAGCTGTTATTACATAACTAGCAAGTGCTGCTATTTTTCTTGTTCCTAAAGAATCAAAAATAATACTAGGAACTGCTTTCCCTTTGTAAACTGAAACTAATTTTATTTGATCTACAAAATTTTGATTTTTTAAAACTTTTTCATCAGCTTCTTTTCCATCAATTTCAAATTGTATATCTTCTTCATATCTATAGTCCTCTAGATATATATCTGCATTCTTAATAAAGTCAACTATTTTTTTAGTTTCCATACTTCTATTTTTTAGCATTTCTATAGTCTTTGAATTAGGAATATGATTCATATCAACAATTTCTATACTACTAGCAACACTTGTTAATATTTCTTTTATTTTTTGCAAAATTTCAAATTTTTCAATTTGTACTGTATATATAAGAATATTATTTGTAGAAGCTATATTTAAAACATTTTGTAAATTTAAGTCCGATGGACATTCATAATGTTCATTTATCGTATCTTTTATAAAAATTACATTTTCACCTTTATTTTTATGCTGATCTCTTGTTATTTCAGCCATTTTCTCATATATATATGAACGCTGATTACAATCAAATTTATATTCATAACAATATTCTTTGCCTTCAAAAACAAAAGAAATAGACTCATAACAAATTGGACTATTTGTAAATATATTAGCATTTAGCATTATTTTTCTATTTTGTAAAGTTCTTTTTATTGCTCTTATACAATTTATAAAGCTTGTTTTTCCAGTATTATTAGGCCCATATATAGCAACAGATTTTAATACATTAATATTTTTATTTATATTTGAAACATTTGAAGAAAATCTTTTTGTCCTCATATCTGCTCTTAAAGCCATCTCTACTTGCTTATCAAAAGCAAAACAATTTTCAAATCTAAAACTTGTTATCATAACAAATTCCTCCTAACATTTTCTATATTATACCATTTATTAATTTTTTATGCAAGTTTTTTGCATAAAAAATATCATACTATATAATATGCTTAAAATTTATAAAATTATACAAAATAAATATCAGCATTTCTGCTAATATTTATTTTTGCGATTAACTATAAAAATCAATAGTTGACCTTGTTATAAATTTTTTGCTTCTATAATTATATTTTTTATTTTTAATATAAACTACTACTATGTATATTCGATATAAATTTGAATACTAACTATATATTATTTTTCCATCTACCATCTTTATACTATTATATACTGGTATTCTTTGGAATTCATTTTTTTCTTCATTATAAAATATAGTTGTTTCTATCGATTTATTTTCTGTCTCTTTTGAATTTTCATTATTTCTTGCTTTTCGTTCTTTATAAACAGCTTCTATAAACTCATTTATTTCTTTTGGTTTTGATAATAATAAAGAATGCATATTTAATAAATATGTTCCTAATCTATCGTAATGATTAGCTTTTGTATATATATCTTCATTAATTAATGTATAATAATCTTCATATATATACCATAACATTTCTTTAATATCTCCTATTTCACATTCTATACATTCAAGTTTGCTGAAACCATCAGCAACTAATAATTTTGCTATACAGTATGCATCAGAAAATGGTCATATAGAAGTAGTACAATTACTTTTGAAAGATAAAAGGGTAGATCCTTCAATAGATAATAATTCTGCTATAGAGTTGGCCTCAACATGTGGCCATACAGAAGTAGTAAAATTGCTACTTAAAGATGAAAGAGTAGATCCTTCAGTAGATAATAATTATGCTATAAGGATTGCATCATCAAATGGTCATACAGAAGTGGTAAAATTGCTTTTGCAAGACAAGAGAGTAGATCCGTCAGATAAAGATAATTATGCTATAAGTTATGCCTCAGCAAATGGTCATGTAGAAGTGGTAAAATTGCTTTTGCAAGATAGAAGAGTCGATCCTTCAGCAGATTATAATTATGCTATAAGGTATGCCTCAGCATACGGTCATACGGAAGTAGTAAAATTGCTACTTAAGGATGAAAGAGTAGATCCCTCATCTAATAATAATTATGCTATGAGACTTGCATTAAAAAATGACCATGAAGAAATAGTGAAATTATTATATCAGGCTATATACAAATAACAATTTAAAGGGACTGTAAAGAAGTTCCTACCAAAAATGAGTGAAAAATTTTCACTCATTTTTGCATTAAAAAAAGCTATCAATCATTAAAAAAAAGATAGCTTTTTTTATATAATTTAACTATGAAAAACAAAAACTATATCAAGAATAATTATATATAAAAACAATTAAAATTGCCAATAGAAATTTAAAAAAAATATTGATTTTTTTACTCCTTTTTATATGTTTGTATAAATAATTATATCTAGCTTACTTTACTTATTTATATAATATAAAATTTAGATTGATATTTTATATAAATTATTATATAATATTAAATATTAAAGAGGTAAACATGAAAAAAGTAATAATAACAGAAAAACCAAGTGTGGCAAGAGAATTTGCAAAAATATTAAAAATAAACGGTAAAAATTATGATGGATATATTGAGTCTGATGAATATATTGTAACATGGTGTGTAGGACATTTAGTTACAATGAGTTATCCAGAAGTGTATGATGAAAAATTAAAATTCTGGAATTTAGCTACACTTCCTTTCATACCAGAAAATTTTAAATATGAAGTAATAGAGAGTGTAAAAAAACAATTTAATATAGTAAGTAATATATTAAATAGAGAAGATGTTGATACTATATATATATGTACGGACTCTGGAAGAGAAGGAGAATATATTTATAGACTTGTAGATGATATGTCTGGTAATCCAAGTAAAAATAAAAAAAGAGTCTGGATTGATTCTCAAACTGAAGAAGCAATAATTAATGGAATTAAGGATGCAAAAGATATAAGTGAATATAACAGTATATCAGATAGTGCATATTTAAGAGCTAAAGAAGATTATCTAATTGGAATTAACTTTTCAAGACTTTTATCTTTAATATATGGTAAAGAATTAGCTAGAGCTTTAAATGATAAAAAAGCTGTTATATCTATAGGTAGAGTTATGACTTGCGTTTTAGGAATGATTGTAATAAGAGAAAGAGAAATAAGAAACTTTAAAAAGCAGAAATTTTATAAACTAATAGGAAAATTTGGAGACAATAATAATAACTTTGAGGCACAATGGCAATCTACAGAAAAATCCAAAGTATATAATATGCCAATATTATATAATGAAACAGGATTTAAAAAACAAGAGGATGCAAAAGCACATATTAAATATATGAAAAACTTTTCAAATACTGCAGTAATAAAAGAAATAACTAAGAAAAAGACAAAGGAAAATGCTCCACTTTTATTTAATCTGGCTGAGATTCAAAATGTATGTTCAAAAAAATTTAAAATATCTCCTGATGAAACACTTAATATTATTCAAGAATTATATGAAAAAAAATTAGTTACATATCCTAGAACTGATGCAAGAGTTTTATCTAGTAGTGTAGCAAAAGAAATATCAAAAAATTTAAATGGACTTTATAAATCAAATTTAGATGAAGATATAAAAAAATATATTAAAAAAATGGTTGATGAAAAGTATTCTACTAATTTATTAAAAACTAAATATGTAAATGATAAAAAAATAACAGACCATTATGCAATAATTCCTACAGGTCAGGGATTTGAAAACTATAACAAACTAGAAAAATTAAAAAAAGATATATATCATATAATTGTAAAACGTTTTTTAAGTATTTTTTATCCACCAGCAAGTTATAACAAGATATCTCTTAAATTATGTATAGATAATGAGGAGTTTAGTACTTCAGGAAAAGTTTGTACTTTACCTGGATATTTAGAAGTTACAAAAGAAAATATGTCTAGTAAAGAAGAAAAAGATGACGATGAAAAAAATAATAATTTGGATATATTGAATTCTTTAAAAAAAGGTGAAAGTATAGATATTTTAGATATTGATATTAAAGAGGGTGAAACAACACCACCTGTTAGATATTCTTCAGGAACAATTATACTTGCTATGGAAAATGCAGGTAAGTTTATAGAAGATGAAGAATTAAGAGAACAAATAAAAGGAAGTGGAATAGGAACTAGTGCAACAAGAGCTGAAATAATAAAAAAGTTAGATAGAATAGGATATATTAGTATAAATAATAAAACACAAATTTTAACTCCCACTATAAAAGGAGAAAAAATTTATGATATTGTAAAAAAATCTATACCTGATATGTTAAATCCAAAACTTACTGCAAGTTGGGAAAAAGGTCTAACAATGGTGGCTGAAAAGAAGATTCCTAAAGATGAATTTATGAATAAATTAGAAGAATATATAAAAAGTAGAGTCATAAAATTAAAAAAAGCAAGAGATGAATATTTATATGGATATTATTAAATAAATTAAATATTTGTCATTTAAATACTTTATCTTGATTTTTTATAGTTTTATTGCTATAATAATTAGTGTATTTTTGGAGGTTTTTTATGGAATACGAACAAATTGAACAAAGAATGAAAAAAGTAATTGAACATTTAGAAGAAGAATTAAGTTTAATAAGAGCAGGAAGAGCTAATCCTGCAATATTAAATAAAGTACAAGTAGAATATTATGGGGTTATGAGTCCAATTAATCAAGTAGCTACAATATCAGTACCAGAAGCAAGGCAAATATTAGTTACACCTTGGGATAGAAGTATGGTATCTGCTTGTGAAAAAGCTATAAATATGGCAGAATTAGGACTTAATCCAATAAACGATGGCAATTCTTTAAGATTGATGTTACCAGAGTTAAATGAAGAAAGAAGAAAACAATTAGTTAAAGAAACAAAAACTTTAGGTGAAGAAGCTAAGATTGCTATTAGAAATATAAGAAGAGATGCAATTGATGAGTATAAAAAAATGCTAAAAAATTCTGAAATTACAGAAGATGACTTAAAATCAAACGAAGAAGATATTCAAAAAATAACAGATAAATTTACATCTAATGTAGATAAGAAATTAGAAGAAAAAGAAAAAGAAATTATGGAAATATAGAAGCGGAAGGTTTGAGTATAGTGAAAAAAAGAGTAATTACTGGAACAGTACTTATAGCCTTAGTTATATCAATATTGTGGATAAATATTCCATTAATCGATACAATATTTATATTTTTGCTATCAATTTTAGGTATTTATGAATATAACAAGGCTTTTAAATCTATAGGATATAAATTAGTACCAATACTTAGCTATTTAAGTTGTTTTACAATATTTTTATTTGAATTTAATTTAAGTACGAGTAATATAATATTGTTCATTAAAATATTTATTCCTATAATTATAATTTTGACATTTATATATGCAATTTTGACTAAGTTAAAAGTTAATATAATTGATGTAGCAATATCAGTTCTTTCAATTTTCTATATACCATTTTTATTTTCGTTTCTAAAACTTATACTTATGATGGAAAATGGTAGACTATTTATATGGTTTGTAATTATGGGTGCTTTTGCATGTGATACTTTTGCATATTTATTTGGAAGAAAGTTTGGTAAAAATAAACTATGCCCTGATATAAGTCCTAAAAAAACAATTGAAGGATTTGTTGCAGGTATTATAGGAACAATATTATCATATATTGTAATATATGTTATATCTAATTATTATTTAAAAATAGATTTAAATATATATATTGTATTATTAATGGGAGTAGTTTCTAGTATAGTAGGCCAATTCGGTGATTTGGCTGCATCTTCTATTAAGAGATTCTGTAAAATAAAGGATTTTGGAACACTTATGCCAGGACATGGTGGAATACTTGATAGATGTGATAGCATATTATTTGTTGCACCTATAGTATATATAATTTTAAAAATCTATATGTTTATGTAAGATGGAGGTAAAATAATTGTTAACTTTTTTAATTACTATTATAAAATTATTAATAATAATATGTGTTGTTGCAACAATACATGAATTTGGACATTTTATTATATCTAAACTATTTAAGGTTCAAGTAAATGAATTTGCTATTGGATTTGGACCTAAAATATTTCAAAAACAATTTAAAGGAACAATGTATTCTTTAAGATGTATACCACTTGGTGGGTATTGTGCAATAGAAGGAGAAGACGGAAATACTGACAGTGAACACTCATTTGCTAAAATTAGTTGGTATAAAAAAATATTAATTTTGGTTGCAGGTGTAGTTATGAATGCAATCCTTGCAATAGCAATATTTTTAAGTATTGCATTTTCATATAAAACTGCTACAACAAAAATAACAGAATTTTCACCTAATTCTGTATTACAAAATGCAGGACTTGAAGTAGGAGATGAAATAGTATCTATAAATGGTAAAAAAACTTTAATATTTGATGATCTTACAAATCAAAATGTAAGTTATGGCCAAAAAGTAAAAATTGAATATATCCATAATGGGAATACAAAAGAAGTAGAATTAGATAATGCAGTAACAAAAATTGGTAATATAGGTGTAGTATTTAAAATAGATGATGAAGGTAATCCTACTAATGAAATTGATATGGTATCAGGAGGAGGCTCTGCAGTTGAAGCAGGAATTAAAGCTGGAGATAAAATTGTAAGTATAAATGATGTAAAAACAAATACTTCTGCAGAAGTTATATCTATAATACGTGAAAATGCAAATAAAGAAATGAAATTGACTTATGAAAGAAAAAATGAGACTACAACTATAAATATTACACCTAAAGAAAAAGAAAATTTTGATTTAGGTATAGCAAGTACACAAATAGTAGATACAAATTTAAAATATGCTATTTTGAATATGGTAAATGATGTTTCAAGAATAATTGGTTCATATGTTGATTTGTTCAGAGGTAAAGTTGGAATAAATGATATGTCTGGTATAGTAGGAATAGGAGAAGTTGTTTCTAAGACAAATGGAATAATAAGTTTCTTAAACCTTATGGCCATAATATCGCTTGCTGTAGGAGTGGCAAATATTATGCCTTTTCCACCTCTTGATGGAGGAAAAGTTGTAATTGTATTATTTGAAACTATTACTAGAAAAAAAGTATCAGAAAATGTAGAAGCGATAATTTCATATATAGGAATGGGATTATTAATACTACTGACCATATTTGTTACATATAAAGATATAATTAGAATATTATAATAAAAATAGTAATGAAAATAGAAATAGAGTTCACTTTTTAAAATGAACTCTATTTTTTCTTAGTTTATTTTTGGATGAATGACTTTATGTGCAGGACATGCTGTGATCTGACAGTTATAATCAATTGTATAGCAGATATTTTTAATAATAACGTTTGCAAAAATATTTGTATTAGAATTGGAAAATTCAGCAAGAATGTTAGGCTTTTTTGTATTTCCATCATCTATTGGTGTAGAAGATATTATGGTTATAACATTTTCCTTTTTTGTTATTATTAATGAACCAGATACATATGAAAAATTTGAGCAGTCAGCCACAATTAAATCATCGTTAAGTCCTAGATCAAAAAGTGTCCCTTTAGAATAAATCCAAAAACCATTTTCTAATTGATAAGTTTCACCAATCATAATAAATTACCTCCAATTGTAAGTATTTAAAAATTTTATTTAATAAATTATATGATAGAATATATAAAATATTTACAAAAAAATAAAATTTGACAATTTTTTTAATTAATTGTATAATAATAACATAGAATTTAGTATTCTATATTTTGTATTAATTATTTTTCTTTAAGAGGAGGTGAATATAATATGTATAATAATGTTTATACTGAAGTCTTATCTTCATCAGCTAATTCATTTGAATTTAGCATAAGTTATCTTGTAACTACTATTATAATTGCTATAATATCAATTATTGCTATGTTTAAAATATTTACAAAAGCTGGAGAAGCAGGATGGAAATCAATAATACCAATATATAATATAATAACATTATTTAAGATAGTTGGTTTATCACCTTGGATGGTATTACTATTATTAGTTCCAATTGCTAATATCGTTGTTGCAGTATTAATGAACATTAAACTTGCAAAAGCATTTGGTAAAGGCGGTGGATTTGCTGTAGGACTTGTATTCCTATCTTTCATATTTGAATGTATACTTGCATTTGGAAGTGCTGAATATCAAGGACCACAAGCATAATCTTAAAATGTAAAAAATTTCGAAGTGAATATTCACTTCGATTTTTTATACTTTATTAAAGTTAAAAATTCCACTAATCAAAATTAAAAAATATTTAGCATAAAAATAATATTAGACAAGTATAATGTATTATTATATGGGGGTATATATTATGCAATATGTTATATTTTGTCTATGTGTTATAGCTGTTATTATAGTTGCAAAAATATTTTCTTGGCCTTTTAAAAAAATATTAAAGTTACTAATTAACATAGCTATAGGTATTATTTTAATAATTATTACTAATATATTTGGAGAAAATATTGGACTTCACATTCCATTTAATATAGTAACTGCTGTTATATCTGGAACATTAGGAATTCCTGGTGTTTTAGCATTAATTGTTATACATTATATTTTTTAAAAATAAATTAAGTGCATATTTAATTTTAATTTTGCAGAAAATAATACTAATTTTTATTTGGAGGTAAAAATTATGCAAATTAAAAGAGAACATGTACTTTTTTTAGCATCAATAATCTTACTTACTTTTTTGTTATATGCTTCATTTAATTTTTCTGATTTTAAAAAGTATATAAGTAATAGTATAATAAGCGTTATATCAGATATGGATGGTAAAAAACAAGAAGAAAGTTCAACAAGTACAAATACTCCTAGTGGAGATGATATGGTAAAACTACTTGCTAGATTGATAAATGGAGAAGCAAGAGGTGAACCATATGAAGGGCAAGTTGCAGTAGGTGCTGTTATAATGAATAGAGTAAAAAGCTCAAAATTTCCAAATACTATTGCTGGTGTAATTTATCAAAAAGATCAGTTTTCATGTATAAAAGATGGTCAATTTAATGCACCTATAGAAGAAAATTCAACTGTATATAAAGCGGCACAAGATGCTATGAATGGTTCTGATCCCACTAATGGTGCACTTTATTTTTATAACCCATCTAAAACAAAAAGTAAATGGTTATTCTCACTTCCAGTTGTAGCAACAATTGGAGAACATAAATTTTCACTTGGGGAGGCAAAATGATGATAGAAAAATTAGAGATAAAAATAAATAAATTAAAAAGAAAAATAGACCCAAGAATTGCTAAAGTAGTAGTTTTTATGATATTTGGTGCATTGATAATTTTCTCACTTGAAATGACAAATAATTTTAAAAGAGCTAAAAACTCTACGCAAGATGAATATAATAAATCAATGTATTCTGCAGTATCATACATAAATAATGTTGAGGTAGATCTTGCAAAGTTACTTGTTACTTCAACTCCAAAAATGACATCAGTAACACTTGCAGATATATGGAAACAGGCAAATCTTGCAAAGGAGAGCTTAGAGGCAATACCTGTCTCTCAAAATGCTTTATCAAATGCTTCTAAATATCTTACACAAGTAAGTGATTTTTCATATAGTTTGATGAAACAAAATATTTCAGAAGAAAAAATAACAGATGAAGAATATGATAGTATAAAAAATATATATGGAAAAGCTCAAGAACTTTCAAAATCTATGCAAGATATATATGATGATTTAAATGATGGAGTAATAAAATGGGATGAGTTAGAAAAAAGAGGAAATGAAGAATTGTCAAATATACAAATTGGCGAAAGTATGTCAAGTATTGCAAAGGTAAGTAAAGCCTTTCAAAATTATGAGGGATTAATTTATGACGGTGCGTTTTCAGACCACATTTTAACTCAGACTCCTAAAAGTTTAGAAGATTATGATACCTCAGAAGATCAAGCAAAAAAGTATATAAATGAAATCTTTGGTGAAGAAAATGTTGAAGATATAAAACTAAAAGAAGAGTCAAATGGAAGAATAGATTTATATAATTTTGAGGTAAGTTTAAAAAATATAGAGAAAAAAAGAAGTATAAGTATTACAAAAAAGGGTTGTAAGCTATATCTTATGATAGGAGATAAAAGAGTAAAAGAAGAAAAATTAAGTATAGAAGAAGCAAAGCAAAAAGGTTTAGAGTTTCTTAAAAAAATTGGTATAGATGATGTAAAAGATACATATTACCAAAAAACAGAAAATATAGCCGTTATAAACTACGCGGCAGTGCAAGATGGAGTTTTTCTATATCCTGATTTAGTAAAAGTAAAAGTTGCTTTAGATGATGGAGAAATTTGTGGAGTAGAGGCAGGAGGATATATATTTAATCATACTTTAAGGGAAAATATTACACCTAAAATATCAGAAAGTGTTGCAAGAAAGACTATTAATAGCAAAATTGAAATAATATCTTCTGATATAGCTATTATACCTACTGAATATAATACTGAGATACTAACATATGAATTTAAAGGAAAAATTGATAATAGAGAGTTTTTAATATACATTAATGCAAATACTGGTAAAGAGGAAAAAGTTTTACTTATAATTGATAGTAAAAATGGTGTGCTTACTATGTAAGTATTTAGTTTAAATATTGACAAAATTAGACTAATATTATACAATTATAATATTGTAAAGAAGGGGGAATTATAATGGTAGATATATATATAACAGATCAAAAATCTAGAAATTTTAATAAAATTGAAAAACCTGTGAAAGGTTGTTGGATAAATATGGTTTCCCCTACGGATAATGAAATAAGGAAAATTAGTAGATCAGTAAGAATAAAAGAACACTTACTTAGATATCCTCTTGATATAGCTGAAAAGGCCCATATTGATATGGAAGATGATTCAATATTAATAATTGTTGACTCACCTGCAACAGAAATGAAAGATAATCAAAAAATTTATACTACAATGCCACTTGGTATGATAATAGTAAGAGATGAAATATTTATAACCATATCTCAAGTTAGAATTAATTCTGTATATAAAGTTTTAAGTGAAAATAAATTTGGTGTGCAAACAGAAAAAAAATCAAGATTTACTTTCCAGATATTGTACAGTATAGCACAAGATTATATAAGATATCTTACATATATAAATAGAGACTTAGATAAATTTGAAAATCAGATGTTAAAAACAATGGATAATAAGGAATTATTAAAGATGGTTACATTTGAAAAAACGATGGTATATTTTAATGCTTCTGTAAAAGGAAATCAAGTAGTATTAGAAAAATTAAAAAAAGGAAAAGTGCTGCCATTATATGAAGAAGATGAAGATATTCTTGAAGATACACTTATAGAAAATAGACAGGCAATAGAAATGATTCAGACATATAGTGAAATATTAAATGGTATTGTCGATATGTTTGGTACTATAGTATCAAATAATTTAAATACTGTTATGAAATGGCTTACTTCTATTACTCTTGTTATATCTATACCAACAATGATAGCAAGTTTTTTAGGTATGAATGTACAATTTCCATTTAATACAGGTACGCTAGGCTTTTATAGCATAATAATAATTTCAATACTTGTAACTGCTATTATCACATTTATCCTTAAGAAAAAAGATATGTTATAATAAATAATAAAAATAAGTTTGTTATATTTGACAGAAACATCGTTTCATATTTAAATGAATATACTACAAATGGAATATTAAGGGATAATAATAGTATGATTGTAATTTCTCTTATAATTCTATATTGTAGGATAATCAATTTCAGATAAGTTTAGGCTTTGCTTTAAAAGAATATTACTCAACTAAAAAAGATAAGAGAATTATTAATCAAGAACTAAATAGATTTTTAACGATTATAGAAGATTATCCATCAATGATTTGGAAAAATGTTTTATATAGTGAAAATAAAGAAATTCCTAAAATTACAAAAATAAAGAATTATAATAGAAATATTAATTTTTCATATAAAGATTAACACCAGTGAATACATGAATGTGAAAAGCTAGCTTTAGCTAGCATATATAAAAGCAATAAAACCAATAAAGAGAAATTAATTGAATTTATTGAATGGAATTATAAGAATACATTAATTTGTCAATATACAATAGTATATGCAATTCCCTTTTTTGGAGGACAAGAAGGTATTAGGACTCCTAAAAATATAAATAGTAAGGATATTAAAAAAGTGTGGTATCAAAAATGATAATAACCTTAAAAAAATAATGGTTGAAATACAGAAATAATAACAGAATTAAAAATTCCTATTCCGAAAAAAAGAAAAAAACTTGATTTTTCGGAATAGGAATAATATTATTCATATAAATTATAATTTACCAAAATTTGAAAATTTAAAAAATTATAATGCTTTAGTAGAATATGTTGAATCAAACTATAAAGAAGGAGTTGAAAATTTCATATTAATTGATGAAGTGTAAATGTGTGAAGGTTTTGAAAAAGCAATAAATGGATTTCATGCAGAAGAAAAATATGATATTTATATAACTGGATCTAATGCATTCTTAATGAGTAGTGATTTATCAACATTATTTACAGGTAGAACTTTTAAAGTAGAAGTATATCCATTTTCATTTAAGGAATTTCAAAAATATTATGAGTAAAATAATTTACAAGAAGCTTTTGACAAATATGTATATGAAGGTGGAATGTCTGGTTCATATCTGTATAAAACACAAGAAGAAAAGTATCAGTATATAAAAGATGTATTTAATATTTTAATAATTAGAGATATAAATCAAAAATATAAAATAAGAAATACAGATATAATTCAAAATTTAACAGACTTCTTAATGGATAATGTTTCAAATTTAACATCTGCTAATAATATTGCACATGTTTTAAATTCAAACAATGTTAGTATAACAGATAAAACAATCAATAATTATATAGAGTATTTGTGTAATTCTTTTGCTTTCTATAAAGTTAAAAGATACGATATAAAAGGCAAGAAATTATTGAGTACACAAAACAAATATTATTAGCAGATCAATCTTTTAGATATGCAATGCTAGGTACAAGCAATATGAATTATGGTAGAATTTCTGAAAATATTGTTGCCATAGAATTATTAAGAAGAGACTATGAAGTTTATGTAGGTACTTTATATAAAAAAGAAATAGACTTTGTAGCACAAAAATAAGGCAAAAAAATTTATATACAAGTATCTGATGATATAAGTAATGAGAATACATTCAAAAGAGAAATAGACTCTTTATTAAAGATACAAGATGCGTATCCAAAAGTAGTAATAGCAAGAACAAAACATGATACTTATCAATATGAAGGAATAGATATAGTTGATATTGCTACTTGGTTAAGTAAATAAAGTGGTTTAAAATAGATGAGAATTCTTCTGAATTATAAATAAATGAAAATGGGATTTTGTATGAACGAAATTTATAGCTTTAATTGCCTATATTATGTAAAAAAAGAACTTAAATATTGCTAAAAATATTGACATTTTTATATAATTATGATATAATACTTATGTAAGAAATTTTAAATCTGAGTTAAATTTAAGGAGGAAATTTTATGTAAAATAATGTATAATAATATTATACAAGTGTAGTTTTCTATTTTTTCATCTTAGGTAAGACTACACATAGCAAAAAATATTTTTTTATAGGAGGACAATAGTATGTTTTATCCAGAAGATTTCAAAAACAGAGTAAAGAAAGTGTATCCTCATTTGGATGAATTGCATCGGCGATTGGACAGTGGAGATGTGGTTGTAGGTAGATATTTGTATGATAATTCTCCTACAGGATTGTCTTTGAACACCATTTTGACAGCAACTTCTCTGGGGGAATTGCAAGAACAAGCAAAAATTGCTCAGGAAAAAGTAGCACTGTACCATGATTGGTGCACTCTCCACGATGAGCAAAATCCTCGCTAATGGGTAAAACAATGGCACACATGTTTACATGTGTGCCATTGTCTATCTATCTATTTATTTAATATATATTTTGTAATATATTCTTTCTTTTAGATATGCAATGCTAGGTACAAGCATATGGATTATGGTAGAATTTCTGAAAATATTGTTGCCATAGAATTATTAAGAAGAGGCTATGAAGTTTATGTAGGTACTTTATATAAAAAAGAAATAGACTTTGTAGCACAAAAACAAGGCAAAAAAATTTATATACAAGTATCTGATGATATAAGTAATGAGAATACATTCAAAAGAGAAATAGACTCTTTATTAAAGATACAAGATGCGTATCCAAAAGTAGTAATAGCAAGAACAAAACATGATACTTATCAATATGAAGGAATAGATATAGTTGATATTGCTATTTGGTTAAGTGAAGAAAGTGATTTAAAATAGATGAGAATTCTTCTGAATTATAAATAAATGAAAATGGGATTTTGTATGAACGAAACTTATAACGTTAATTGTCTATATTATGTAAAAAAAGAGTTTAAATACTGTTTAAATATTGACATTTTTATATAATTATGATATAATACTTATGTAAGAAATTTTAAATCCAAGTCAAATTTAAGGAGGATTTTTTATGCAACGAGTAGAAAAAATGTTCGCATTTTCATTTGGAGGTGATGATTTTGGTAAGATCTGCAGGGTATATAAAGGAGCTATATTTCCAATTGATTTTACTTCTAAGCCGGTAGGTATTGGATTTGCTATTAGAGATGGCGTTGATGCAGATTTTGGTTCTATAAAAAGAATACAAATGAGTATTGTATCATCATCTTCTGAAAGCATCTATGCTACTGTTGAATTTAAAACAGAAAAATCCAATGGTTCACCAGAAGATTCAAAAGATATTATAATTTTGGGAGAACGTGTACCCAATAATTTTGATATCGAAATACCTAAACTTAGATCTGATCTTAAGGAGATTGTCATTTTTATTCCTAGGAATATGAATGACGGTCCTGATATTAATTTAATAAAGTTCGAAAGTATAGGGTTGTTATAAAAATCAAAGGCGTCTAGAAATTATCTAGGCGCCTTGTACGCTATGTAAAATTTGTTGATCTTAATCTTCATCTTCACTTTTATGATGTTTGCACCAATCATCTTCATCTACTTCACTTCTATCTAATGTGCATATTCCTCTTCTTTCATCATAGTTTATGCAATTTTCACATGTATCATATTTTCCTCTTCCCATTAATATTACCTCCATATATATATTATAACTACGTCTAGTTATTTGTCAATATATTATTTTATAAATACATAAGTAATGTGTGAATTCTTAGTAATAATGTTCAGTTTATTACTAAGAATTCTCAATAAAAATGTTCAAGATATTTTAAAATTTTATTATTTTATAAATACATAAGTAATGATTGAAAAAAATATAAATTTTGATATAATATGTTTGGTGATAATGTGGATAACTACATACTTATTGATAGCAAAATGAGAAAAATAGAAAAGGAATTCTTAAAAAAATTAGGATATATAATAATAGAAATAAAAGAAAGCAATAATGTATATGAAGAAATATCTAGTCATGTTGATATATTTGCTTGTAAGATAAAAGATAAAATCATATTAGAAAATAATTTATATAAAAGTATTGGAAATAAAAAATATAATTTTATTAGTAAAAATATTGTGTGTGGAAAATCTAGTGTAGGAAGCAAATATCCCTTTGATGTACCATACAATGTTTGTTGCGTAGGAAATAATGTTATTCATAATTTTAAATATACAGATAGTAAAATTATGGATGTTATAAAAGAAGAAAAATTAAATGCTATAAATATAAATCAAGGATATAGTAATTGTAGTATTGCAGTAATAGATGATAAAAGTGTAATATTAACAGATAAAAAAATAGCTACAATACTTGAAAAATATAATATTGATGTACTTTTATTAGAAGAAAAATTAGATATCAAATTACTTAAAAATAATGGTAAATATTCAGATATGTCTGGATTTATTGGAGGGTGCATCGCTAGAATAAAAGATAAGATAGTTATATTTGGAGATTTAAAAAAAATAGATAAAACAGGAAAAATAAAAGAATATATAGAAAAAAGAAATTTAAGTATCATTGATTTTGAAGGACTTGACGTTATAGACTATGGTGGAATTTTAGAATTAAATGATAAAAAATAATTGAACTTTATACAAAAAATTGATATAATATGTTGGAAGTTTAAAAAGGGGAAATATATGAGTAATTTATTAGATAGGTTAAATGATAAACAAAAAGAGGCTACAAGCTATGTTGATGGACCTCTTTTAATACTTGCAGGAGCTGGCAGTGGAAAAACACGTGTATTAACATACAAAATAGCATATTTACTAGAAAACAATATTGTAAAACCATGGGAAATATTAGCAATTACATTTACAAATAAAGCAGCAAAGGAAATGAAAGAACGTGTTTTATCATTAGTTGAAGAAAATGCAAATGATATATGGCTTGGAACTTTTCATTCTGTTTGTGTAAGAATATTAAAGAGTAAAATAGAAACACTTGGATATACAAAAGATTTTAATATTTTTGATGAATTAGATAAAGAAAAAGTAATAAAAGAAGTATTAAAAAAACTAAATATATCAGATAAAGAATATCCAGTATCATATATAAAATATGAAATATCAAGAGCAAAAGATAATATGAAAGGACCAGAAGAATATTTAGCTGAAGCAAAAGGGGATTTTAGAAAAGAAAAAGTAGCACAAATATACATAGCATATCAACAACTTCTAAAAAATAATAATTCAATTGATTTTGATGATATAATAATGCTTACAGTAAAAATATTTTTAAATAATCCTGAAATTTTACATTATTATCAAAATAAATTTAAGTATATCTTGGTAGATGAATATCAAGATACTAATAAAATCCAGTTTTTATTAATATCTCTTTTATCAGCATCACATGGGAATATATGCGTTGTTGGTGATGAATCACAAAGTATATATGGCTTTAGAGGAGCTGATATTTCGAATATATTAAATTTTGAAAAAGAATTTCCAAATGCTAAAATAGTAAAACTAGAAGAAAATTATAGGAGTACTAAAAATATACTTGAAGCTGCAAATCAAGTTATAAAAAACAATAAATCTAAAATTGATAAAAAACTTTGGACAGAAAATAAGACTGGTGATAAAATTGTATATAATACTTTACCAAATGAATATGAAGAAGTAGAGTATATAGTAGACAAGATAGATGAAATATGCAAAAAAGAAAATAAAACATATTCTGATTTTGCAGTTTTATTTAGAACTAATGCACAAGCACGTGTATTAGAAGAAGTTTTTATGAGATCTGGTACACCATATAGACTTATAGGAGGAATAAAATTCTATTCTAGAAAAGAAATTAAAGATATTACAAGTTATTTAAAATTTATTCAAAATCCTAATGATAACATATCTTTAAGAAGAATTATAAATGAACCTAAACGTGGAATAGGTAATACTGCTTTAGATAAGTTAGATGAAATGGCAACAAAAAATAATACTTCAATATATGAAGTAATTAAAAATAGCGATAACTTAAAAACACTTAGAAGTTCAGGAAATATAATAATGTTTAGGGAAATGATGGAAGAATTAATATCAAAAAAAGATTCAATGCCTGTTTCTGAATTTATAAAATTAGTACTTAAAAATTCTGGATATGAAGCAATGCTTAATGAAACTCAAGATAAAGAAAATGAAATGAGATTTGAAAATCTTATGGAATTTATAGGTGTTGCTATGGAATTTGAAAAAGAAAATGCAGATAATACTTTAGCAGATTTTTTAGATAGCATAGCTTTAGTTTCAGATGTAGATAGTTTAGAAAAAGGCACTGAAGCAGTTACATTAATGACAATGCATAGTGCAAAAGGGTTAGAGTTTAATGTAGTATTTTTAGTTGGTATGGAAGAAGGTCTATTCCCATCGAAAAAATCAATTGAAGAGGACGAATCTACAGAAGAAGAAAGAAGGCTTTGTTATGTTGGAATAACTAGGGCAAAAGAAAAGTTATTTCTTACTAATACAAGTAAAAGAACGTTATATGGTATGACAACATATTCATATCCATCAAGATTTGTTAATGAAATATCTGAAGATCTTTTAGATGAGTCTTCAAAAGATAATATTAATAAAAATAAAAGAAAACAAGAAAATTACTTAGATAAAGAATATGCAAAAGTAGAAGGAATCCTTTCACATTTAGATAGTGGATACGGAAAAATAGATGCTAAAACTTCTAAAAAAGCAAATTTTGGAATGAGCGTAGATAATTTCCTTAAAAATATTACTGGAAATTCAAATAATGTAATTAAACTTAATAAAAATATTAATTATACAGTTGGTATGAGAGTAAAACATAAAAAGTTTGGTGAAGGTTATATAGAAAAAATAGAGCCAGAGGGTGATGATTTTAAACTTGAAATAATGTTTGATAAATTTGGCTTTAAAAGACTTATGGCAAATTATACACCTCTTGATGTTTTAGAAATATAATAATTAAATGAAAGGAGAAAAATATGCCATCTTGGAAAATACATTTAAAAATAGCCAATAATATAAAAGAAAAATTAAATATCTATGAAGATAAAGATAAATTCATGATAGGAAATATTTTGCCTGATATGTATTCTGGACATATTATAAAAAACATGTCTAAGGTAATAGACTATAATACAAATCATTATGGTACTAATACTATAATAAATGGTGCCCAGTTTTGTTTGCCAAATTATGAGATGTTTAAGAATATACATATAAACAAATTAGATGATATAATTATTCTAGGATATCTTAGTCATTTAATGGCAGATTACTTTTTTAATAAATATACATATACAAATTGCACTATAATCAATGAAAAGGGAGAAGTATGTGGTATAAAAACAAAAAAAGATGAGATATTAAATTGTAATAAAAATACTATGACTAGAATAAAACAAGAAGATTTTAACTCATATGGCGATACCATAAACTTAGAAAAGTGTAATTATTCATATACATCTGATATTTTTAATTCACTTGAAAAACTAGAAACTTTTAAAGTTGAAAAAGATGATATTGTAAAACTAATTAATTATTTAAACTCTTTAACTATGCCTACAAAAACAGGTAAGTCAAATGCATTAATACTATTTAAAAAAGAAAAATTAGATAATTTAGTAGATGAATGTTCAGAGTTTATATTAAATTATATAAATAAAGTTAGAGCATAAATTGCTTTATTTCATATAATTTGTATTAATTAGTTATAATCATAACCTAAAATAATAAAATATATTAAAGGAGATTGTCGTGAAAGAGATAACTATTTTAGATATTTTAAATAAATGTAATGGAAAACTTTTATGTGGAAATGAAAAAAATATATGTGTTAATTTTAAAACTGATACAAGAAAAATAGAAAAAAATGATACTTATGTTGGAATAAAAGGCCAAAAAATAGATGGAAATACTTTATATAAAGAGGCACTAAAAAATGGTGCTACTACATGCATACTTCAGGATATAACAATTGATAAAGAAACTTTAGAAGAATATAAAGATAGAAATATAGTAATTGTGGAAGATACAATAAAAACTTTAGGCATTCTTGCAAAGTATAAAAGATCTCTATTTGATATACCTGTAATAGGAATAACAGGTAGTGTTGGTAAAACTAGTACAAAAGATATGATTGCAAGTGTTCTTTCAAAAAAGTATAATACTTTAAAAACAATTGGAAACTTAAATAATGATATAGGACTTCCTCTTACAGTACTTAGATTAAATGAAAGTCATGAAGCAATGGTAATAGAAATGGGAATGAATCATAAAGGTGAAATTTCTTATCTTACAAATATAGCAAAACCTACAATATCTGTTATAACTAATATTGGCACTTCACATATTGGAAATCTTGGATCAAGAGAAAACATATTAAAAGCAAAATTAGAGATACTTGAGGGAATGGAAAAAACAGGTAGATTTATATACAATAATGATAATGACATGCTAAACTTAAATAAAGAAATGTTTAAGCAATATAAAACTAAAAATTTTGGAATAGATAATAAGTCCGATATAATGGCATTTAATATAAATACAAATAGCAATGGAAGTAATTTTGATATAAAGATAGATGATAAAATATATAATGTATATGTTCCTGTTTCAGGTAAACATTTTGTATATAACAGTTTATGTGCTATATCTGTTGGAATTGAACTTGGCATAGATATACAAGATATATTAGATGGTATAAAAAACTTTAGTTTGACTAAAAACAGAATGCAAATAAAAGAATTAAAAAATGATATTACTATAATAAATGATTCATATAATGCAAGTTATGATTCAATGAAGGCAGCTTTAGAATTTTTAGCAACATTTAATAATAAAAAGAAAATAGCTGTACTTGGAAATATGGGAGAACTTGGAAGTTTTTCAAATGAAATCCATAATAATGTTGGAAAATGTGTATATAGTAACAATATTGATTTACTTATTACAGTGGGAAAAGATGCAAACAATATAGCTATTAGTGCTTGCAATATGGGTATGGATAAAAATAATGTATATAGTGTAAATACAAATGATGAAGCAATAGCGTTACTTGAAAATATTATAGATAAAAATATGACTATTTTAATTAAAGCATCAAATGCAATGAATTTTGTATATTTATATAACAAATTATTAGAAAAATATGAATAGATTATATAACAAATAATAATATAAAGTTATTTTTGTATCTTGTGTATATAAAAATAACTTTTATTTTTTTTATTTTATTTTTAATTATTCACAAATTAAAAAATATATTGTATAATATATTTATTGAGGTGGATTATTCATGAAAGAAGTAAAAAGATTAATACTACCATTGATATTTTCGGTAATATTATTAGTAGTATTTTTAAATATAAATTATATAGAAAGTGAAAGCATTAATGCAAAAGATTCAAGTCTTGTTATATATGGAGATAATATAAAAACAAACTATGCTCCATTTGTAGAAAATGGAGGTGTATATATATCTTTAGACACTATATCAAAGCTAATCGATAAAGATATATTCTATGATAGTATTGCAACTAAAGTCATTATTACTACATCTGATAAAGTTATAAAATTTAAAATAGATGATAACAAGATGTCTACAAATTTTGAATATTCTGATATAACTACACCTGCTAAATTGATTGATGGACAACCATATATTGATATTAATCTTGTAAAATCAGATTATGGTATAAAAACTGAATATAATCAAAAAACTAATACTATTGTTATTGATAAAATTAGTACAAGTGATATTCCATTAAAATATAACATGGTAAATGTTTATTCTGATATATCTACAAAATCTAAAGTAGTAGATTCTTTAAATAAAGATGATAAAATAACAGTATATAAAGATAGTCTTAATCATAATAGTTGGTATAAAATAAAAACTGATAAAGGTGTTGTAGGATATATATCAAAAAATAATGTTAACTTAGATATAGATGAAAAAGAAGATAACCAAAATAATGAAGATAATGGTAATAAAGAAAAAATTATTATGTTTTGGCAACAAAATAATAGTTTGGATGTTTTAGGAGACACAAAAATAGAAGGAGTAAATATTGTATCTCCTGAATGGTATACATTAAAAAATTCAAGTGGAGATATTTCATCTAATTATAGTAGCGGTTATTATTCAAGAGCAAAGGAATATGGATATAAATTATGGCCAATAATAAATAATGGATTTGGTGCTGCAAATTATTCTGCAGATACAACTTCTGCACTTTTAAACAGTGAGTATAATAGAGAAAACTTTATAAAAAATTTAAGAGATATAGCAAAAAAAGATAATATAGATGGAATAAATATTGACTTTGAATCTATAAAAGATGCAGATAGAGATATATTTGCACAATTTATGCGTGAACTTACTTCTATACTTAGAAATGAAAAAATAACAGTATCAGTAGATTTTTATTTTGTAAAATCTATTGATAGAGAAAAGATAGGAAATACTGTTGATTATGTTGTACTTATGGGATATGATCAAAAAGGTACATGGTCAAATGAGTCAGGTTCAATATCATCTGTAAATGTAGTAGAAACACAAATATCTTCTCTTTTAAATGATTCTAAAATACCATCAGATAAGGTGATTTTGGGAATACCATTTTACACAAGATTATGGATAGAGAAAAATGCAACACAAAAACCTGAAACTGAAGTTTATTCTATGCAAGATTGCGTGGATTTTGTAAATAGAAATAAAATAACTCCAGTTTGGGACGAAGATGCTGGTCAAAATTATGCACAAATAACTAAAGGTGCTCTTACATATAAATTATGGATTGAAGATAATAATTCTATAAAAAAGAGAGTTGAAGTTGTAAATAAGTATAATCTTGCAGGAATTTCTGCATGGAAAAAAGGTTTAGAAATGAACGATACTTGGAAAACGATAATTGATAATATGAAGAAAAATTAAAATATAGTTCCACTTAAAAGTTAATAGCTTTTGGTGGAACTATTAAAAAGGAGTAAAAAGTGGAAATAATTATAATTACAATATGTATAGTATTAATAATGATATTAATGTATGGATCTACATATATTAATATGTTTGATAAAAGTAAATTTGCAGGACTTAGCAAACCTTTAAGAAAAATTGTTAAAAATCCTGGTAAAGCTGCAATTACTACAGAATTATCTGTTACAATCTTAGAATTTATAATTTCTGGAATTGTTGTGGAAAAGTGGGGTGTTCCATTAGTTTCAGATCTTTCTACTAAATTTTCATACATAACATTTAATTCTATTAAATATTTAACTATTTTAATTGTAACAGTAATTGCAACATATATAACAATGATACTTGGAACATATATTCCAAAACATTTAGTATTAACAGCAAAAAATAGGAAAGTAAATAAAGTTGCTATATATTTATTTGGTATTGTATCAACAATTCTTTTTCCATTATCTTTTATAGCGACAATACTAGATGATTCATATCATAAAAGAAAAGATAAAGAAGAAGATGAGTTATACAAAAAAGATGAGATTAAACATTTTACTAACATAGAATATCACAAAGGAAGTATAAATAAAACAGAAAAAGATATAATTGAGAAAGTTTCTATATCATTTGATGTTAGTATATCAAAATTGATGACACCAATAAATAAGATGGCATATATAAAAATTAACAATTCACTTGAAAAAATAATGGATACTTTTAGAAAATCTACTTACTCTAGATTATTAGTATATAACATTAAAAAAACAGAAATTATTGGAGCTTTGTACGTAAAAGATACTTTGCATAATTATGAAGATTTAAAGAGTGGGAAAATAAAAATTAAAGATATATTAAGAAAACCACTTGAAGTATCAGGTGAAGATACGGCATATAGAATATATATGAAAATGAGAAAAAACAAGATGCATCTTGCTATAGTAAGAAATAAAGAAAATGAAATTATAGGAATACTTACCTTAGATGATATATTAGAAGAAATATTAGGTAAAATAGATGATGAATATGTACATAGTAAATAAGTTATAATTTTTAGTATAAAAAAGTTCTTCCACAATTTATTTAATCAATAATATTGAAGAAGAACTTTTTATTTAGCAAGTTTTTTCTTAATGTATTTTGATTAATATTTTTTGTCGAAGTTACACTAAATTTAACAAGTTTTGTCGAATGTATTTACAAAAAGTAAATTTTTTGTTTAAATATATCTAATTTAATTTGAAAATATTTTATTCTGATAATATTTGTTTAATCTATATATTTTTTTA
>CANRGL010000001.1 GCA_947630145.1 uncultured Clostridia bacterium | reverse complement strand
GTAATACTAACATTAAGTAAAAATAATCCAGTAGAAAGTGCAAGAAAGGCAAGATTTATGGAAGATGTAAGAAGTTTCCAAGATGAACTTGCACTAAGTGTATCAAAAGATTATGTAACAAAAAAAGAAAATAGGAATGATAAATTTAATGCAACAGATTTTGATAAAATTAAAGAATACATACCAAGTTTTACAAAAGATTATGATAAAAAGTTATATGTAAAAGACGATGAATTAATATATAAAGAAGATAACGTAACAGAAAATGAGAAAAAATGGCTAGAAGAATTAGGAATAGGAAAAAAAGCAAAGATACCAGTGCCAGACGGATGGGAAAACTATATAGGAGAAATGACAGATGATGGAGTACCAGTACCAAAAGGATTTACATATGTAGAAGGTACAAAAGAGACAGGAACAGTAATAAAAGATGAAAATGATAATGAATTTGTATGGATACCAGTAGATGATATAAATGATTACAAAAAAGATTTTAGTTTTCCAAGTTATTATGATGCAAGTGAATCAAATACATCTGATGATGATTTGCCTGATGGAATCACAGATGAAACATTAGATGTAGCAAAATACGGAGGCTTTTATATAGGAAGATATGAGGCAGGTGTTCCGGAAGGAGAAAGTGCACCTTTTAATGGAGTAGGAATACCAGTATCAAAAAAAGGAGCAGTAGTTTGGACAGATATATCTTATAATAATGCAAAGAAAAGTGCAGAACAAATGATAAGTAATGGTTATGTACAAACAGGACTATTAACAGGGAAAGCATGGGATACAACGTGTCACTGGATAGAAGATGATGTAAAAAAGATAGCTGAAGGTTCAAGTTTAACAGATAGTAGATTTTATGGAAATTATTATGATTCACAACCTCCTGCAAATGTTGTAGGAGCAGGTACAAAACAAACAGCTGGATATTCAGAAAAATGGAAGACAAAAAATATATATGATTTAGCAGGAAATGTATGGGAATGGACGAACGAGAAAAATAGCTCGGATCGCATTCGTCGTGGTGGAAGTTGCAATAATAGTGCTAAGGATTGTCCAGTGTCGTATCGTTATAACTATGGTAGCAGTCTTTCTGATGACGTTATAGGCCTGCGTCCTAGGCTTTATATAAAGACAAACTGACCACTGTCAGATAAATTAGTTATATAGTTATACAAAAATGGAGTTTGCATAAATGTAAATATAGATAAAATAAATAATACATCATCAAAATTTTATAAAGTTAGCCCTGAGGGAGTTGACAAGTGAATATTTTAGTTGTATAATGCTAGTAATGTGGATATATTAAAACCGTTGATAAAGCAAAGTAGGTAGAGATAGGATGTTATAGAGAATGCAAATCATGGGCTGTAAGTTTGCAAATATTCCTTTACTGAAATTTCACTTTGGAGGTGTTTTTCTGAAATGTTAATGTTATAGTAGGAAAAATCAGGTAAGCCTGTTATAGCTGTATTAAGTGCATTTAACTTTAGTAAATTGTTAAATGAATTTAGGTGGTAACGCGGAATTTAGCATTTCGTCCTATGTTTTAGGGCGAAATGTTTTTTTTGTTATTGTATATATAAGGAGGAAAGTATGATAGATAAGATTAGTAGTATAGAAAAAGAGGTAAAAGAAAAGATTGCAAATGCAAAAACTAGTGTTAGTATAGAGGAGATTAGAGTTGAATTTTTAGGTAAAAAAGGTAAAATAATAGATATACTTAAAAATTTAAAAAGTGTTGAAGAAACAAAAAGAAAAGAAGTAGCAACTTTAGCTAATAAATTAAGAGTAGATATTGAAAATAAAATAGAAGATAAAAAAGAAGAAATAAAAGAAAAAGAGTATGAAAATAAAATTAATAATGCAAAAAAAATTGATTTAACTCTTCCTACAAATTTAAATATAGGATCTCTTCATCCAATAACAATAGTACAAAAGGAATTAGAAGAAATTTTTGAAAGTATGGGATTTACTGTAGAAGATGGAAATGAAGTGGAAACTGAATATAATAATTTTGAAGCTGTAAATGTGCCAAAACATCATCCTGCACGTGATATGCAAGATACTTTTTGGCTTGAAAATGGACAGTTACTTAAAACTCAAACATCTGCTGCTCAAAATAAAATTATGAAAAAGTATGGAGCTCCTTTAAAAGCCATATTTCCTGGAAGATGCTTTAGAAATGAAGAACTTGATGCATCTCATGAAAATACATTCTTTCAAATGGAAGGTATGATGATAGATAAAGATGTATCTATTGCAAATTTAATATATTTTATGAAGACTCTTTTATCTGAGATATTCAAAAAAGAGGTAGAAGTAAGGTTAAGACCTGGATATTTCCCTTTTGTAGAGCCTGGTTTTGAACTTGACATTAAATGTATTTATTGTGATGGTAAAGGTTGTAAGGTATGTAAACATGGTGGTTGGATTGAATTATGTCCTTGTGGAATGATTCATCCAAATGTACTAAAAATGGGAGGTATTGATCCTGAAAAGTATTCAGGTTTTGCCTTTGGACTTGGACTTTCTCGTCTTGCAATGATGAAATATGGTATAAATGATTTAAGAATTTTAAATTCTGGTGATCTTAGAGCATTAAAACAAATGTATATAAAATAGAGGAGGTAAAATATGTTTATTTCAATAAATTGGATAAAAGATTTTGTTGATTTAGAAGGTATAGATGTAAAAGATTTAATATATAAATTTACAATGTCTACTGCTGAGGTAGAAGGGATTGTAGAATATGGTAAAGATACCAAAGATGTAGTTGTAGGTAGAATAGTATCTGTAGAAAATGTTGAAAATTATAAGAAACTACATAAATTATTAGTAGATATTGGTAATGAAAAAATAAATTGTATATGTGGAGCACCAAATGTAAAAGAAGGAATTAATGTTGCTTTTGCTAAAGATGGTAGTTTAGTAAATGGTATTAAAATTAAGAAAACTGATATTGCAGATCATGAAAGTAATGGTATGTGTTTATCAGAAAAAGAACTTGGAATAAGTGAAGATCATTCTGGAATTATTATATTAGATGATAATATAAAATTAGGTACTGATATAAAAGAAGTAATTCCAATTGAAGATGTAGTTTATGAAATTGATAATAAATCACTTACTAATAGACCTGATCTTTGGGGACATTATGGAATTGCAAGAGAGATAGCTGCTATTACTAAAAGAGACTTAAAACCTTTACAAGTAGAAGATTTAGAAAAATATAACGAGCTAAAAAAACTTGATATTAATATTGAAGACAAAGATGAATGTTACAGATATTCTGCTATAACTATTGACAATGTAACAAAAAAAGTATCTTCATACAAGATGAAAACAAGACTTACATATTGTGGACTAAGGCCTATTAGTCTTTTAGTTGATATGACAAACTATATTATGCTAGAATTAGGTCAACCAATGCATGCCTTTGATAAAGATTTTATAAAATCAATAAATGTTAAAACTCTAAAAGATAAAGAAGAATTTATTACTTTAGATGATACAAAAAGAAGCTTAGATGCTGGAACTTTAATGATATATAATGAAAAAAATCCAGTTGCAATAGCAGGAGTTATGGGAGGACAAAATACTCAAATAACTGATAACACAACATCATTATTTTTGGAATCTGCAAATTTTAATGCTGTAACTGTAAGAAAGACTGCAAGTAAACTTGCATTAAGAACTGATGCAAGCTCAAGATATGAAAAAACTCTTGATCCAGAACTTACAAAATTAGCAGTTGGTAGGTTTGTGAAGGTATTAAAACAAGAAGATAGTAATATAAAAGTAAGTTCAAGTTTTTCTGATTTATATTTAAATAAATATCCTAATATAATTATAGAAATATCAAGAGAATATATAAATAAAAAAATTGGCGTAGAATTTACTTTAGATAAAATTGTAGATATACTAACTTCTTTAAAGTTTATAGTAGATGTTAAAGAAAATGATTTATTAGTTATTAATGTACCAACTTTTAGAGCTACAAAAGATATATCATCAAAAGCTGATATTATAGAAGAAATATCAAGAATATATGGATATGATAATATAGTACCTCAAACTAATCTTTGGAAAGTAGAACCAGTAAGAAAAGAAGAAATTAGAACTTTAGAATATGGTACAAAAAAACTTCTTGCAGAAAAATTTGGCTTATCAGAAGTACATAGCTATGTTTGGTATGATACAAAACTAAATAATGAACTTGGAATAAATACTCATGATAATTTAAAAATAGTAAATGGATTAAACAGACTTGATAGTACTTTAAGATACAATATGGCTCCTACTATGTTATATTCAGTTTATAAAAATATAAAAAATTATGATGAATTTGGCGTTTTTGAAATAGGTAGAGTATTTGAATATACAAATAAAAATGAAAATTGTAAAGAGCATAAAGTTTTAGGTATTGCTTTATCTAGCAATTTTAAGTCTGAAGAGACATTATTATTTGAAGCAAAGAAAATGGTTGAAAATGTTGCTAAAATATATAAAAATATAAAATTAGAATATGTTGAAAATTTACATTATAATGATAATTTTATACATCCTGTAAATTCTTTTGCTATAAAATATGATAATACTATTCTTGGATATATTTCTTTATTAAATCCAAAAGTAAGAGATAAAATAAATCCTAAATCAAATATTGTTATAGTTGAATTAAGAATTGATTTACTTGCAGATATTAAAAACGTAGATGTTGTATTTAATGAAATTAGCAGATATCAAACTGTTGACTTTGACTTTTCAATTGTTGTGGATAGTAATGTAAAATATAAAGATATAGAAAATGTAATAGCAAAGTCAAACCTTAGCTATTTACAAAAATACACTTTAATAGATGTATATGAAAATAAATTAAAACTAAAAGATAAGAAAAATGTAACTATTAGATTTACAATAGGATCTTATGAAAATACACTTAATAAAGATCAAATAGATGAAGAAAGAAACAAATTAATTGATACTTTAAAACAAAATAATATGATAATTAATGTATAAAAAATGTAAAATAAAAAGTCTAACTTCAAATAAAAATTTGAAAGTTAGGCTTTTATATTTAATAAATTATTGTTTTTTAGTTCCCAAATACTTAAGAATTATTAAATTACCTTTTTTTTCTTCAATTTCACAGAAACTTAAAATTTCTTTTCGTATAGATTCTTTTGAATATTCATTATTATCAGATAAATAATCATTATATGATATAGTTGTATTCATAAGTTCAGTCATATCACCTTTTATAAGAGACAATATAACAAGGTTTGTTATGAATTCTTAAGCTTCGAATTTCCCGAATTTAGGAATTTTATAAAATATAAAATTTTCATAATTATTCATAGCATAATCAATTAAATCATTATCACATTTTACTTTATAAGTAGTATTGTCAGTTTGATCTTGAAAAATAGAATATGAAAGTATTCCAGATTCACCTATAGTTGTTAACATATTAAAGTCTCCTTAGATTAGAATGTTTAAAAAAATTTAAAAACCTCATGTACAAAATTTATTAAATTAAATATGAGTTTTTTCATTAAAGTTCATGATAATACGCTCCTCCTTAAATTATTTTTTAGGTTATAGTATATTTTTAAATTTATTATAACATATTTGTTAAGTAATTTAGATATTTATATTTTTTTGTAAGTATTTATAAATAGAGCTTTTTAGTACATATTTTATATTTTCTTTACTTGACATATGTTAGTAATTAAAGTATAATTATTAGGTGTTTTATATATATTTTTGATAATGAATGGAGGAGATATAATGAGTGTATCAAAAGAAGAAGTTATACATCTTTCAAAACTTTCAAGATTGGAGTTTGATGAAAAATCACTTGACAGAATTACTAATGATTTATCAAGCATAGTTGATTTTGCAAATCAATTATCAAATATTGATGTAGAAGGAATAAAACCTACTGCACATATTTTAGATATTAAAAATGTATTTAGAGAAGATAATGTTGATAAATCATATGATAGAGAAGAAATTTTAAAAAATGCACCAGAAAAAGAGGCTGGTTGTGTAAGTGTACCTCAAACTGTAGAATAGGAGTGATAAGATGGAATTATTTAGCAAAACATTAAGTGAAATATCAAAAGATATTAAAGAAAAAAAAGTAACTATTAAAGATGTTTTAGATAGTGTTTATAAAAGAATTGAACAAGTAGAGCCAAAGATTGGAGCATATATAACTTTAACAAGTAAAGAAGCGTATGAAAGAGCAAAAATACTACAAGAAAAATTAGATAATGGTATTGATATTGGAGTTCTTGGTGGAGTACCAATAGCTATAAAAGATAATATATGCACAAAAAATGTTAAAACTACATGTGCTTCAAAAATGTTAGAAAATTTTGTACCAATATATAATGCAACTGTAATAGAAAAATTAGAAGAAGCAGGTGCAATTATAATAGGTAAAACTAATATGGATGAATTTGCTATGGGATCTTCAACAGAAACTTCATATATTAAAAAAACTTCTAATCCATGGGATGTAGAAAGAGTACCTGGTGGTTCTAGTGGTGGTAGTGCTGCTTGCGTATCAGCAGATATGGCATATGCTGCTTTAGGATCTGATACAGGTGGATCTATAAGACAACCTGCATCATATTGTAGTGTTGTTGGTCTTAAACCAACATATGGCCTTATATCAAGATATGGACTTATTGCATTTGCTTCATCTCTTGATCAAATAGGACCTTTTGGAAAAACAGTTGAAGATGTTGCTTTAATGTTAAATATAATAGCAGGACATGATAAAAAAGATACAACATCTGCTAATTTAGAAAAAAAAGATTATACTAAATGTTTGGTAAATGATGTTAATAATTTTAAAATAGGTATACCTACTGAGTTTGTAAATGATGGAATAAATAAAGATGTAAAAGATGCATATGATACATCAATAAACAAACTTAAAGAGTTAGGTGCAGAAATTGTAGATATAAAACTTGAATATGCAAAATATTCTCTTGCAACATACTATATAATTGCAACTGCAGAAGCATCATCAAACTTAGGAAGATATGATGGAATAAGATATGGTCATCGTGCAAAGGAATTTTCTGATTTAATAGATTTATATACAAAATCTAGAACAGAAGGTTTTGGTGATGAAGTAAAAAGAAGAATAATGCTTGGTACTTATGTACTATCATCAGGATATTATGATGCATATTACAAACGTGCTCAACAAGTAAGAACTTTAATAATAGAAGAATTTAAACAAATTTTTGAAAAATGTGACGCAGTTATGATACCAACTGCACCAAATACTTCATTTAAAATGGGTGAACATTCTACAAATCCACTTGAGATGTATCTAGAAGATATATTTACAGTTCCTGTAAATATTGCAGGACTTCCTGCTATTTCTATACCAGGTGGTTTTGCATCAAATGGTATGCCAATAGGACTTCAGTTTATAACTAAAGCATTTGATGAAGAAAAACTTTTACAAATTGCATATACATATGAACAAAATACAGAATTTAAATCTAAAAAGCCATCAATTAATTAGAATATTACTTTAAACTATATAAATTTAAATTGTATAAGATGTAAATATATAAAATGATTACAGCTATTAGTATTATGAGGTATAAGATGATAGATTTTTCAAATGCAATAGAAGAATTAAATAAGTATAAAGGCTTAGAAAAGAAAAAAACTTTAATTTATGAGAAAAAAAGATATTTAGTAAAATTTCCAGATCCAATAATAGGAAAAAATAAAAATATATCCTATATAAATAATGCATTTTCAGAATATGTTGGAAGTAATATATTTAAAATAGTAGGATTTGATACACAAAATACAGTTTTAGGAATTTATAAATATAATGGAAAAGAAAAAATTGTATGTGGATGTGAAGATTTTACGAATAAAAATTATATCTTATATGAATTTGAAAATTTAGCATTAAGTACTAATCCTGATAAAAAGATTGAAACTGAATTATCAGATATTATAGAAGTAATAGAGGAAAATAATCTAATTGATATTAGTAAAACTAAAGAATTCTTTTGGAATATATTTATAATTGATAGTATAATAGGAAATACAGATAGACATAATGGAAATTGGGGATTTCTACTAAATACTAATACCAAAGAAATTACCTTCGCTCCTATTTATGATTGCGGATCCTGTTTAAATCCAATGTTAGAAGATGAAAATATTAAAAATCTAAGTGATATAGAACTAAAAAATTTAGCTATAAATTGTTATTCATGTATAAGGGAAAATGGTAAAAAAATAAATTATATGCAATATATTAAAAGTTTAAAAAATGATGAATGTAATAATGCTATAATAAAAATATTTCCTAAAGTTGATATTGATAAAATAAATAAATTTATAGATAATATAGATTGTATATCTCTAGAAAGAAAAGAGTTTTATAAAAAAATAATTAGATTAAGATATGAAATAATAAAGAATGTATATGATAAATTAAATAATGCTTAATAAATTATAACTAAAGTATTTGATGAAGAAAAAATTTTAAAAATAGATACATATTAACAAGATACAGAATTTTAATTTAATATTTTATAAAAAAATAAATTGAAATATTAATAAATAAAAACGCGTATTTTAAATGTTTTTTACTAACTTTAAAAGGAGGAATAAAATGCTACAATCAAAACTTATTGCAACAACTAAAAAAGAATGGCCAAGTGAAGCTACAATAAAATCTCATGGCCTACTTTTAAAAGGTGGATATATAAAGCAAATGGCAAGTGGAATGTATACTCTTATGCCACTTGCAAGAAGAGTAACTAAAAAAATAGAAAAAATAATAAGAGAAGAAATGGATTTACTTGGAGCTCAAGAAATATTAATGCCACTTGTTGCAACTAGAAAATTATGGGAAATGGCAGATAGGTACTCAAGTATTGGTTCTGAACTTTTAAGATTTAAAGATAGAACAGATGCTGATATGGTACTTTCAATGACTCATGAAGAAGCAACTGTTTTCTCACTTTTAAATGAAGCTTCTTCTTATCAAAAGTATCCATTTAGTGTATATCAAATTCAAACAAAATTTAGAGATGAAGCAAGACCACGTGCAGGACTTATACGTGCAAGAGAATTTACAATGAAAGATGCTTATTCATTTCATACTGATAGCAAAAGTTTAGACAAAGAATATGATAAATTTTATGAAGCATATAATAAAATATTTAGAAGAGTAGGAATTCCAGAAGTTATAGCAGTAGCATCTGATACTGGTATGATGGGTGGTAGTGGTGCACATGAATATATGTTATTATGCGATGCTGGTGAAGATAAAATTGTTATATGTGATGAATGTAATTATAGTGCCAATATGGAGGTTGCATATACTTCAAAATACGATATAGCTTCAGATAATATAGAAGAACTAAAAAAAATAAATACACCAGGTATAAAAACGATTGAAAGCTTACATCAGTTTACTAATATTCCTATATCAAAAATGGGGAAAGCTGTTATATACACAAGGCTTGATACAAATGAAATAGTAATAGTGTTTATTCGTGCAGATAGAGAAGTAAATGAAACTAAATTACGTAATTTATTAAAAATTGATGATGAAAAACTTATACCAAGAAAAGAAGAAAAATCTGATAATATAGCATATGGTTTTGTAGGTCCAAAAGACTTAAATCAAAAAGCTATAGTTGTATATGACAAATCTTTAGAAAATGAGGAAAGTCTTGTTTTTGGTGCAAATGAAATAGATTATCATTATACAGGGCTTAATATAAAAAGAGATGTAGGAGAAGTAGAATTTGTAGATGTAGCAAAAGTAACTGATGAAGATTATTGCCCAGAGTGCTTAAAAAAATCTCTTAAAATAGAAAAAGGAATTGAAGTAGCAAACATATTTAAATTATCAGATAAATATACAAAACAAATGAATATGACATATTTAGATGAAAATGGAAAATCAAAAAATCCTATTATGGGATGTTATGGTATTGGCGTAGGACGTTTAATGGCCTCAGTTGTTGAAAAGAAATCAACTGAAAATAAAATCAATTGGCCTGCAAGTATTGCACCATTTGATATTCATATATGTCCAATCGACTATACAAAAAATGAAGATGTAAAAAAAGAAACTGATATGTTGTATAATACTCTTACAAAACGTAAATATGATGTACTTTTAGACGATAGAAATAAAAGTGCAGGAGTAAAATTTAAAGATGCAGATTTAATTGGTGCTCCAATAAGAGTAGTAATAAGTCCTAGAAATTTATCAGAGGGAGTATTTGAAGTAAAAATATCAAATGAAGATAACGAGTCTCTTGTTAATAAAGATGAATTGTTAAATTATATACAAGAAAAATTTACTTTGTTATTAAAGGAGGTAGAATAATAAATGAAAGAATATGAAGTGGTAATTGGACTCGAAGTTCATGCAGAACTTTCAACTAATACAAAAATATATTGTAATTGTTCAACTGAATTTGGAGCAGATCCAAATACTCATTGTTGTCCAATATGTACTGGAATGCCTGGAACTTTACCAGTATTAAATAAAAAAGTTGTTGAATATGCTGTAAAAGCAGGTCTTGCAACAAATTGTGAAATATCTAGATTTTCTAAACAAGATAGAAAAAATTACTTTTATCCAGACTTACCAAAAGCATATCAAACATCACAATATGATTTACCATTATGTGAACATGGATATTTAGAATTTAATGTTAACGATTACAAAAAAAGAGTTGGTATTACAAGAATACATATAGAAGAAGATGCAGGTAAACTTATTCACGATGCATATACTGGTGCAACACTTGTAGATATGAATAGATGTGCTGTACCGTTAATAGAAATAGTATCAGAGCCTGACATTAGAAGTGCTGATGAGGCAGTTTCATATATGCAAACTTTAAAATCAATTTTAGAATATCTTGAAGTATGTGATTGTAAAATGCAAGAAGGATCTTTAAGATGTGATGTTAATTTATCTGTAAGAGAAAAAGGTAGCAAGGAATTTGGAACAAGAACTGAAACAAAAAATTTAAATTCATTTAAATCAATAAAAGATTCAATAGAATTTGAAACAAAAAGACAAATAGAAGAACTAGAAAAAGGCGGTGTAATATACCAAGAAACAAGAAGATTTGATGATGCAAAAGGAATAGGATATGCTATGCGTACAAAAGAAGACGCAAATGATTACAGATATTTTCCAGAGCCAGATCTTGCACCAATTGTTTTATCTGATGAATATGTAGAAAATATAAAAAATAATTTACCAGAACTTCCACATATAAAAAGGGAAAGATATGTAAAAGAATATTCTTTACCAGAATATGATGCAGATATACTTACATCTTCAAAAAATACAGCAAAATATTTTGAAGAAGCAACAAGTATTTGTAATAATCCAAAAGCCGTATCAAACTGGATAATGGTTGACTTTACAAAAAAATTAAATGACGCCCAATTAGAAATTAATGAAAGTAAAATAACACCAGAAAATTTAGCACATTTAATTATGCTTATTGATAAAGGAACAATAAGTTCTAAAATTGCAAAAAAAGTATTTGATGAAATGTTTGAAACTGGAAAAGACGCAAATAAGATAGTAGAAGATAATGGAATGGTTCAAATGTCAGATGAAGGTGCAATAAAAGAAATTGTTGAAAAAGTAGTAAGTGCTAATCCTAAATCTATAGAAGATTATAGGGCAGGAAAAGATAGAGCTTTAGGTTTCTTAGTAGGTCAAGTTATGAAAGAAACTCATGGAAAAGCAAATCCAGGCGTTGTAAATAAATTCTTATTAGAAATTTTAAATAAATAACAATACGGGGTGATAAGGTGAAAAAAAGAAATATCCTAATAATTATATCTTTATTAGCAATATTATCAATATTAATTTTTTTAGTTGTTATTTTTGTATATAAAAATAATAATAAAAAAGAAAATAAAGAGATTAATATTTCACTTCAAGAACTTAGCAAAAAAATACAAGAAACAAACGAATTCGATTATAAAAAGATGCAAGACATAGATAAAGACTTTGCCACTTCAACTTTTTTAATTGATGTAAATAAAATTCAAGATATAATAGGAAAATCACCAATAATAAATACAAAACCATCTATGTATGTAATAATTAAAACACAAAAAGAAAATTTACAAGACGTACGCTTAGCATTAGAAAGCTATTCAAAAGAATATGAAACAGAATGGTCTACATACCTTCCAGATCAATATGAATTAGTAAAAAATAGAAAAATTGGAATAATAGGAAATTATGTATATATGGTAATATCTGAAAATCCAGATAAAATTATAAAATTATTATCATAGGGCTAACTTTGTAAAAAATATACTTGAAAATATAAAAATAATAGATTATCCTTGACATATAAGTAAAAGTATGATAATATGTTAACGTAAATCATATGTAAGTATTGCAAATATTATTGCAATAAACAATCAATTAACATTATTAGGAGGATTTTCTATGTACTTAATTAAAAGAATTTTTGTAGACAACTTAAAGGAAACTATTAAAACTATTGATGGTATTGAGTTTGCTATAATAGACTCAGAATCATTTTTACCAAAAACTATCCCTATTTACTTCTCAAGCTTAAAAATTAATGTTAATGTACGTAAAATATTTAATGAAAAGAATATAATTGATAAGAGCAGGTATTTATGCACACATATAGAAAGCTTTGAAATTATAGCCAAAAATAAAGAGCTTAATTTATTTGTGTCTGATGAAACAGAAAAAATTGATGGGTATATTGTATTTATAGATCATGTTTATGATCCGTCAACTACTGGTACAATAATTGATGGAAGAGCAACTGAGTTTGTAGTAGTTCTAAAAGAAAATGAATATTTTGAATTTACTATAAACGATAAAAAACGAATTATAAAAGTTATAAATAATGAATTATTGATGACAATATAAAAATCAATTCAACTAAAACGAGAATGTTTTTCATTCTCGTTTTTCTATTATAGGGCTAACTTTATAAAAAAATAAGTTTAACAAAAATATATAATACACTTGAATAAACAAATGTTTTTTGGTATACTATTAAAAGTGGTGATAAAATGAGTGAGGGAAAATTAGATTATAATATTAAACTTGATGAGAATATACAATATTTAAAAGGAGTTGGACCTAAGAAAGTTGAACTATTAAACAAACTTGGAATATATACTATAAAAGATTTATTGGAATACTATCCTAGAAATTATGAAGATAGAACAAAACTTTCTAATATAATAGAGTTTATTGATGGAGAATATTATCTTTTTGTTGCTACAATAAGCGATAGTATTCATATACAAAGAATAAGAAAAAATCTTACAATATATTCAACATTCGTATATGATGATACGGGAGAATGCAAAATGACATGGTTTAATCAAAAATATATTAATACAAAACTTCATAAAGGAGATAAGTATTTATTTTATGGTAAAGCTATTAAAAATTATGGTGTTGTTTCAATGGAATCCCCTCAAATATATAATTTAAATGATATAGATAAAATACAAGGAATCTATCCTATTTATCCTCTTACATCTGGTATTACACAAAATTATTTATTTAAATTAGAAACTTTAGCATATATGAATAAACCACTATTGCCAGAATTTTTAAATGATAAATTTAGAAAAAAATATGGACTTTGTGAATTAAACTATGCTATGCAAAATGTGCATTTTCCGAAGACTTTTAATGCTGTAAATGATGCACGTAAAAGATTAATATTCGATGAATTATTTTTGCTACAATTAGCTCTTATGTCTGTTAAAAACATATCATTACAAGAAAAAAAGGTAAAAAAGTTTACTAACGTAAATATAGATGAATTTCTAGATTTACTTCCATTTAAATTAACAAATGCACAAAATAAAGTAATAGATGAAATAAAAAAAGATATGTTAAGTGATAAAGTAATGAATAGATTATTGCAAGGAGATGTAGGAAGCGGTAAAACTATAGTGGCTGCAGTTGCCATGTATATTGCTGTAAAAAATGGTTATCAGGCTACTATGATGGCACCTACTACAATACTTGCAAATCAACATTTTGAGGAGTTAAATAAATATTTTTCTCTACTTGGTATAAATGTAGAAATTATAACATCAAGCACTACTAAGAAAAATAAAAGAATAATTTGTGAAAAATTGGAAAATAATGAAATAGATATAATAATTGGTACGCATTCTTTAATAGAAGAAGATATACATTTTAATAATTTAGGCTTAGTTATAACTGATGAACAACATAGATTTGGAGTAAAACAAAGACTTAAGCTTTCTAATAAAGGTAATAATGTTGAAACTTTAGTAATGACAGCTACACCCATACCTAGAACTCTTGCTATAATGTTATATGGTGATCTTGACTTATCTATAATAGATGAAATGCCCCCAGGTAGAAAAATAGTTAAAACGTATGCAGTTGATGATAGTTACGAACAAAGAATAGTTAAATTTATTAAAAGAAATATTGATGAAGGAAGGCAAGTATATGTGGTGTGCCCATTGGTTGAAGAAAATGAGGAACTTAATCTAAAATCAGTGGAGAAAATATATGATAAATATAAAAATGAATATTTTAGAGAATATAACGTTGGTATAATACATGGTAAAATGAAAAATAAAGAAAAAGATGAAATTATGCAAGCTTTTAAGGAAAATAAAATTAATATACTAATTTCTACAACTGTAATTGAAGTTGGAATTAGCGTAAGTAATGCAACTTTAATGGTTATAGAAAACGCTGATAGATTTGGACTTGCAGCGCTTCATCAATTACGTGGACGTGTTGGAAGAGGTGACTATCAATCTTTTTGTATATTAAAGTCTAATAATAAGTCTATAAAATCTAGAGAAAGATTAAAAATAATGGAAAAAAGCAATAATGGTTTTGATGTTGCACAAAAAGATTTAGAATTAAGAGGCCCTGGAGATTTTTTTGGAATAAGACAGTCTGGACTTCCTGAATTTAAACTTACCAATCTATTAACTGATATTAAGGTTTTGCAAAATGCACAAGTGGCTGCAAAGGAATTATTAGAAGAAGATAAATATTTAGAAAAGGAAGAAAATAATAAATTAAAAAAAGAATTATACGATAAATATGGAGATAAACTTAGTAATATAGGAGCATAAAAAAATGTGGTTTTAAACTTAAATGTTTAAAGCCGCATTTTTTATAGTAAATTTTTTACAAAGTTAGCCCTAGGTTAATTTTTTACTAATTAGGAAACCTATAAGTAATGAAATTAGAATAAAGAAGATTATTATTATGAAGGATAGTATACTTATTAGTAATGATGATACAAATCCTAATTTTTCAGGATCATCTTTAATAACTAATGTTTTGTTGCTTTTTGTTCTTATTTTAAGAATTTTTTTAAAAAAGAATCTAGTGTTTCCTGTTATTTTTTTATAATCTATATTTATTGTCATGATTGCAAATGCTTGCATTAATAGCGAAATAAATGTAAATATTAGTGTAATAAATATAATATTTCTTTCAATAATTCCTTCTTTAATTATTATTCCTATGATTACTTTAATTATATCTATTTTTAAAATGTAAGTTATGCTAAAATACCATAATATAAAATTTAAGCTCCATATACCAAGAATTAAAAAAGTTGGTAAGAACAGATAATATGAAGGATATTCATATTGCGTAAAAACATGTATTAGTGATTTTATTATAAATGATATTAACATGAATATTATTATAATTATTACAATTGATATTACAAAATTAACAATAAGCATTTTTTCAACTCCTATATAATCAAAAAATAAAATGTCAAAAAACATCATTTTCGTATTAGTTATATTGATTATATAATTTTAAAGTTTAAATGTCAATAATATTTCAATAATATGTAAACAAAATAATTATTTTGTCGAAACAATTTAGTGTTTTAAAGAAAAAGATTTATAAATTTTATTGACTTAAATATATATATATGTTAAAATATATTCTATGTAAAGAGGGTAGATTATATGAAAATTAAAGTAAAAGTAAAAGAAATTGTAATTTTAGTAATTTTTATTGTAGTTGTTTCAGCTACAGCAATATTTATTAAGAATATGATAAGAGATAAAAAACAAGAAAAGGAGATTGAGGCACTTCTTAATGTTGAGTTTAATGGTACTCCAGGTACTGATGTTGGCTCAGCAACAGGTGAAGCTACATCTTCTTCAGCAGATGAAAATATTCAAGTTACAGGAAATGCAATAGCCGTTATTCAGATACCATCTCAGGGAATAAAAGGTGTTGTAAAAGAAGGTACAGATAATCAAACTTTAAAAAATTATATAGGTATGTTTAAAGGAGCAGCTATGCCAGGACAAATAGGAAACTTTAGTGTAGCAGCTCACAATAATATATATACTGAAATATTTAGAAACTTAAATAAAGTAAATATTGGAGATGAAGTAAAGGTTACAACTAAGACTACTACATATACGTATAAAATTACTTCAAAACAAACAGTTTCTCCAACTAGTATAGAAGTTATAAACAATTCTGATAAAAGAGAGATCACTTTAATTACATGTAATTATAATGCTAGTGCAAGAGTAGTTTTAAAAGGTGAATTAATATAGTGTAAAAATTTCAAAAATGTTTCAAAATTATGTTGACGATTACAATTTAAATGTGCTATAATATAAATGTAGAGTAAAAAAAGTAATAAAAGAAGAATATATATAGAAATATAGGAGGAAAAAAAGATGAAAAAGATGAAGAATATAAAAAGCAAAATATTGGTAATACTTGCGGTATTTTTTGCAATGATAGCAGATCTAAATCCATTTTCTGTAAACGCAGGAAGGGAAAATCTAGCATATTCACATGCGCCATATAAGGCAGCAATGTATGATAATCTACATAATGCATACTATGAATATGCAATAGCCACAATAGGTGGAAATCAAGCATATTGTATAGATTATGGTATAAGAGCGCCAAAAGAAAGTGCGTCATTATCATATATAAAAACAGTAAGATCAAATAAATTAGTATCAGTAATAAGTAATGGATATCCAAATAAAACAGTAGCTCAGTTAGGAGCAATAAATGTAGAAGCAGCATACTTGGGAACACAAATGGCAGTATGGCAAACAGTAAGTGGAACATCATATACAAAAGGAAAAACATTTAATTTAAATAATATTCAACCAAATGCAGCAGGAGGATATACAGAAGTAGTAAATAGTGCAAAGAAAGTAGCAGCAAACATACTAGCAAAGAATACATATAATCCATCAATAAGTGTAAGTGGAGGAAATGTAGACTATAATAGTTATGTAGAGATGAACAAGATAGGACCATTTAAAGTAAATGTAGTAGACTATAACTATACAGTATATGAAGCAAGTGTAAGTAATGCACCAAAAGGAACATTAGTAGTAGATAAAGATAATAGAATAAGAGATAAATTTAATAAAGGTGAAGATGTATACGTATTAGTAGATAAAAATGCAGCACCAACAAAAGTAACATTAAATATAAAAGCAGTAGCAAATGAGAAAGTTGGTGTAATATATGGAGCAAGTGGAAACACATTGCAAAACTATGTATTTTTAGATTTTGAGCAAAAAACAATAAGTGCAAATACAACATTTACATGGGAAAAAAGAGAAGGAAATATAGAGATAATAAAAGTAGACCAAAATGGAGCAAGTGTAGAAGGAGCAGAATTTAAAGTAACAAATGAAGCAGGAGAAGTAGTAGCAGATAAGAAAACAAATAAAGAAGGAAAGATAACAATAACAGGAATACCAGTAGGTAAATATACAGTAGAAGAAGTAAGTGCGCCAGAAGGATATATAATGAACTATAAGAAAGAGACAGTACAAGTAGATATATCAAAGACAGTAACAATAAAAGCAGTAAATGAGAAAATAATAGGTGGTTTAGAGCTATTAAAGATAGATGAAGAAACAAAAGAACCAATAGAAGGAGTAAAATTTGAAGTATATAATTCAAAGAAAGAAAAGATAAGTGAAATAACAACAGGAAAAGACGGAAAAGCAGTATTAAAGATAGACAATATGGCAAATGGAACATACTATTACAAAGAGATAAGTGCACCAAATGGATATATAGTAGATAATAGTATGAAAGAATTTAAGATAACAGATGAAAATAAGATAGCAAAAGCAACAGTAACAAACAAAAAGATAAGAGGAAGACTAGAGATAACAAAACTAGATGATAGTAGAGTAGGAATAGAAGGAGTAAAATTTAATATACTAGCAAGTGATAAAAAGACAGTAATAGAAACATTAGTAACAGACAGTAGAGGATATGCAACAACAAAGAAATTAGAAAAAGGAACATACTACTATCAAGAAGTAGAAGTGCCAGATGGATATATAAAAGATGAAGGAATCTTTGAATTTAAAATAAATGATGATAATGAAGTAGTAAAAAGAGAAGTAATAAACAAAAAAATAAAAGGAAAATTAGAAATAACAAAACTAGATGATACAAGAGTTGGTATTAAAGGAGTAAAATTTAATATATTAGCAAGTGATAAGAAAACAGTAATTGAAACTTTAGTAACAGATAAAACAGGATATGCAACAACTAAAGCATTAGCAAAAGGAACATATTATTATCAAGAAGTAGAAGTACCAGATGGATATATAAAAGATGAAGAAATTTTTGAATTTAAAATAAATGAAGACAATGAAGTAGTAAAAAGAGAAGTAATAAACTATAGAATAAAAGGAAGTTTAGAAATATTAAAAGTAGATGAAGATACAAAGGCACCAATAGAAGGAGTAAAATTTAATATTTTAGATTCAAATAAAAAAGTTATAAAAACAGTTACAACAAATAAAGAAGGTAAAGCTGAAGTAAAAGATTTACTAAAAGGAACATATTATTATCAAGAAATAGAAGCACCAGCATATTATAAATTTAGCGATAAAAAAGTTAAATTTGAAATAAATACAAATAATGAAGTTATAAAACAAACAGTAACAAACAAAAAGATAAGAGGAAGACTAGAGATAACAAAACTAGATGATAGTAGAGTAGGAATAGAAGGAGTAAAATTTAATATACTAGCAAGTGATAAAAAGACAGTAATAGAAACATTAGTAACAGACAGTAGAGGATATGCAACAACAAAGAAATTAGAAAAAGGAACATACTACTATCAAGAAGTAGAAGTGCCAGATGGATATATAAAAGATGAAGGAATCTTTGAATTTAAAATAAATGATGATAATGAAGTAGTAAAAAGAGAAGTAATAAACAAAAAAATAAAAGGAAAATTAGAAATAACAAAACTAGATGATACAAGAGTTGGTATTAAAGGAGTAAAATTTAATATATTAGCAAGTGATAAGAAAACAGTAATTGAAACTTTAGTAACAGATAAAACAGGATATGCAACAACTAAAGCATTAGCAAAAGGAACATATTATTATCAAGAAGTAGAAGTACCAGATGGATATATAAAAGATGAAGAAATTTTTGAATTTAAAATAAATGAAGACAATGAAGTAGTAAAAAGAGAAGTAATAAACTATAGAATAAAAGGAAGTTTAGAAATATTAAAAGTAGATGAAGATACAAAGGCACCAATAGAAGGAGTAAAATTTAATATTTTAGATTCAAATAAAAAAGTTATAAAAACAGTTACAACAAATAAAGAAGGTAAGGCTGAAGTAAAAGATTTACTAAAAGGAACATATTATTATCAAGAAATAGAAGCACCAGCATATTATGAATTTAGCGATAAAAAAGTTAAATTTGAAATAAATACAAATAATGAAGTTATAAAACAAACAGTAACAAATAAAAAAATAACTGGAACAATTCAAATCACAAAAATAGATGATGCTAAAAATCCAGTTGAAGGTGTTGTATTTGAAATAAAAGATACAGAAGGAAAAGTAGTTGATACAATAACAACAGACAAAAATGGTATTGCTGTATCAAATGTACCTTTAGTAAAAGGCGTATATACTTATCAAGAAATATCAGCACCAGATGGATATATAATGGATTCTGATATATATAAATTTGAAGTTAAAAATGTTAACCAAATGATTAAAAAGATAGTAAAAAATGAACGCGTTAGAGGATTTATCGAAATAACAAAAGTAGATGATTCAAATGAACCAATTAAAGGAGTAAAATTTGATATATTAGATAAGGATCATAAAGTAGTAGATACAATAACTACTGATTCAAATGGTAAAGCAACTTCTAAAGAATTATTAATAGGAACATATTATTACAAAGAAGTAAGTGCACCAAAAGAATATGTAATGGATACTAATGAATATGAATTTGAAGTAACTTCAAAAAATACTCAAGTTTTAAAAACAGTAGAAAATAAAAAATCAACTGGAACATTAAGAATTATAAAACTAGATAAACAAACTAAAGCACCAATTGAAGGAGTAACTTTTGAAATACTTGATGAGAATAAACAAGTAATAGACACAATAGTTACAAATGCTCAAGGTATTGCTGAAAGTAAACCATTAACAGTAGGTAAATACTATTATAGAGAAATATCAGCACCAGACAAATATATTGTAAATAATAAAGAAAAATCATTTACATTAAGTGAGAATGGTGAGATATTTGAAACAACAGTATATAATGATCCAAAAACATTACCAGTAACTGGTGGAACATTAAGCCTAGATTTACTTATAATGCTTGTAGTAGCAGGACTTAGTGTAGCAGGATTTACAACAGTAAAACTTATTAAAGCTAAAAGATCATAATTTTAATGTAGGTAAACGATCGTAATATAAATACGGTCGTTTATTTTACATAATTTTAAATATTATGTTGACAAAGTTAATTAAATGTGCTATAATATAAATGTAGAGTAAAAAAAGCAATAAAAAAAGAATATATATAAAAATATAGGAGGAAAAAAAGATGAAAAAGATGAAAAATATAAAAAGCAAAATATTGGTAATATTTGCAGTACTTTTTGTAATGATAGCAGATTTAAATCCATTTTCTGTAAACGCAGGAAGGGAAAATCTAGCATATTCACATGCGCCATACAAGGCTGCAATGTATGATAATCTAAATAATGCATACCATGAATATGCAATAACTACAATAGGAGGAAATCAAGCATATTGTATAGATTATGGAGTAAGGGCACCAAAAGAGATGTCATCATTATCATATATAAAAACAGTAAGATCAAATAAATTAGTATCAGTAATAAGTAATGGATATCCAAATAAAACAGTAGCTCAGTTAGGAGCAATAAATGTAGAAGCAGCATACTTGGGAACACAAATGGCAGTATGGCAAACAGTAAGTGGAACATCATATACAAAAGGAAAAACATTTAATTTAAATAATATTCAACCAAATGCAGCAGGAGGATATACAGAAGTAGTAAATAGTGCAAAGAAAGTAGCAGCAAACATACTAGCAAAGAATACATATAATCCATCAATAAGTGTAAGTGGAGGAAATGTAGACTATAATAGTTATGTAGAGATGAACAAGATAGGACCATTTAAAGTAAATGTAGTAGACTATAACTATACAGTATATGAAGCAAGTGTAAGTAATGCACCAAAAGGAACATTAGTAGTAGATAAAGATAATAGAATAAGAGATAAATTTAATAAAGGTGAAGATGTATACGTATTAGTAGATAAAAATGCAGCACCAACAAAAGTAACATTAAATATAAAAGCAGTAGCAAATGAGAAAGTTGGTGTAATATATGGAGCAAGTGGAAACACATTGCAAAACTATGTATTTTTAGATTTTGAGCAAAAAACAATAAGTGCAAATACAACATTTACATGGGAAAAAAGAGAAGGAAATATAGAGATAATAAAAGTAGACCAAAATGGAGCAAGTGTAGAAGGAGCAGAATTTAAAGTAACAAATGAAGCAGGAGAAGTAGTAGCAGATAAGAAAACAAATAAAGAAGGAAAGATAACAATAACAGGAATACCAGTAGGTAAATATACAGTAGAAGAAGTAAGTGCGCCAGAAGGATATATAATGAACTATAAGAAAGAGACAGTACAAGTAGATATATCAAAGACAGTAACAATAAAAGCAGTAAATGAGAAAATAATAGGTGGTTTAGAGCTATTAAAGATAGATGAAGAAACAAAAGAACCAATAGAAGGAGTAAAATTTGAAGTATATAATTCAAAGAAAGAAAAGATAAGTGAAATAACAACAGGAAAAGACGGAAAAGCAGTATTAAAGATAGACAATATGGCAAATGGAACATACTATTACAAAGAGATAAGTGCACCAAATGGATATATAGTAGATAATAGTATGAAAGAATTTAAGATAACAGATGAAAATAAGATAGCAAAAGCAACAGTAACAAACAAAAAGATAAGAGGAAGACTAGAGATAACAAAACTAGATGATAGTAGAGTAGGAATAGAAGGAGTAAAATTTAATATACTAGCAAGTGATAAAAAGACAGTAATAGAAACATTAGTAACAGACAGTAGAGGATATGCAACAACAAAGAAATTAGAAAAAGGAACATACTACTATCAAGAAGTAGAAGTGCCAGATGGATATATAAAAGATGAAGGAATCTTTGAATTTAAAATAAATGATGATAATGAAGTAGTAAAAAGAGAAGTAATAAACAAAAAAATAAAAGGAAAATTAGAAATAACAAAACTAGATGATACAAGAGTTGGTATTAAAGGAGTAAAATTTAATATATTAGCAAGTGATAAGAAAACAGTAATTGAAACTTTAGTAACAGATAAAACAGGATATGCAACAACTAAAGCATTAGCAAAAGGAACATATTATTATCAAGAAGTAGAAGTACCAGATGGATATATAAAAGATGAAGAAATTTTTGAATTTAAAATAAATGAAGACAATGAAGTAGTAAAAAGAGAAGTAATAAACTATAGAATAAAAGGAAGTTTAGAAATATTAAAAGTAGATGAAGATACAAAGGCACCAATAGAAGGAGTAAAATTTAATATTTTAGATTCAAATAAAAAAGTTATAAAAACAGTTACAACAAATAAAGAAGGTAAGGCTGAAGTAAAAGATTTACTAAAAGGAACATATTATTATCAAGAAATAGAAGCACCAGCATATTATGAATTTAGCGATAAAAAAGTTAAATTTGAAATAAATACAAATAATGAAGTTATAAAACAAACAGTAACAAATAAAAAAATAACTGGAACAATTCAAATCACAAAAATAGATGATGCTAAAAATCCAGTTGAAGGTGTTGTATTTGAAATAAAAGATACAGAAGGAAAAGTAGTTGATACAATAACAACAGACAAAAATGGTATTGCTGTATCAAATGTACCTTTAGTAAAAGGCGTATATACTTATCAAGAAATATCAGCACCAGATGGATATATAATGGATTCTGATATATATAAATTTGAAGTTAAAAATGTTAACCAAATGATTAAAAAGATAGTAAAAAATGAACGCGTTAGAGGATTTATCGAAATAACAAAAGTAGATGATTCAAATGAACCAATTAAAGGAGTAAAATTTGATATATTAGATAAGGATCATAAAGTAGTAGATACAATAACTACTGATTCAAATGGTAAAGCAACTTCTAAAGAATTATTAATAGGAACATATTATTACAAAGAAGTAAGTGCACCAAAAGAATATGTAATGGATACTAATGAATATGAATTTGAAGTAACTTCAAAAAATACTCAAGTTTTAAAAACAGTAGAAAATAAAAAATCAACTGGAACATTAAGAATTATAAAACTAGATAAACAAACTAAAGCACCAATTGAAGGAGTAACTTTTGAAATACTTGATGAGAATAAACAAGTAATAGACACAATAGTTACAAATGCTCAAGGTATTGCTGAAAGTAAACCATTAACAGTAGGTAAATACTATTATAGAGAAATATCAGCACCAGACAAATATATTGTAAATAATAAAGAAAAATCATTTACATTAAGTGAGAATGGTGAAATATTTGAAACAACAGTGTATAATGAACCAAAAACATTACCAGTAACTGGTGGAACATTAAGTCTAGATTTACTTATAATGCTTGTAGTAGCAGGACTTAGTGTAGCAGGATTTACAACAATAAAACTATTAAATAAAAAATCATAATTTAATAAAAATACAATTAAATTTGCCCATATTATTAAATGTAGAATTTATTAATATGGGCTTTATATGTAAATAAGTTTGTTTAATTTTATATAAAAAATATTTAAAGAGGAGAATGATATGAAAAAAGTAAAAGATGAGTCTATTAAATCTGTATTAAAAAAATTATATTCTATACTTACTAAAAAACAAAAAATATCTTTTGCAATAATTGTAATAATTATGATTATTTCAGCAATGTTAACTCAAATAACTCCAAAAGCAATTGGTTGGTTAACAGATGATATTTTAACTGAAAGTAAAATCGCGTTTTTAAAGGTAATACCTTTTCTAATTTTAATCTTAATTGTAAATGTTGTAAATGAAATTATAAAAATAATTAGAAGAGTTATGGTAGAAGATACTGCAACAAGAACAGAAAAACGTGCAAGAGGAATGGTTATAAAATCTCTTCTTATGGCACCTTTATCATATTTTAGAGAAAATATGACAGGAAATATACATGGAAGAATGAATAGATGTTTAGAAGGCACAGTAAAATTAGAAAAATTGTTATTTATGGATTTTGCTCCAGCAATTTTTAATAGTATAGCAGCAATTATTACAATATTCATAACATTGCCATTTATTTTAGCACTTCCTATGATGTTAGTAATACCAATAGGAATATTTATTGTATTTAAACAAATAAAAAGTCAAAAAGGAATTAGAGTAGAATTACTAGAAAGTAAATCTCAAATGGATGGTACTATTGTAGAATTAATAAATGGTATAGAGGTAATAAGGATTAGTGATAGTGTAGACTTTGAGATAAACAGATTTGATAATAAATCAGAATTTTTAAGAAAAAAAGAAATGAAACATCATAAAGCTATGGCATTATACGATTGTTTGAAGTTTATAAACCAAGCATTTTTTACAGTATTAATAATAGGAATTTCAACATATTTAGCAACTAAAAACATTATTTCAGTTGGTAGTGTTTTAACAGCATATTTATGTTTTAATCAATTAATAAAACCATTAGAGGAATTACATAGAATATTTGATGAATTATCAGAATGTACAGTACTAGCTACAGATTTCTTTAAAATGGTAGAAATACCAAATGATTTTTCATATAAAGAATTATCAGGAAAAAATGAAGAAATAAAAACAAAACCAATAATTAAAATAGAAAATTTAATGTTTTATTATAATGAGAATAAAGATAAATTAATATTAGATAATTTTAATTTATCAATAGAAAAAGGAATGTTTTTAGGAGTTGCTGGACCAAGTGGATGTGGTAAGTCATCATTAATAAAGGCAATTTGTAAATTAGAAAAAGGATATGGTGATATAATAATAGATTCTAATAAAATAGAATCTTTAAGTAGAAAAGATATATCAAAATTAATAGCATTAGTTCCACAAAGTCCTTTCTTAATTGCAGGAACTATTTATGAAAATATATGTTATGGTATAGATAGAGAAGTTAGCAAAACTGAAGTTGAAGAAGCTGCTAAAAAAGCGTATATTTACGATTATATAAATAGTTTACCAGATAAATTTAATTCTAATATTTCAGAAGGTGGAAATAACTTATCTGGTGGTCAAAGGCAAAGAATTGCAATAGCTAGAATATTTTTAAGAAAACCAAAAATATTAATTTTAGATGAGGCAACGTCTGCATTAGATAATACTTCTGAAAAATATATTCAAACAGAAATAGAAAAATTACAAAAGGAAAATAATACAACAATAATTTCCATAGCACATAGATTAACAACTTTAAAAAATTGTGATAAAATAATTGTTTTAAATAAAGGAAAGATAGAAGAACAAGGAAAATATGATGAATTAATTGAAAAAAATGGGATATTTAGTGATATGTATTATGGGAAATTAAAATAAACTTATGATATTTGAAATTAGTTAAAATAATATTAACAAGGATTTTTTTAAATCCTTGTTTTTTCAAGCAAAAAATGATATTATTATATAGTAAAAAATGTTATTTTGTATTATTTAATATCATAAAGAAAGAAAAAAATTATAAAATAACGCTAAAAAACTAAATAAAGTTAAACGAACAAAAAAGTTTATGACTTGATTTATATAAAATTCGTGTAAGGATTTTTGAAAGTTATTAAGTTATAATAAAAATGATATATAAAAGAAGGTGATATTTATGGATAATAAAATGATTGCTTCTAATAGTGATATAGTGTTTTATAAAAAAGATAATGGTGATACTAATATTGAGTTATTGATAAACGGCGAAACTTTATGGGTATCTCAAAAGACTATGTCTGAAATATTTGATATAGATAGAAGTGTGATAACAAAACATTTAAAAAATATTTTTAATGAAGGTGAATTAGATAAAAATCAAGTATGTGCAAAATTTGCACATACTGCAAATGATGGGAAGAAATATAATACAGAATTTTATAACTTAGATGTTATAATATCTGTTGGATATAGAGTTAATTCTAAAAAAGCAACAGAATTTAGAATATGGGCAACAAAAATATTAAATTCATATATGACAAAAGGATTCGCTTTAGATGATGAAAGATTTCTAAAAGGTGAAAAAGTAAATCAAAAATATTTTGATGAATTATTAGAAAGAATAAAAGTAATTCGTACAAGTGAAAGAATGGCATATCAAAAAATAACAGATATCTTTATAAGTACATCAATTGATTATGATAAAAATTCTGAAGAAGCATATACATTTTTTAAAATCGTACAAAATAAGTTACATTATGCAATAACAGGACACACTGCTGCTGAACTTATTTTTGAAAGAGTAGATGCAAGTAAAACTAATATGGGACTTACAACTTGGAAAGAAGCTCCAGATGGAATGATATATAAATATGATGTAACTATTGCAAAAAATTATTTAAGAGAAGAAGAACTAAAGAAACTAAACAATTTAACTACATTATTTTTAGATTATGCAGAAACAATGGCAGAAGAAAATCAAGTTATGACTATGAGAGACTGGATAAATGAAACGGATAATTTATTAAAATTTAGAAAAAAAGAACTCCTAAAAGATTCTGGAAAAATATCTCATAAACAAGCAATTAATAAAGCTAATGCAGAATATGAAAAGTATAGAATAAAACAAGACGAACAATATATTTCAAGTATGGATGAAATGTATAAGAGATATTTAAATGAAAATAAATAAATACGAAAAAATGATATTATTATATTTGAAAATCAAAATGTAAAATTAGATGCTAATATTAAAGATGAAATAGAAGGTATAACACGAGAACAAATGGCATAATTATTCCAAAAAGATAAATCTACAATAAATGAAAAAATATTTATAAAGATGGGGAACTATTGGAAAGTGAAACTTTAACTAAATTCGGAAATTCTGAATTTTCTGATAAGCTAACTAATTATTATAATTTGGATATGATTATATCTGTTGGTTATCGTGTAAAATCTAAAAATGGTATTAAGTTAAGAAAATGGGCAACAAAATTCTTAAAATATTATATTTTAAAAAAATATGCAATTAATAAAAAAAGATTAGATTATCTAGAAAAAACGATAAAATTAATTATTTATAAACATAATGTTTTGTACACTTATTATTTAGTTATACAAAATAAAATTTGTGACCTGTATTTGTACTCATCAAAAAATTCACTATTAACCAATAAAAATTTGTATTTTGGGTACGAAAGTCTGGTTGATTGTTATCTTTTAAAAATTTAATTAGGTCACAAAGAAAGGAAAAAATGAAAGAAGAAAAAAAATTATTTAAATTACATTCCAAATTTAAACCAACAGGAGATCAACCACAAGCAATTTCAAAGCTTGTAGATGGAATAAATAAAGGGTATAAGGATCAAACACTACTTGGAGTTACAGGTAGTGGAAAGACATTTACAATAGCAAATGTTATTGAACAGGTGCAAAAACCTACTATAATTATGACACACAATAAAACACTTGCAGGACAACTTTATTCAGAGTTTAAAGAATTTTTTCCAGAAAATGCAGTAGAATATTTTATCAGTTAGAATGAATAGCAAAAATTCTAATGATGTTTAGTACCGTTTAATGCTTGAAAATACAGCAAAAATGAACAATATAACATTTAATGATATTAAAGAAAATTAAATGAAAAAAATAAAATTTGTGACCTGTATTCGTCCTGATTCGTCCTCATCAAAATAAGTATATGATTATTGAAATAATATCTAACATTAAAAACTAATTTAGAAATAAATTAGTTTTTTTTTGCCTCAGAAAGAGAGGTAAAAATGGAAGAAGAAAATGATAAGGAATTAACAAATGAAGAACTAGAAAAATATATAGAAACACAAAGAAAAATATGTTGTTTGGAAGAATATTATTCATACAGAAAACAATTATTAAATGAAGTTGTAAAAGCAAAGGGCTTATTAAAGCTAATGCAATTAACAATATCAAATTCAAGTAAATTTAAAAAAATAATGAATAAGTATGCTAAACAATTTAAAAATGAGAAAGATGTAAAAAATCTTTTGTCAGTATTTGAAAAAGAAGATGAAATGTTAGGTAATAAATACATAGCATCTGTTATGAACACAATGGAACTGGTATATAAGATATTAGATATTGATTTATTTGAAAAAGACTTACCAGCTTTGGAAAAATGGTATACATTTGAGTTTGATGATATGATATTAGTAAATGATATTTTTATATACTTAAAAAAGTTTGATGAAGACTTTTTAACAGAAACTGATGTATTAAAAGCATTAAATTATTCGATAGAAAAATATGTGGATTGTATAGATAATGATATAAATTATATAGATACTTTTAATTCATCATTTCCTTTTGTCCGTTTAGAAAAAATAGGAAAGGAGGAAAAAAATGAGTAAGATTATTGCTATTGCTAATCAAAAGGGTGGAGTTGGTAAAACAACAACTACTTTTTCTTTAGGTGTTGCACTTGCAAAACAAGGCAAAAAAGTTTTACTTATTGATGCAGATCCACAAGGAGATTTAACAACTTGTATGGGATATTATAATCAAGATGAACTACAAAATACAATTGGAACTTTAATGAACAATGCAATTCAAGATAAAGAAACAAATATTAAGAATACTATTCTTCATCACTCCGAAGGAATAGACTTAATTCCATCAAATTTAGATTTATCTGCATTAGAAATGTATTTAGTTAATGCTATGAGTAGAGAATATACATTAAAAAATTCTATTAGTAGCATTATAGATAAATATGATTATATTTTAATTGATTGTATGCCAAGTTTAGGTATGATAACAATAAATGCCTTAGCATGTAGTGATAATATAATAATCCCTGTTCAAGGAGAATATTTAGCTGCAAAAGGAATGGGACATTTATTACAAACAGTATCAAAAATTCATAAACAAATAAACCCTAATTTAAAAATAGGTGGAGTTTTACTTACTTTAGTTGATAAAAGAACAAATTTATCAAAGCAAGTAAGAGATACATTAGAAAATAATTATGGTCAACATATAAATATTTATAATACAGAAATTCCTAAAGCTGTTAATACTGCAAAATCAAGTTTGACTGGTAAAAGTATATTTGAATTTGATAAAAATAATCCTGTTGCGAATGCTTATAAAAATCTAGCAAAGGAGGTAGTAGAAAATGAAAGAGCAAAATCTAGAAATGAAACTTCCAAAGTTAGATGATTTTTTTACAACACAAGAAGAAAGAGATTTCAATAATGCTGAAAAGGTAGAGGAAATTGAAATAAATAGAATATCAGAATTCCCTAATCATCCATTTAAAGTAAATGATGATGATAAAATGAGAGAAATGGTAAATAGTGTTAAGGAATATGGTGTAATAATTCCTGTTATTGTTAGACCAAAAAATGATGGTACTTATGAAATGATTTCAGGTCATAGAAGAAAGAGAGCTTGTGAATTAGCAGGAATAAAAAAGATAAGATGTATTGTTAAAAATTTATCTGATGATGAGGCAACAATTTTAATGGTAGATAGTAATATTCAAAGAGAGGAAATTTTACCAAGTGAAAAGGCTTATGCCTATAAAATGAAGTTAGAAGCTATGAAACATCAAGGAAAAAATGTAGAATTTGAAGAAAATGAAACTTATGCACCAGTGGTGCCGAAGTTAACATCAAGAGAAAGATTAGGCGAAGAAGTTGGAGAAAGTAGGGAAAATATAAGAAGATACATTAGACTTACTAAACTAATACCTGAATTATTAGATGAAGTCGATAGTAAAAGAATAGCATTTAGACCTGCTGTTGAACTATCATATTTAGAAGAAGATTATCAATATGTCATTCTAAATAAATTAGATTATGATGAAGTTTCCCCTAGTTTGAGTCAAGCCATAACATTAAAGAAAATGCAACAAGAAGGAACTATATCAGAAGAAAAGATAGAAGAATTACTTGATAAGGAAAAGCCAAATCAAAAGGAATTTATAAAAATACATAACGAAAGAATTGATAAGTATATACCAACAAAGATTAAAGAAACAGGAAATGTGGAGGACTTTATAATTTTGTGTGTCCAAGAACATAACAAAAGAGAACGATTAAAACAAGAAAGAGATTTAAGATAGTTTGTGTGTCCACATTACAAATTTTTCCCTTACAAACCCTTTTAAAATACTTACTATACATACTAAAAGAGAAATAATATATAAATTAAATTATAAATAATATTAAATTTATAGATTTGTTATTAAAGCTGATAGAAATTATAATAAAAATAGGAGATGGTAAATTATGAAAAGAAAAGCTATTATATTTTTAATTGTAATTGCTGTTATATTAGTTTGTGTACTGAGTGCTTTAGTAATAAAATTTGGTAAAAAAGATGTATTAGAAAATGATTTAAATATTCCAAGTTTTGATACAGAAGATAATGTAGAAAATAGTAGTGATTTAGAAGATGAAAAAGTAGTTAGTGAAAATAAAGTATCTGAAATGTTAGAAGAAGAAAAAAATACTTCTAACAAAGAAAATGTAGAAATAAAACGATATGATAATACTCCAACAACACCAATAGAAATAACAAAAGTAGAAAATGAAAGGGAAAATGAAAATAATAATTATGAAGTAACAAAACAAGAGAATAAGGCTGTTGAAACAATACCACAAGTGCAACCTAAAGTTGAAGAAAACAAAAATGAACAAGAAAAAAAGAACATTGCTCCTCAATGTACAGATAAACATTTTATAGGAGCTGGTAATACTAATCTATGGTTTAATTCAGAACAAAGTGCTATAAATTACTATGATAGTATTCAAAAAAAATGGGGAGAGCAATGGGAGAAGAATGAAATAGATACAGAAACTTATGATAAAAATTGCCCTTATGGATATGAAGTATGGTCTTGTCCTTATTGTAATATGTGGACAATAAATTTTTATTATAGATAATAAAACTATATATGGAACAAGTTGAAATGACTTGTTCTTTTTTTTGATTAAGGAGGAACAAAAAAATGATGAAAAAAATAAAATTTAAAAAAATAACAGCATTTTTAATGCTAATTGCAATACTTTTTAGTACTGCACAACCTATATTAGCTACATCAGGTACATGGACAGGTGGTCAATTTGCATCTTATATGAGGACTACTGGTTTGATGGGAGAATATGGTGTACTTATTAGAAATTTAACTGATTTGAGTACAGGAGAAAGAAGAACTGTTTTTTGTGCTGAATTTTTAGTTGAATTTACCACTAGTCAATCATATAATGGAGAATTTTATACTCCATCAGATCCAACAATAAGAAAGGCTTGTAAGATAGCATATTTAGGATGGTATTCAAAACACCAAAATTATGTAATTGATGAAAGAATAACATCACCTGAAATGATGAGTGTGAAAAAAGACTATGTATATACACAACAATATATATGGGAAACATTAGGACAAAGTAATGCAACATTTTTAGAGCCAACATATCAAGCAGAATATGTTAATTTTAAAAATAATATAAATAGACAAATTGATGAAATGGATAAAAGACCTAGTTTTGATAGCTCAACACTTACAATTCAAGCAGGAGAAAGTAAAACTTTAAATGACACAAATGGTGTATTTTCAAAATATGAGAGTATAAATAGAACACAAGATGGAATAACATTTGTACATAATAAGGGAGAAAATACATTAACTATTTCTGTTGATGAAAATACTAATATAGAAAATTATAATATTTCAGATAGTACATTTAAATCTTGGGGATTAGTAAAAGAAGGAACTCAAGACAATGGTACTATGATTTATTTTGAATTTAGAGATGGAATTCAGAATCAATTATATAATATGCACTATAACGATCCTGTATCAATGAAATTATCTTTAAAAATAGAATTATTTGGTAAGTTAGAATTACAAAAACTAGATACAACAGGGGAACTTGTTGATGGAGCTACTTATAATGTAAGTGGTAATAACTATAATAAAGATGTCGTTGTTGAAAATGGAAAAATAACTATTGAAAAGTTAAAAAAGGGAACATATACCATTAAAGAAAAAAATGCTCCTAAAGGATATTTATTAGATGTAAAAAGTTACAATGTAGAAGTAAAACCTAACCAAACAGCAAGTAAGGCAATAGTTAATAGTGAGCCTACTGGAAAAATTAAAATAAATAAAACAGATATTATTACTGGTAATTCAAATAGAGTAGATGGAACATCACATCATGGAGATGCAACTCTTAAAGGAGCTATATATACTTTATATGCAAAAGAAAATATTTATAATGTAAGTCATTCAAAGCAATTTTTTAATGCAAATGATGAAATAGCCACATTTACTTTTGATGAATATGGAAATGCAAAAATAAATATTACAAATACAGATACAAAGGCAGAATTAAAAGTAAATGAAGATTATTTGGATGGGATTCCAATGGGAAAATATTATGCTAAAGAAACAACTGCTCCTAAGGGATATAAATTAGACACAAAAATTTACGATTATGAATTAAAATATAAAGACCAAAATACAGATAAAATAGTAGAAAACTATGTGGTTACAAATGATGTTCAAAGAGCAAAATTTGAAGTTATAAAAGTTTCTACAAATGATAATAATACTGCAAATAAAGTTGCAAATGCAGAATTTACTGCAATATTAAATAAATATGTTGATTATTATGGTAGCTTTGAAAAAGCAAAAGAACATATAAATGAATATGCAGATGATGAATATTCTATTTTTAAAACTGGAGAAGACGGACATGGAATTTCAAAAGCTCTTGCTTATGGAGAATATATGGTAGAAGAAACATATACACCAAATGATGAAATTGAAACAGTCGAGCCTTTTTATATAAATATAGATAAAGACTCCGATGGTATAATTAAAGAATTTGTGGAAAATGATTTACCATTTGAGAGCTATATAAAAATGATAAAAGTTGATAAAAAAACTGGAAAAGTAGTAACATTTTCTGATACTACATTTAGTCTTTATAGATTGAATGATAATGGGGAATGGGAAAAAGTAAAATGTAAAACAGGATTATTCTATTCTGATAAATGGAAAACTGATAAAACAGGTGTTGCAGTTACAGAAGATAAATTACAATGTGGCACATATAAGATAGATGAAATAAAACTTCCAAAGGGATTTTTAGAATTAGAAGATGAAATAATATTTGAAATAAATAGAAGTAATAAAAATCTTGAATTTGATAGTGATTACGATGCGTATATTACAATAAAAGTTGGTAATGAACAACCAACTGGAACTATAATACTTGATAAATCAGTTGCATTAAAAGATAATGTAGATACATCACTTGTTGATGTTTCTGATTTAAGTAAAATAGAGTTTACTCTTGTTGCAAAAGAAAAAATAATAGATATGGCAGATGGATCTACAATTTATGAAAAAGGAGCAAAAGTAGGAAATTATAAATTATCAAAAGATGGAAAATTAGAAATAAATAATCTTCCAATGGGAAAATATGAATTAAAAGAAATTAAAACTTTAGATGGTGTAGTATTAAATGATGATCCAATAGAGGTTGTGTTTGAAAAGAAAGATAATACAACTAAGGTTTATACTGAAACAAGAGAAGTTGAAAATAAACCAACTGAAGTAGAAATATCTAAGACTACAATAACTGGAGATGAAGAATTAGAGGGAGCAGAATTAGAAGTTATTGATGAAAATGGAGAAATTGTTGATAAGTGGACATCAACAAAAGAATCACATAAAATTGAGGGATTATTAGTAAATAAAGAGTACACATTAAGAGAAAAAATTGCACCAGACGGATTTGTAAAAGCAACAGAAATAAAGTTTAGAGTAAATAATAATAATGATATACAAAAAGTAGTAATGATAGACAAAATTTTAGAAGTATCAAAAACAGATTTTATAACTTCTGAAGAAATAGAAGGAGCAGAATTAGAAGTTATTGATGAGAATGGAGAAATTGTTGATAAATGGACATCAACAAAAGAAAGTCATAAAGTTAGAGGATTAGAAGAAGGAAAAACTTATGTATTAAGAGAAACAACTGCTCCTTATGGTTATGAAGTTACTGAAGAAATAACATTTGTTGTTACTTCTGATAAAGAAATACAAAAAGTAGAAATGAAAGATATGCCTATATTAAAAAATATTAAGGTTATAAAAGTAGATAGTAAAACAAAAGAAACTATTAAAGATAAATTTACATTTGCTATATACGAAGATCCTGAATGTACTAAATTGATAAAAGAAGTAAATTCAAATAAGGATGATGGAACAGCATTATTTGAAGAATTAAGATATGGTGTTTATTATATAAAAGAAACAAAAGCTCCAAAAGGATATGAATTATCTAGTAAAATTATAAAAGTAGAAATAAATGACAAAGGAATTTTTATTGATGATAATAAAGTTGAAGAAAAAAATAGTACAATAGAGTTTTCTTTTGAAAATGTTAAAATTGAAGTTCCAAAAACTGGAGATGAAAATAAGCTATTCTTTATTGGTGGAATTGTTATGCTATCTATTTTAAGTATTATTGTATTTTCTATATATAATTATAAAAGAGGTAAAAAAAGTAATTAAAATTTAATGTTAATAAATATATTTGACTTCTAATGTATAATTTTCTTAGGAGGTAAAAAAATGAGTAAAGACGATAAAGTACAAATAGTTGAAAGCTATCTAGTTATAATTAGAATAAAATTAAAAGAAAAAAATTATTCAGACTTTATAAATAACTCAAATACATTAAAAAAATATATAGAATATATAGAAGAATTTGGTGAAAATTCTGTACCTGATGAAATACTAGATAGTACATACGAAATAGTAGAGAATAAAGCTAAATCCTTGTAGTTATAAAGAGCTAGAAAAAATAATCTAGCTCTTTATTTTTTTATAGAATTGGAGGTGTAAAAGTGCCAAGAAAAGAAAATAATTCAAGATATTCTACACTAATGAAATTATTTAAAATTGGAAAAGGAGATGAAAGTTCAATTTTAAAATTGCAAATAGAAGATTTAGAAACTATCACAGAAGATATTGATGTAAAAAATATCATATTATTAAGAAAATATGTAAAAGAAAAAAACACATTGCAATATTTAAAAGATGAAAAAGAACCTGCTAAAAAGGAAGAAAGGAGGAATAATAATGCCTAACAAATATCAACTTATAAATGAAATGGCTAGAGAAACATTAAAAAACATTACAAAACCTGAAGAATGGATAAATTTTCTTAATACTGCTAGTAACAATTATAAATATGATTTTAATGAACAAGTTTTGATACATGCACAAAAACCTGACGCAACTGCTTGTGCAGAAATAGAAATTTGGAATAAAAGATTAAAAAGATGGGTTACTAAAGGTGCAAAAGGTATTGCTCTTATTTCTTTGCAAGATGGAAGGAATATTATAAGACATGTTTTTGATATATCTGATACTTATAGTGGAATAAATAAAGAAATAAAATTATGGGAAGTTAAGGAATCATATCATAATGGAATTATAGACACATTAGAAAATAGTTTTGGAGAACTTACTATAAAAAATAATTTAGGTGAGGCTATTTATTCTGCAACGCATAATTTAGTAGAAGATAATCTTTCTGATTATTTAAAAGACCTAAAAGAAGTAATAAATAATAGCTCTTTGAAAAGATTGGAAGAAAGTGAAATAGATGGAGAATTTATAACTTTATTAGTAAATTCTATTACTTATATGGTAATGAAAAGGTGTGGACTAGATCCGACAAAAAATTTTAGCATAGAAGCATTTAATTCAATAGTAAACTTTGATACTAGACAAGTAATTTCAAGATTAGGTGCTGCAATTAGTGATATTGCTGAATTAGAACTACGAGAAATATATTCTACTGTCTTAAATATAGAAAAATCTATAAATAATAAAAATTACACATTTGCAAAAGAAAAAAATATGGGTTATCATGATATTAAAGAAAATGAAAGGGGAAGTGAAAATTATGAAAGAAATAACTTACAAACAAATGGGAGATTATCAAATACCACAAGTAACACTACCACAAACAAAGAAAATGAAACAAGGAATGTACTCAAGGATGAGATTGAATTATTTGAGGGAGTACAAGAAGGGGCTTTACGAGGAACTAATGATGGAAGGAAAAATGGAGGAACATTTGGGAGAGATAGAACAAACAGCTCAAATGAGAGTGAAACAAATAATTCAACAATTAGCCCAAAAATACAAAGTAAACGAGGAGATGAAAGCCAACAATCAGATGGAGTGGGTAGGTCAAATGAATTCAATAAAAAATCAAGCACAAGAAATAGTGATGCAGGAGCTGATTTACAATTAGATTTATTTTCTGACAGCTATGTACCACCGATTAAAGAATTACCAAGTGTGAAAAAACAAATTGAAAATATTGATAAACAAGCAGAAGTAGAAAATACTCCTGCTTTTTCTTTTACTCAAGAAATGATTGATAAAACATTACAAGATGGAACAGGACATCAAAACGGAAAGTTTAGAGTATATAGATTATATCAAGAAACTTTTTCTTCTAAGGAAAGACAAGAATTTTTGAAAAGTGAGTTTAACTATTATGGGACTAACGGTGTAAAAGGACTAGATGGTATTTGGGTTGAATATAGTCCAAGCAAAGGGCTAAAACTTTCTAAAAGAGATGTTAAAGATACAATGCAAATAAATTGGAATACTATTGAAAAACGAATTGGAGAACTTATTTCATTAGATAGGTATTTTGTTGATAATGAAAAAGAAGAATATCAGCATTGGCTTGATAAAGACTATGAAAATGAAAAGTGGATGTTTGATAAAATATTCAAAAATGAAAAATCAAGTGAAAATGAAGAATTTGATATTCAAAATATAGATAAAAATTATAAATTAAAAAATGGTAGTTACTTTCATTTCCATACTAATGAAGAAGGCTATTATTATGAAATATATGATAATTTAGGAGTTGAGCAAGATGGTGGATTATTAGAATATTCTGATAATGAAGAAAATGAAAATATTATGAGTATCAGAAAAAGATTAGCAGAATTTACTGATATTGAAGAACTTACAGATCCTAAATTAGAAGAAATTTCTCAAGAAGATTTTGATAATATAACAAGTGGTCAAAAAGCAGATGATGAATTTAAAGAAGTAGAACATGTTGCCGTTAATAATACAATAAATGCTGTAAATGAATTAAAAGAAGAATTACAAGATGAAGATGTAGAGTTTAAAATTGGACAAATTATTTATTTGGAAAGTGATAGAAAATATAGAGTTGAAGCAATAAATAAAGATTTAGATTCTTTAGTATTGTTAGATATGACAATGCTTGAAACAGCACATTATCCAATATCAAGAAATATTAGTTTATTACAAGCAATATCTCTATATAAGGAAAATGAACTTAATTTTAAAGATAATGATGTTATAAATAAAGAAGAAATACAACAAGCTCAAAATGTAATAAACTTATTTAAAGCAAGAGAAGAAAATGGAAAGCCTCTAAATAGAGATGAATATTATAAAAGTCAAGATAAAATAAATTATCATATTGACAATAATTTTTTAGGAGAAGGAACTCCAAAAGAAAAAGTTAAAAGAAATATAGAGGCTATAAAATTATTAAAAGAACTTGAAGATAATAAAAGACTTGCAAATCAAGAAGAACAAGAAATACTTTCGCAATATGTAGGTTGGGGTGGATTTCCTGATGTATTTGATGAGAAAAAAGATAATTGGTCGCAAGAATATAACGAATTAAAATCATTATTAACAGCTGAAGAATACGAATCTGCAAGAGCAAGTACACTAACATCTTTTTATACACCACCTATTGTTATAAATGCAATATATAAAGCAATTCAAAATATGGGAGCTGAAGAAGTAAATATATTAGAACCAAGCTGTGGAACAGGAAATTTTTTAGGAATGTTGCCACAAGAAATGCAAAAATCAAAGTTATATGGTGTTGAATTAGATAGTATTAGTGGCAGAATTGCAAAGCAGTTATATCAAGATGCAAATATTAAAATACAAGGATATGAAAAAGCTGATTTACCAGATTCTTTTTATGATGTTGCTATTGGAAATGTGCCTTTTGGCGATTTCAAAGTAAATGATAAAAAATATGACAAAAATAATTTTCTTATTCACGATTACTTTTTTGCAAAAACATTAGATAAAGTTAGACCTAATGGTGTAATAGCATTTATTTCAAGCAAAGGAACAATGGATAAGGCAAATCCTGAAGTTAGAAAGTATATAGCACAAAGAGCTGATTTACTAGGAGCAATTAGATTACCTGATAATACTTTTACTAAAAACGCAGGAACAAAAGTTACTTCAGACATTATATTTTTACAAAAAAGAGAAAACTTAACTGATATAATGCCTGATTGGGTATATTTAGACAAAGATGAAAATGACATTACAATGAATAAATATTTCATTGATAATCCTGAAATGGTATTAGGAAGAATGGAAAGAGAAAGCACACAATATGGCTTTGATTTTTCTTGTAAAGCAATAGATGGACAAGATTTACAAGATAGACTAAATAAGGCGATTTCTAATATTCATGGCGAGATTAAAGTAACTTCTGTTGAAAATGAATTAGATAATGAAGATACATCAATTCCAGCAACACCTGATGTCAAGAATTTTTCTTATACAGTAATTGATAATAAAATATATTTTAGAGAAAACTCAAAAATGATATTACAAGATGATTTGCCACTTACAAGTAAAAATAGAATTAAAGGGTTAATAGAGTTAAGGGAACAAGTTAGAAAACTTATAGATTATCAAATAGAAGATTATTCTGACGGAGATATTTATTTAGAACAAGCTAAACTTAATCAGTTGTATGATAAATTTACTAAAGAATATGGTTTAATTAACTCCAGAGCATGTGAAAATGCTTTTTCAAATGATAGTAGTTATTTCCTTTTATGTTCACTTGAAAAACTTGATGGTGAAGGTAAATTTATTGGAAAAGCAGATATGTTTACCAAACGAACTATTAAAGCAAAAAAAGAAATAAAAGAAGTTGATACTTCAGATGAGGCACTTATCTTATCTATACAGGAAAAAGCAAAAGTTGATTTAGATTATATGTCTGAATTGACAAAAAAAGACAAAGATACAATTATTAACGAACTAAAAGGAATTATATTTAAAGTACCAATAGAAGAAATATATGTAACTCAAGATGAATATTTATCAGGAAATGTTAGAGAAAAGCTAAAAATTGCTGAAAGTCAGTTAACAGATCATCCTGAATATCAAATAAATGTGGATAAACTTAAAGAAGTTATACCACAAGACTTAAATGCAAGTGAAATAGGAGTAAAACTTGGCTCGACATGGATACCGACAGAAATAATTCGCCAATTTATATTTGAATTACTTGATACACCTAGATATTATCAATTTGACATAAAAGTTAAATATTCTAATATAACTGGAGAATGGTATATTGAAAATAAAAGTTCTGATAGAGATAATGTTAAAGCATATTCTACTTATGGTACATACAGGATGAATGCTTATAAAATAATTGAGAATACACTTAATTTAAAAGATGTAAAGATTTTTGATACAATTATTGATGATGATGGAAGAAAACAAAGAATTTTAAACAAAAAAGAAACAGCAATAGCAAGTGCAAAACAAGATGCAATAAAGGAAGAATTCTTAAATTGGATATGGAATGATCCAGATAGAAGAAATAAGTTGGTAAGAATATACAATGATAAATTCAACTCAATACGAACTCGTGAATATGATGGCTCTCATATAAATTTTGTTGGAATGAATCCTGAAATTAAACTTCGTTCTCACCAATTAAATGCTGTTGCACATATTTTATATGGTAATAATGTTTTACTTGCTCATGAGGTAGGGGCAGGTAAGACTTACGAAATGGTAGCTGCAGCTATGGAAAGCAAAAGACTAGGACTTTGTAATAAGTCGCTTTTTGTTGTACCTAATCATATTATAGAGCAATTCGCAAGTGAGTTTTTACAATTATATCCTTCTGCAAATCTTTTAGTTGCTACTAAAAAAGACTTTGAAACTAAAAATAGAAAGAAGTTTTGTAGTAGAATAGCAACTGGAGATTTTGATGCTGTAATTATAGGACATAGTCAATTTGAACGAATACCGATGTCATTAGAAAGGCAAAAAAATCTTTTACAAGAACAACTTGAAGATATTACTAGAGGAATTGCAGCAGAAAAAGAAAATCGTGGTGAAAATTATACTATAAAACAAATGGAAAAAACAAAAAAAGTATTAGAAACAAAACTTGATAAACTTAATAAGCAAGAAAGAAAAGATGATGTTGTTACATTTGAGGAATTGGGTGTTGATAAATTATTTGTAGATGAAGCTCATAATTATAAAAATTTATTTTTATATACAAAAATGAGAAATGTGGGAGGAATTGCACAAACTGAAGCTCAAAAAAGTTCAGATTTATTTATGAAATGTCGATATTTAGATGAAATTACAGGTGGAAAAGGTGTAGTGTTTGCAACAGGTACACCTGTGTCAAATAGTATGGCTGAACTTTATACTATGCAACGTTATTTACAATATAACGAATTAAGGAAAAATGAATTGGAACACTTTGATAATTGGGCTAGTACATTTGGAGAAACTGTTACAGCAATAGAATTAGCACCTGAAGGAACTGGATATAAAGCAAAAACAAGATTTGCAAAATTTCATAATCTTCCTGAATTGATGTCCATGTTTAAGCAAATAGCAGATATTCAAACATCAGAAACACTAAATCTTCCAACTCCTGAATTTGAAAATATAAATGTAGTTGTTATACCAAGTGAGATACAGAAAGAAATGGTAGCAAAACTTGGGGAAAGAGCAGATGCAATAAGAAATGGCTCAGTTGATGCTTCAAAGGATAACATGTTAAAAATTACAAGTGAGGGAAGAAAATTAGCCTTAGAACAAAGACTTATGAATCCTTTACTACCTGATTCTGATACAAGCAAAGTAAATTCATGTGCCGAAAATGTATATAAAATATGGAAAGAAAACACAGAAATAAAAGCTACACAACTTGTATTTTGTGACTTATCTACTCCAAAAGATATGAAAGGGTATGAAAAAGAAGAATTTTTAGATGTATATAATGAATTAAAAATTAAACTTATGCAAAAAGGAATACCTGAAGAAGAAATAAGATTTATCCACGAGGCAGATAATGAAGCAAAGAAAAAAGAATTATTCAGAAAAGTAAGAGAAGGAGAAGTAAGAATTTTAATTGGCTCTACTGCTAAGATGGGAGCAGGTACAAATGTTCAAAATAAGCTAATTGCATTGCATAATTTAGATTGTGCTTGGAAACCTAGCGATCTTACACAAAGAAACGGAAGAATGATAAGGCAAGGTAATGAAAATGAAAAAGTTTATGTTTATACATATGTCACTGAAAAAACATTTGATGCTTATATGTATCAGTTGGTAGAGCAAAAGCAAAAATTTATTTCGCAAATTATGACATCAAAAACACCTGCAAGAACAATGGAGGATGTGGATGAAAAGGCTCTTTCCTATGGAGAAATAAAGGCATTAGCAACAGGTAATCCTTTAATTTTGGAGAAAACTAATCTAGATAGTGAAATATCAAAATTAAAACTATTAAAAGCAAATTTTTTAAATACAAAATATGCTTTGCAAGATAAAGTAATTAAATATTTTCCTGAAGAAATTACAAGATTAAATAATAAAATAACAGCAATGGAAGAAGATATAAAAAGGCTTAAAGAATATACAAAAAATAATAAAGATGGATTTTCTCCAATGATTATTGATGGAAAAGAGTATTCTGAGAAAGCAGATGCAGGTAAAAAACTTTTAGAATGTACACAGTTATTAAAGAGTATGGATGTAAAAGAAATAGGAGAATATAGAGGATTTAAAATGGAAATTAGCTTTGACTCTATTACAAGAAATATAAAATTAAAGTTAAAGAATAAATTTAGTTATATAATTGATTTGGGAGCAGATGCAGGTGGTAATATCATAAGAATAAATAATTGTTTAGAGAATATTGAAAAAAATATTCCACTTGAAAAAGAGAAGTTAGATAATACAAAGTTTCAATTAGAAAATGCTAAAGTAGAAAGTCAAAAAGAATTTCCACAAGAACAAGAACTTAAAGAAAAGCAAAGAAAAGTTGAAAAAATAAATGCTGAATTAAAAATAAAGGATGACGATCATGAAATTTTAGAAGATGAAGTAGAAGAAAAACAGGAAAAGTATATAGATAAGGATAATTTAGTTCGATGCTAATATATTTTATAATGTCAAAAGTACAAAATAAATAATTGTACATTTTTATTTATTGAAGTATTATAATATAAATAATATGGAGGTAATAAAAATGGATAAAATAAATGATTCAATAATTGAATTAATGTATGAAAATAGAAAGGAGGATTTTGAACAGAGTACTTATAATAATGATGACGAAATAAAGAAAATTGAAAAATCAGTCTGCAAAAAAAATGAAGAAATTTTAGACTTTGTAAAAAAACATATTTTAAATGAAGAAGATTATCAAAAGTTTTCTGATATGTTTACAGATTATGATTTGGAATTTTCTAAAGAAATTTATTTTTGGAGCAAAGAATATTATAAATTAGGAATGAAAGACTTATCAAAATTAAAATATGAAATTGCAGATATCAATGATAATTCAAAAAAATATGAAGAAACATTTTTGGATTATGCAGAGGGTGATTTAGATGAGTATTTATATAATAATTATTATTCTCGTTCTAGAGAATATAAAAGGTTGAGAAAGTTGTCAGGAAATATTGTTGATAAATATCCCAATATAGCAAAATTGTATGAGAATTTTGAGGAAGTAGAATTAAATAAAGAAGAAACAAAAGCATTTATTGAGTATTTAAAAATAGAATTTGACATTCGTTCACTTGAATTTAAAATAGCATTTAAAGCAGGGTTAAAAGAAACATCAATTAAATAAATTTTGTTATAAAAAGAAGTTGATTTAATAATAAATTGACTTCTTTTTTTATGTTTGAATGAAAGGAGAATAGACAAATGGAAGATAAATTATTAGATAAATTAGATAATGAAATGAAAAAATATAAAGAGTTTGTAAAAGAAAATGGTGTTGATTATGCAATAGATAGAGCTTATGAAATAACAGCAAAACAAGAAATCATTGATAGTTTGGAATATGATATTACTCTATCAAATGCAGAAATTAAAGCACTTTTATCAAGAGAAAATTTACTTGAAGAATTGTATAATGACTGGATAAGTTTTGATGGAAATATGCGTGAAGATATAGGCTATTCGATAGAAAAAAGTGTAAGAATAATATCTGAAGATTATAAAAAAGAGCACAAAAAAGAAAAATCGCAAGAGCGTTAGGAGGAAAAAAATGTCTAATTATGTATCACAAGAGTTAGTAAAAAAAGCAAAAGAAATTGATTTATTTACATATTTTATGAATTATAATCCTGACGAATTAGTAAAGAAAGGTATAAACACATATTCATTAAAGTCTCATGATAGTGTTATTATAAGCAACGGAATGTGGCATAGATTTTCTACTGGTGAGGGTGGAAAAACAGCTCTAGATTATTTGATTAAAGTTGAAAAAATGACATTACAAGAAGCAGTAAGAAGTATTTTAAATAAAGAAATAATAGAGTATGATGTACCTAAAAATATACAAAATCAAGACAGAAAAATTATTATTCCTAGTAAATCAAGTAGTAATAAAAAAGTTATAAGTTATTTAAAATATCGTGGTATTGATGAAGAAATAATTAAAGAATGTATTGAAAAAAATCTGATTTATCAGGAAGATAAAACAAATAATGTTGTTTTTTTAGGTTATGATAACGAGGGTAATGTTAAGTATGCAGGATGTCGAAGTACAGGTTATAAAAGAATAATGAGAGATGCAAAGGGAAGTACAAAAGAGTTTTCTTTTAGATTGTTGAGTAATTTAAAAAATGATACATTGCATATTTTTGAAAGTGCAATAGATTTATTATCGTATGCTACATTATTAAAATTAAAAGGATATGACTATAAAAGTCATAACTTAATTGCACTTGCAGGAGTGTATCAACCTAGTAGTAATATAGAACAAAGTAAAGTACCAATAGCAATACAAAATTACTTAAACAAGTATCAAGATGTACAAGATATAGTGTTACATTTTGATAATGACAGAGCTGGAAGACAAGCAACAAAAGCAATGATAATTGCATTAAGCAAGTACAATGTGTATGATATACCTGCACCTTATGGTAAAGATATAAATGATTACTTATGTTTTAAATTAGGATTAAAAAGTAAACAAGAAATTGAATTATATAAAAATAAAATAGAAAATAATAAGGAAAAAATTGGGGTAAGATAAAAATGTTATTATATTGATTTCTTGTATTAGCAAGCACTGAATTTGGGAGACCGAAAATCGTTCTTTCCAAATTCTATTTTATGGGGCTACTTGCCCCAATCCCCAGTGTTTATTTTGCAAAGGAGGTAAAGATGCGAAAAAGAAATATAAGAATACAAGTAAGGCTAAATGATATAGAATATGCAAAATTATTAGATGATATTTCAAAAAGCAAAAGTAATATTTCTGATTATATTAGAAAGCTGATTTTAAATAAAGAAGTAAAAGAAAAGCCTGATTATGAATTCTTAAAAATATTAAATCAATTATCTAAAATAGGAGTTAATATAAATCAAATTGCACATATTGCAAATGCAACTGGAAAAATTGAAACAGATAAATATAATAAGGAGTCAAATACATTATTTAGTCTTGTAAAAGATTTAAAACGAAAATATTTATAAGAAAGGAGAAATGTAAAATGGCAACTACTAGAATTTGGAAAGTTGTAAAAAGAATAGATCATGTAATTGATTATGCAGCTAATAAAGATAAAACTAAAAATATAAATTATAAACTTGAAAATGGCAAATATCAAATTATGGTAAATGATTTAAAGGATATATTAGATTATGCTATGAATTATGATAAAACTGAAAAGCAATTTTATGTTACAGGAATAAATTGTGAAGTAGAATCTGCTTATGAAGAAATGAATAATGTAAAAGACTTTTATAATAAAAGAGATAAAATATTAGCATTTCATGGTTATCAATCATTCAAAGAAAAAGTTTCTCCTGAGATTGCACACAAAATAGGGGTTGAACTAGCAAGAGAAATATGGGGAGATAGATTTCAAGTTATAGTTACAACTCATTTAAATACAAATCATATTCATAATCATTTTGTATTAAATTCAGTTTCATTTGCAGATGGGCTAAAATATTACGATAATCATACAACATATTCTCGTATAAGACATTTTTCTGATGAACTTTGTAAAGAATATGGATTACATACACTTAGCGAAAAACCTACAAAAAGAAAAATAAATTATGAAAATTTTTATAAAAAGTCATTATACAATGATACTTATTCAAAAGATGCAAAAAGAGATATAGATTTAGCAATAAGACAAGCATATTCCTTTGATGATTTTATATATCTGATGAAAAAATTAGATTATGAGGTAATTTTTAGAGCAGGGAAATTAAGTATTAGAAAAAGTAATTACAATAGAAATATAAGAATTGAAAGAAGATTTGGAGAAAATTATACAATAGAAAATATAAAAAGAAGAATTATAGAAGAACAAGCTATAAGAATTCCATTTGTAGAAAATGTTTATAGCAGAAAAACATATTATCCTTTTGCTAAAAGGCACAAAAGAGCTAAAGCAAAAGGATTTATTGCATTATATTACCATTATTGTTATATATTGAAAGTTTTTCCAAATAATGTACCACAACAAAAACTACCTGCAAGTATTAGAGCTGATGTTTCAAAAATGGATGAACTATCTTTAGAGGCAAAATTTTTATCTATAAATAAAATTAAAACACTAGATGATTTATTATTGTATAAAGATGAAACTAATTTTAAAATAAATGAATTATCATGTCAAAGAGAAAGGCTATGGACAACTAGAAAATTGTCAAAGAATGAAGAAGATAGAAAAAAACTTTCTGAACAAATTTCAACTTTGACAAATGATATATATAAATTACGAAAGGAGGTAGATATATGTGAGAATATAAGAATTAGAAGTATAAAAATTGATAAAAATTTAACAGAACTTGATACACAAGAAGAATTGGAAAAAGAAACAAAAGAAAAAAGTAAGAAAGAAAAAATTGAAAATAGAAAGGAGTAATTATTATGAGTGTAAATGGTGATGTATCAGAAGAAATTGTCAGATTAAGTTTAGAGGGATTTGAGGTGTTAGCAAGATTAACTGGTAGTGGAGCAAAAAATGTAGCTGCTATGTTATATACTATAATGAAAGACTCACAGTATACAAAAGGGAAAACTAGACTTAATAGTATGTTAAGAACAGGAAGACCTTTAAAAATATTTACAATAAAGCAAGAAGATTTAAAAGTTTTTGCAAAAGAGTCAAAAAAATACCTTATTTCATATTGTGCTTTAAAAGACAATAATAAAGATTTTGATGGTATGGTTGATATATTAGTTAAAGAGGAAGACGCAGCAAGAATAAACAGAATTGTAGAAAGATTTAAACTGACTGCAGTTGATACTGCAAGAGTTGATACTGAAGTTACAAAGTCTATTGAGAAAAGAGAATCTCAAAGAAAGGAACTTGGAGTACAAGAAAAGTCAAAAGAAGAACAACTTGAAGAAGTTTTATCAGAAAAGCCAATTCAAAAGGAAGAAACTAAAGTAGAAAATTTCAATTTAGCAAAGACAAAAAGCCCTCAGTCCGAGCTTTCCTCAGAAACTTCAAAGAAACAAGAAGGGGTATCTAAAGGACAAAGAAAATCCGTTAGAAAAGAACTTGTAAAACTAAAAAATGAAGTTAAAATACGTGAAGAAAACAAAGCAAAAGAAAAAGCTGATTTAAAAGTTTCAAATCTTAAAGAAAATAAAACTAAAGAAAGATAGGAGGTATATAAATTGGAAGATATAAGAACAATCGATTTAGATATTTATGATTTTAAACTGATGATAAATGCCTTAAATGAATTTAGAAATAAAAAAATAGCAGAAAATATTGATACAGAAATTATTGATAAGTTAATAAAAAAGATTTTAGATGCCCCATTAAAAAAGAAATTCAGAGGTAATTATACATTTGAAAGATGAAAAGAAAATTATTAGAGTTTTATATTTTTTTGGTTTAATACCTGTTATATGGATAGCACTTCTAATTGCTCCTTATATTAAAGGTGGACTCATTGAAATTGTAAAAAACGGTAGTATTGCTTTAAATAATCCATTTCATATTACATTTACAGAGAATAGTATAAGAACTATTCTTATTTTTTTATTTATATACATATTATCAATATTATTATATGAGTCAACTAAAAAAAATTATAGGAGAAGAGAAGAAAATGGCTCTGCTAAATGGGGCGAGGCAAGTGAAATAAATAAAAAATATAAACAACCTAATAATTATAATAAAATTCTAACTAAAAATGTTGCTATTGGATTAGATGGAAGAAAGCATAGAAGAAATCTTAATACTATTGTTGTTGGTGGTAGTGGTGCAGGAAAAACATTTAGCTACTGTAAGCCTAATGTTCTTCAATGTAATTCTTCATATGTTGTATTAGATCCGAAAGGAGAAATTGTAAGAGATACTGGACATCTATTAGAAGAAAATGGATATGTAGTAAAAGTGTTAGATTTAATAAACATGGAAAAATCTTATTGCTATAACCCATTTGTATATTTGAAGTCAGACAATGATGTTCAAAAATTAGTAACTAACCTATTCAAATCTACTACTCCAAAAGGAAGTACAACAAATGATCCTTTTTGGGATACTGCAGCAAGTATGTTACTTTTAGCTTTAATTTTTTATCTAAAGTATGAAGCACCAGAAGATGAGCAAAACTTCGTTATGGTTATGGAACTATTAAGAGCTGGAGATGTTAAAGAAGATGATGATGACTATGTAAGTCCACTTGATATGCTTTTTAATAGACTAGAAACAAGAAATCCAGAGCATATAGCTTTAAAATATTATAGGGCATATCATTCAGGAAGTGCTAAAACTTTAAAGTCTATACAAATAACTTTAGCAGCAAGACTTGAAAAGTTTAATTTAGAAAGTATGGCACAGCTTACACAAACAGATGAACTAGATTTAGCAAGTTTAGGAGAAAAAAAGGTGGCATTATTTGCAATAATTCCAGACAGTGACACCTCATTTAATTTTCTTGTAAGTATATTATATACACAACTCTTTCAACAATTATTTTATTTAGCAGATTATAAATATGGTGGAAGTCTACCAATACATGTTCACTTTGTAATGGATGAGTTTGCTAATGTAAGTTTGCCTGACGATTTTGACAAAATACTTTCAGTTATGCGTTCAAGAGAAGTTTCAGTTTCTATCATTCTACAAAATTTAGCACAATTAAAGGCTTTATTTGAAAAGCAATGGGAAAGTATAATCGGAAACTGCGATTCTTTTTTATATTTAGGTGGAAATGAACAATCAACGCATAAGTATGTATCAGAATTGTTAGGTAAAGAAACTATTGATATCAATTCTTATGGAAGAAGTTATGGCTCACATGGTAGTTATTCTACTAATGACCAAATTGCAGGAAGAGAATTACTAACACCTGATGAAGTAAGAATGTTAGATAATAGATATGCTTTACTCTTTATAAGAGGAGAAAGACCTGTAAAAGATTTAAAATTTAATCTTAAAGAACATTTTAATAGTGTTAGAACACCTATTGGAAATAAGAATATCAAGCCGTATATACATGGTAATACTGATAATGCAATAGGTAGTATTTCATTTGATTTTGATAATGATATAAATTCTGAAAATATTACTGATTTAGAATTAAAAGATAAAAATTATGAATTATTATCTGAAGAAGAAATAGAAAATTTATTTTTATAAAAAAGAGAGGAGATAAAATGATGAAAGAACAAAATAAAACTAATAAAAAGAAAAATTTATTTATGAAATTATTTATTATAGCTTATATAATTGTTATAAGTATTGTAGAAGTATCTACTGTTTTTGCAACCGATGATCCAATAGCAGTTGTAAATAATTTGTCAAATTTTATATTTGGCTTAATAAGAGCTGTAGGAATGATTATTTTAGGCTTTGGAGTGGTACAAGTGGGTATGAGTTTAAAGTCTCATGATCCAACACAGCGAGCCAATGGAATTATGACTCTTGCAGGTGGAATAGTTATAACATTTGCAAAAGAGATTTTAAATCTAATCACAGGTGGCTAAAGTAAAAAATGTAAGAGGCAGGTATTTAAAGCATATCTGCCTTTTAATTTTTAAAATGAAATGAGGTGAAGATATTGAATTGGATAGTAGGAAATTTGCAAAATGCGTTAGATACTTGGAATGGAAAACTTGCAGAAATTTATACAATAGTAACTCAAAGTCCTGCAGATTTTAAAGATGGAGCAATTTGGGAAATTATCGTTAATATTAACGGAGCATTACAAGCAATAGGATTTGCATTACTTGTTTTGTTTTTTGTTGTTGGAGTAATGAAAACAATGGGGAATTTTTCTGAAATAAAAAGACCTGAACAAGCGTTAAAATTATTTTTGAGATTTGCTATTGCAAAAGGAATAGTTACTTATGGAATGGATTTAATGTTAGCAGTTTTTAAAATTATACAAGGAATTGTAACGACTATTATGGAAAAAAGTACATTTCAAGCAAGTGGTATTACTTTACCAGAAACAATTATAGATGCTGTAAATAATTGTGGCTTTTTTGAAAGTATACCATTATGGGCTGTTACATTACTTGGAGGCTTATTTATAATGGTACTTTCATTTATTTTAATATTAACAGTATATGGAAGATTTTTCAAATTATATATGTATACTGCTATTGCTCCTATACCTTTGTCAAGTTTTGCTGGAGAGAGTACGCAAAATGTTGGAAAAAGTTTTTTAAAGAGTTATATAGCAGTATGTCTAGAGGGAGCAATTATTGTTCTTGCTTGTATTATATTTTCTGCATTTGCTGCAAGTCCACCTGTTGTCGATACAGGAGCTGCACCAGTAACAATGGTATGGAAATATGTAGGAGAGTTAATATTCAATATGTTAGTGTTAGTAGGAACAATTAGATTATCAGATAGAATTGTTAGAGAAATGATGGGATTATAAAAAAATATAGATAATAATGAATTGATAGAAAGGTAGGAATATATATGAGTAAAATAAGTGAAGAAGATTTAAAAATTATTGAAACTAGTAATAACTATATTAAATTTGAAAATAGGAAAGCTTTATTTTTAACAAAAATTGCATCTAGTTTGAGACATTATGATGAAGTTGTAGATGTTTTAGGAGTAGTAAAAGGTAGAGATAAAGAGCATGATTCTTATGTTGTTCGTTTCAATGATGATACAATAGAAAATAATATAATGAATAATGAATTAGATTTTAATTTTATAAGAGATTATACTAGCATAGAATGTAGAAAATTGTTAAGCCAAATAATGAAGAAATATGATTTAAATGATAAGGAGGCTGAAGAAGTTTATAATGCTTCACTTTCTTATGATTATGAAGCTAATGATGGAACAGTTTTTACAACAGTTGAATCTATAAAAAGATTATTTACTGAAGAATATAATGTAAATCCATCTATAAAGCAATTAAAAGCTATATCAGAGTATATAAAAGAAACAGAAGAATATTATATGTTATATGATTATGAAAAATATACTGAAAAAGTTATTAACTTAATACTAAATGAAGATGAAAAAGAGTTATCTAGGCTAGAATTTTTAAATGAAATAAAGGATATGATAAATTATAATATAACATGTTATTCTAAGAATACTTTATGTGAAGAACCAAAGTTAGGATTTGAAAAAGAATATGCAAATGAAATTAAAAAAATGATTTTAATTGAGCAAATGATAAAAGAAGAACAAGAAAAGGAAAATATATGTATTATTGATAATAATTCTTGCGAAAGCAAACTAGATGAAATGCGAGAGAATAGTCAAAGTGATAATAAAGAATATAATGATATTTTTTATACAAAAGATGAAATAAAAAATTTAATAAAATCAAATCATGAATTATATTTTGCAGATGATGGAATAAATGAAGTTATTTTGAGATTCGAAGATATTCCTGATTTTATTGTAAGCTCAAATCTAAATAACGGTTTGAAGGATTATAAGTTTTATGATGTAAATAGTATTTCTAGTGAACCAGTTATTAAAACTATGGGAATGTATTTAGACAAAATAACTCCAGAATTGAGAAAAAGAATTATAAAAAGGTTAGTTGAATTGCAGACAGGCGAAATAGAGCCTAAAGCATATAAACTAATTGATGAAGATATGTATGAATGTATTAAGAATGATATGAAACAGGAGAAAGTCAAAAATAAAAATAAAAATAAAAATAGGGAGGCAAGATAAAAAATGGAAGTTAAAATTAACAAAGAAATTAGAGAATTTAGCGAAAGTATTTTCTTTGGACTGTCTTTAAGACAGTTCATTTTTTCTATCTTGGCTTGTGGAGTTGCCATTGTTTTATACTTTACTCTAAAACCTTTTTTTGGAATAGAAACATTATCATGGCTATGTATTTTGGGAGCTGCTCCTTTTGCAGCTTTGGGTTTCATAAAATATAATGGAATGAATGCAGAAGAATTTGTTATTGCATTTTTAAAAAATATAGTTATGATGCCTAAGCATTTAATATTTGATGCACAAAATATATATGCTGAAGAATTTAGAGAAGTAATTGATAAAAGAATGAAACAAGGAATTTTAAAACCTAAGAAAATAAAAAAAGAAAAGAAAGATAAGAAATTAAAAAAAGGTAGTAAAAAAAATAGGGAGGCTGAAAGAAATGTTGAAAACACTTAGTAGAATTATCAAACTAGACAAGGAAAAAATAAAAGTACCAAAATATGTTCAAGATATTATTCCAATTAAATCTATATGGGAAGATGGAATATTTTTAATTGGAAAAAATAAATATTCAAAATCATATATATTCACAGATATAAACTATGCAGTTGCAAGTGGAGAAGATAAAGAGGCGATGTTTTTAGAATATTCTGCATTACTTAATTCTCTAGATACAGGTGCTACAACAAAAATAACTATAAATAATAGAAGAATAAATAAACTAGATTTTAGAAAGAAAATTTTATTAAAAGAAAAAGGAGATGATCTAGATAAATACAGAAAAGAGTATAATGAAATGCTTATTTCTCAATCTAAAAATGCTAATGAAATTGTACAAGAAAAAATAATAACTATTTCAGTATATAAAAGGTCGATTGAGGAAGCGAGAAACTATTTTTCAAGAATAGGCTCAGAGTTAAATAATCATTTTACAGCATTAGGCTCAAAATGTATAGGATTAGATACACAAGAAAGATTAAGGATTGCTCATGATTTTTATAGAACAGGTGAAGAAACATCATTTTCATTTAATATTCAAGAAAACATGAAGTTAGGACATAATTTTAAAGATATGATTTGTCCAGATAGTGCAAAATTTAAAAGTGACTATTTTAAAATTGGAAATAGATATGGTAGAGTACTATTTTTAAAACATTATCCTAATTATATAAAAGATTCGATGGTAACCGAACTTACAGAACTTAACAAAAATATGATGTTATCGCTTGACATTATACCAATCCCAATGGATGAGGCAGTTAAAGAGGCAGAGAATAGAAGATTAGGAATAGAAACAAATATTTCAAATTGGCAAAGAAAGCAAAATGCGAACAATAACTTTTCAGCTATTATTCCTTATGATATGGAACAACAAAGAGAACAAAGTAAGGAATTTCTAGATGACCTTACAACTCGTGATCAAAGAATGTTTTTATCTGTTTTAACAATGGTAATAACTGAAGAAACGAAAGAAAAACTTGATGTATTAACTGATACTATTAAACAAATTGCAGGAAAAAATTTATGCCAAATGGGAGTATTAAGATACCAACAATTAGAAGGATTAGAAACTGTACTACCATTTGGAATTAGAAAAATAAATGCTTTAAGAACTCTTACAACAGAATCACTTGCTGTATTTATGCCATTCAAAGTACAGGAAATTAGGCACGAAAATGGTAGCTTTTATGGTCAAAATGCAATTAGCAAGAACATGATTATGGTAGATAGAAAACAATTATTAAATGGTAATAGTTTTATTCTAGGTGTATCAGGTGGAGGAAAATCGTTTATTGCAAAAGAAGAAATAACAACTATAAAGTTAAAAGATCCTGAGGCAGATATAATAATTTTAGATCCTGAGGCAGAATATTCTTCACTTGTAAAAGCATTAGGTGGGGAAGTAATAAAAATATCAGCGTCTAGTAATAATCATATAAATCCTTTAGACTTGAATTCTGAATATGGAGATGGAGCAAATCCAGTAATCCTAAAATCAGAGTTTATTTTGTCTTTATGTGAGCAACTTATAGGTAGTGGTAATCTTGGCCCAAAGCAAAAGTCTATTATTGATAGATGTACTGCTAATGTTTATAGAGTATTCCAACAGGGAAATTATCAAGGCATACCTCCAACACTACAAGACTTTAGAGAAGAATTATTAAAACAGGAAGAACATGAGAGCAAAGAAATAGCACTTGCCATCGAGTTATTTACAAATGGCTCACTAAATACTTTTGCACTTAATACTAATGTTGATACTAATAATCATTTGATTTGTTATGACATATTGGATTTAGGAAAACAACTACTTCCAATAGGAATGTTGGTAGTGCTTGATAGTATTTTTAATAGAATAACTGCAAATAGAACAAAAGGAAAAAATACTTATGTTTTTATCGATGAAATATATTTGTTATTTCAATATGAATATTCAGCAAACTTTTTATTTACACTTTGGAAAAGAGTAAGAAAATATGGAGCATATTGCACTGGAATTACACAAAACGTGGAAGATTTATTACAAAGTCATACAGCACGAACTATGCTTTCAAATTCTGAATTTATTATAATGTTAAATCAAGCATATTCTGATAGATTAGAACTTGGAAAATTACTTAATATATCTGATGAACAGATGAGTTTTATAACAAATGTAGGTGTAGGAGAAGGTTTAATGCGTGTAGGATCTGCAAATGTTCCTTTTGTAAATCGATTTCCAAAGAATACTGAGCTATATAGGTTGATGACTACAAAGCCAGGTGAAGCATTAAATGAATAAGTTAGGTAAAATAGTTATAATGCTACTAATAGTTATATTAGCTATTAGTAGCTATTTTTTAATTAAAGAGTTAATAGAAAATAAAAAAGAAAATGATATATTTGTCGATTTACAGGAAGTTATAAAAGTAGATGAGAATGATACGCAAAATGAGAAAGAAAATTTATTGAAACAAGAAAATAAAATAAATAATGAAGAAGATAATAACTATAATTTAGAAAATGTAAAACTTATAAATGATGATGTAGTTGCTTGGATAAAAATAGATGGAACAAATATAAATTATCCTGTAATGCAAAATGGTGATTATTATCTTCATAAGGATATTTATAAAAATTATTCTAATCATGGTACACCATATTTAGCTTTTTATTGTGATTTAAAAAAATCAGATAATTTAATAATATATGGTCATAATATGAGCGATAATACAATGTTTTCTCAGCTAGAAAAATATAAAAATTATAATTTTTATCTTAATCATAAATATATAAAGTTATATACAATAGAAAATGGAAAAACTATCGAAAATGTATATGAAGTTATGATTTCATTTAAAACTACTGTATATACAGATTTAGGATTTAAGTATTATTGTTATACTGATTTTGAAAATTCAACAGATTATATTGAGTTTGTAAATGGATGTAGAGAAACTGAGTTTTATTATACAGGAGTTGTAGGAACACATAAGGATAAATATATAACACTATCTACTTGTGAATATTCACAAAAAAATGGAAGAATGGTTGTAATTGCGAAAAAGATATAGAAAATAGAGTATATTTGAAACGGCAATAATATTGTGTTATAATATTTTTTAGAAAAATTTTTTCTAGATAATTAAATTTAATATAAAAATAGGAGAATGTAAATGGGAAAAGGTTTGATATATGTATGTAAAAAATGTAAAAAAGAATTTGAATTCATGGAAGGAAGAGGAATGCTCGATAGTAAGACAGAACTTATGAAATATGATAGTAAATTTAATTTAATTAAAAGGTATAAAGATGGAATAAATGGAGAAAAATTAAACGAAATATTAAAAGGAAAAAAATATATATTAGATGAAAATTATTATGGATATAAAACATATCAATGTCCAAAATGTAAAAGTATAACAAATAAATTTTACTTCAAACTAATAGCTTTAGATAAAAATGATGAAGATTTCATTTCTGAATATAAATGTTCTAAATGTAATGAAAAAATGAATATTATAGAGAATTTAAGTAAATGTCCTATATGTGGTAAAGATTTTAATATAGAAGATATAGAAATTATGAATTGGGATTAAAAAAGTAAAATAATTAGGAAGTGAAAAAATGGATAAGGTTAGTGTAAAACTATGTTTTGACGAACTTGAACTGTGTATATATGGTTATGAAAAATATAGAAAAGTTGAAGATGATAGTTGGGCTCATGTTAATTGGAAAATTAGTAATTATACATTAAAATTTGAAAATAGTAGTTATGATTTGATGTGTTATGAAGTTGATGAATTAAGAGAAGATATAAAAAGTTTTTTAGATGGAAATATGAAAGATTATAAATGTTTTATTCCTATTGAACAAACTTTTAAGATAAGATTTTATCCTAAAGGTGATGAATATGGAGTATATTATGAAAGTCTAGAAAATAAGAAATTGGTCGAAGAGCCTAATATGGAAATAGTAGTATATCCAATAGATAATAATGGTGCTATTGATGTTATTGGGGTTTCTTTAATGTTAGATATGACAGATATTAAGAAACTTTATGATTATCTTGTTAATATAACAAAATAAGATATTATAGTAAATTAGGGAAGTTGAGAAAAATCAACTTCTTTTTTTATTATTGAAAGGGAGTGATAAATAGATGTCTGAAATAAAAATTAAACCTAAAGAAACAATAAGAAAATTAGATAAGAATATTGTTGGAGTTGAAAAAATAAAGAACAATTTGATAACAACAAAAGAACGAATAAATGAAATTACTATGGATGATGATAATAATTCAGGTGAAGAATATGCAGGAAGAAAAATACAGAATAGTATAAGTTATACATCTAGAAAAGGATTAGAAAAAACAAATGAATTAGGAAAAAAATCTATAAAAGAAACGCAAAATAACTTTATAAAAGAAAAGAAAAAAATAAATACTTTTAAAACAAGAATAAAAGAAAAAAGAATAATAAATAATCTAAAAAAGAACACTGAACTAACAAAAAAAAGTATAAAAACTGCTGAAAATGTTGCAAAAACAGGGAAAAAAGTTGCAAAAGAAAGTATAAAGGCAAGTCAAAAAGCAGTAAAATTAACAAAACATATAGCTAAAATAACTGCACAAGGAATTAAAGCAACTATAAAAGCAACAATAACTGCAGTTAAGGCAATAATAGCAGCAACAAAGGCTATTATTTCTGCAATTATAGCAGGTGGTTGGATAGCAGTAGTTATTATTGTGGTTATTGTTTTAATAGCAGGTTTTGTAGCTGCTATTTTTAACAATGATGGAGATGATAATTATGACTCTTCACAAATACCTAATAGTGAAATTGTGCTAATTGCAAAATCTCAAATTGGTAATGAGGGTGGAGATAAGTTTTGGAGTTGGTATGGCTTTGATTCTAGAGTAGAATGGTGTGCTTGTTTTGTTAGTTGGTGTGCCAGTGAATGTGGGTATATAGAAAAAGGTATTATTCCAAAATTTTCTGTTTGCTCTGATGGAATAAATTGGTTTAAAGAAAAAAATGAATGGCATGATAGAGGAGAAAGTTATTATCCAATAATTGGGGACATTATATTTTTCGATTGGAACGATAATCAAGATGGAATATCAGATCATGTTGGTATTGTTACTCGAACAGATATTACAAATAGAACTATATACACTATTGAGGGAAATACAGATGATAAATGTGCAGAAAGGGTGTATTCCTTTGATGATGGGCAGATTATGGGCTATGGCAGTCCAAAATACGAATAAAAATTATAGAATAAGAATAAAATATGTGTTATAATAATACTGGTTTAAAATGAAAGGATGATAAGTAATATGAATTTAATAGATAAATGCACTAATAAAGAGATTGAATTAGTAAAAAATGCAGGAATAAATATAGAAAATAAAGATTATTCTGATGAGGAATTAAAAAATATAGAAAGAGAAATATCAGAATATATTATGAGTCATAGCTCTAAAGATGGAAGTATAAGTAAATTGCAAAATGAATATCAAAGCATATTTAGAACTCTCGACACAAAAAGATAGTATAGTGTTAGGAGGGATAGAAATGGGATTTATAATGGGATGTGTATTATTTGTAGTAGTCTTTTTTATAAGTTTATTTCATACATTATTAAAATAGGGGCAGTTATGTCCCTATTATATTTTTTTGTAAAATAGTGAACAAATGTTTACAAATAAAAAATATTATTATATAATATGTATTGTTAAGAAAGTAGGAGGGAATTTTGTGAGTGTTTTTTGTTGTATCGATTTGAAAAGTTTTTACGCATCAGTAGAATGTAGGGAAAGAAATTTAGATCCGTTAAGAACAAATTTAGTTGTTGCAGATAAGTCAAGAACTGAAAAAACAATATGTTTAGCAGTAACTCCCTCATTAAAGTCTTATGGAATATCAGGTAGAGCTAGATTATTTGAAGTTATACAAAGAGTTAAGGAAGTTAATAATAATAGAAGATTTAAAGCTAAAAATCATATATTTACTGGAAAATCATATGATGATAGAGAATTAAAACAAGACAATAATTTAGAATTAGACTATATTATTGCACCACCTAGAATGTCTTTGTATATGAAATATAGTACAACAATTTATAATGTATATTTGAAATATGTTGCTAGTGAAGATATATATGCGTATTCGATTGATGAGGTCTTTTGTGATATTACTAATTATCTAAAAAATGCTAAAATGACTCCAAAAGAAATGGTAACAACAATGATACATGATGTTTATAAATTAACTGGAATAACAGCAACAGCAGGAATAGGAACTAATATGTATTTAGCAAAAATTGCTATGGATATTGAGGCAAAACATAAAGTGGCAGATAAAAATGGTGTAAGGATTGCTGAATTGGATGAAATGAGTTATAGGAAGTTACTTTGGAGTCATAGACCTATTACAGACTTTTGGAGAGTGGGAAATGGATATGCAAAGAAACTTGAAAAACATCATTTATATACTATGGGAGATATAGCTAGATGTTCTTTAAATAATGAAGAATTATTATATAAGTTATTTGGAATAAACGCAGAATTTTTAATAGATCATGCGTGGGGATATGAGCCTTGTACTATGAAAGAAGTAAAATCTTTTAAACCGTCCACAAATAGCATAAGTTCAGGACAAGTTTTGCATTGCCCATATAATTATAAACAAACAAAACTTATTGTTAAAGAGATGACAGATTTATTGGTATTAGATTTGGTAGAAAAGCATTTAGTAACAAATCAACTTGTTTTGACGATAGGTTATGATATAGATAATTTAATAGATACTAAGATAAAAGAATCTTATTATGGAGAAATTACAACAGATAGATATGGTAGAGAAATTCCTAAACATGCTCATGGTACAATAAATTTAGAAGATTATTCATCATCAACAAAAATAATTATGGAGGCAATAGAAAAATTATACGAAAGAATTATAAATAAAAATTTGCTTGTAAGGAGAATAAATGTTGTAGCAAATAATGTAGTTAATGAATATGAGGCAGAAAAGAAAAAGCCAAATGAACAAATTTGTTTTTTTATAGATTATGATAAACAAAACAGAGAAAAAATTGAAATGAAAGAAAAACTAAAAGAAGAAAACAATTTGCAACATACTATTATAGATATAAAAAAGAAATTTGGTAAAAATTCTATTCTTAAAGGAATGAATTTAGAAAAAGATGGAACAACAATAGAAAGAAATTCTCAAATAGGAGGACATAAGGAATAGGTGAGAAATATGAACGAGTATGATGATATAATAAATTTACCACATCATGTTTCAAAAAAGCATCCAAGATTATCTTCAGAACAAAGAGCAGCACAATTTGCTCCATTTGCAGCACTTACTGGTTATGGAGATAGTATTAAAGAAACTGCAAGAATTACTGAAGATAGAATTGAACTTGACGATGAAGAAAAAACTAAAATTGATTTAAAATTACAAGAAATTAAATTAAATTTGTTAAATAGTCCTAAAGTTACAATCACTTATTATATACCTGATAAAAAGAAATTAGGGGGAGAGTATGTAACTATAAGTGGTAATGCGAAAAAAATAGATATGTATAATAGAAAAATAATTTTAGAAAATAAAACTGAAGTTTTAATTGATGAAATAATTGAAATTATATAATGAAAAGACTAATAGAAAAGAAAATCTATTAGTCTTTGTTGTTAATATCGTGATATGTATTATTAAATATATCGTCAGAAAAAAATTCTTCTAAAGTAATGCTAAATCCTTCACAAATGTGAAGTAAAGTATCCATTCTTATAAGATCTGTCCTATGACTCATAAAAGTAGAAATAGTTGAACATGGTACTCCTGAAGACTTACATAAAGCCCAGACATTCATATTATTTTTTCCCAAATAATATTTAATTCTTTTTCTAATTGCTTCTGATAATTCCATAACTTATAACCTCTTTTCCATATAAAATTATATAAAATTAAAATCAAATACCACTTTGGCAAATTGAAAAAATGCAAATTTTTTCAATTTATAGAAGTAGTTTGTTGCATTAAAGTTGAAAATATGCTAAAATAAATTGACACAAATTGTAGAAAGAGGAAAAATCATGGAATCTGAATTAGATAAACTTCCCAAATATACACCTGATTATGTAATAGATGAGATGAAATATTATTATGAGAAAAAAAGTAGAGGAAATACAGCTGTTTGTACTTTTGATAATGTCTTAGCATTAGTTAATCTAGCTAGAGTTAATAATAGAATAAGTGGAAGACAAGCAAGAAACATAAAAAGAATATTAAATGAAATAAAATAAAATATTTAGATGCTTATAGGTAATTACTGTGAGCATTTTTTTACGAAATAGAATAAAAATGTATATCTATTGGTATTTTTTTAGTTTTGTTATATAATAATGCTTGTAAATAAAATCTGAAAAGAATATGAAGTAGAAATTAATTAGATAGGAGTTGTAGAAATGAAATCGATTTATTTGCTTTGTGAATACGGTATACCATTAAATACTATAATGAATTTAGATAATGAAGGAATAAATCTAGAAGATATATATAGTAATATAGATTGTGTAGATAAGTATTTAGGTTCACATAGCGAAAAAAAGTTAAAAATAAAAACTAGTTTAATGAAGATAAGTGAAGATAAGAAAAAATATTCTATATATGAACTTATTAAGTACGGATTATCAAAAAATATAATAGATAAATTATTTAGCAAAAAAATAGAAATTGAAGACATAAATGAAACTATAAAAGAAAAATATAATATAGGAGATTCTACATATGCTAAAATAATTACATCTTTAAATGCTTTTTTTGAAAATAAAAACATAAATCTTGGATTGACTACTCAAAAAACTTTGGAAATAATAAATAATTCATTTAGACATAATACTTTTTCGATAGAAGAACTTGTACAAATAATAGAAAAAAAAGGATATACAACAGAAAAGTTAAATAAGATTATATCTGAATTAGTTGAAATGAAAAAATTAAGTAAAAATAATGATAATTATAATGTGCCATATTCTGTATATGAATTAGAAAGATATGGACTTTCTAGGTGTTTAATAGAAAAGCTACTTGTTGAAAAAAATATTAGATTTGAAGATATAGATGAAACAATTGGAGATAAATATCACCTAACTGCTGCAAAGAAAGAAAGATTATTAAATGCATACAATCAAATGATAATTGATTTAGACATAAAGAAGAATTTAGATAAGAAAATTATATTAACTATAATGAGAAAAGAGCTAAAAACAGGAGTCGCATTAAAAGAAGAAATTAAAAATATTATCGAAGCAAAAAGGTATAATATAGAAAAATTTGATAAATTCTTTAATGAATTACTAGAAAACAATGAAATTATTTATGAGAATGGTAAATATAGAAGTACTTATCCAAAATTAATAGAAGAATTAGATAAAATTAAAAAAAATAATAATCATTATGATATTGTAATGAAAAAATTATCAGGTTATACATTAGTGCAAATAGGTAATGAGTATAACCTAACTAGAGAAAGAATAAGGCAAATAATAGCAAGTGAATTGAAAAAAATTAACCATATTGAAGAAGAAAAATATTTAGATTATATTGAAAAATATGATTTTAAAGAAGAATTGTTTTGCAAATTATTTAATTTAGAAAATTATGTATATTATTATTTGCGAGAGAAAGGTAAACATGGTGAGTTAAAACCATCAGAGCTTTTAGAAGATAATAGGCTAACAAGTGAGCAGATAGAAATTTTAAGAAAAGAGTACAATATTATAAGATATAATGAAGAAAATATTGTTGCAGATACGATTCCTATTATTATTGCTTATTTAAAAAAAGAAGACAGAAGAGTAGATTATAATGAATTAATGATAAATTATAATCAAATAGTTATTGAATATAAACTTAATTTAGATTTTCTAACAGCAGAAGACTTTAGAAATATAGATTCGAGACTAACAAGGACAAACTATATATTAGATACAATAGGAAAAAGTTTTAGATATTATAATTGTAATGAAATAGAAGAAGATGACATAGCTGAACTTAAAGAAATGTTTGATATTGAGCCAGGAATATATTCAGCAGAATTATTTTATAAAGATAATCCTTTATTAATGAAAAAATTAGATATAAGAAACGAATACGAACTTCATAATTTATGTAAAAAGGTGTTAGGAAAATTTGATGAAGGTATAGTTTATTCAAGAATGCCAGATATATTTATAAATTGTAATAATAAACTAGAGTTTGTTGATGAGAAAATTCAAGAACTTTCTCCTATTAGTATTGATGATTTTGTTAAATATATGTATAACAATTATGGTCATAAGTTAAATACATTCAAATCATATGTAGTTAATAACTTTAGCCATTATATAAATTTAAGTATGCTTATATGTAATGTACAGTTATTTGATAATAAACAATTTGAGGTTATGAAAGAAAAACTAAAAGAAGATATATATTCTATAGCTACAATGAAAAAAATGTTAACAGATTTATTCGATGTAAATGATTTTAGACTTTTAAATTCATTAAATTTGAGTAAATTAGGATATAAATTAAGGGGAAATTATATTATAAAAGACAACATAGTAAATTTAGAGAGCTATCTTAAAGATATAATTATTTCTAACGATTATTACGAAATACCTGAAGAAATGAAAAAGATAGGCTCAACATTTTTTAGTTATTTGTATAAATTTATTTATGATAAGAAATTATTTAAAATATCAGATGAAAAATATATTACAATAAAAAAACTTAATGACATGGGCATTTTTATGGAAGATATAAATCTTTTTATTGAGGAAATTGAAAAGGTTATTCCTGAAAATGAATATTTTAATTTATATACATTAAATACTGATTTTAAAAATAAAATTTTAAAAAATAATTTTCCAGATTGTTTTTATGAAAACTTGATTATGATTATTCCGAAAGTAAAAAGATTCAGAATGAAAAATAATACTATATTTATTAAAACTGAAGAGTCTGCTACAAGAGAGAAGTTTATAAATAGTTTTGTTAATAAAAATAAAAAATATATAAAAGAGATAAAAAATGAAATAGAAGAAAAATATAATATTAATGTTGAAGAATTTTATATTAGACAGTTTATAAATAGAAAAAAATTTTATTTAGATTCAAGTACAGATTGCATTTATGAAAGTAGAGAAAAATATGAGGATGAAATTAATCAGTGGGATATTTTAAAATACATAGACTAGGCTAATTTAGACTAGTCTATAAATTTTTTAAAAACTGGAGAAAATTTTTATTTATTAATTGTTTCTCCAAAAAAAATATGATATAATTTTTTTGATTTTAGATAAAATAGGAGGAGATAAAATGATTAGATATGTATGTAATAATTGTGATAATTTAATGTGCGAAACAAGTACATGTCCTGTTTGCAATGGAAGAACATATGTTGATAAATCAGAAATATATTATTGTAAAAATTGTAATATTCCTATTTTTGAAAAAAAATGTTCTATATGTAATGGTGATGGTGTATATATAGGGACAGATATTAGACCTGTTTTTCCTGAAGAAAGATTATTGATAGAAGTAATAGAGGGAGAACCTTTTAAATATGCTGAAAAATCAATATGGAATACATCAGGTAATAACTACTTTATTGATGGAAAGAAACACAGATTTGTTATTAAAGACATAATCGAAAATAAAGATGCAAATGAAATTAGAAACATGATAATAGAAAATAAAGAAAAAAACAGAGTATATGAAGATAATTTTTTTAATCAACAATATATTTTGAAATTTATTGAAGCTAATAAAATAAGATATAATGCTATAGTTACGGAGGCACATGATTATATAAAAAAAATTACAAATCAATATACTATTGACACAATGTTTGTATCTTTTTCTGGTGGAAAAGATTCAACTGTTACAAGTGATTTAGTTATAAATGCTCTTAATACTGAAAAAATAATACATATATATGGAGATACTACACTAGAATATCCTGAAACAAAAGAATATATAAATGAATTTAAAAAATCTCACCCTGCAACTCCATTATTGATAGCTAAGAATAAGGAACAAAATTTTAATGAATTGTGCAAAGTTATAGGACCTCCTAGTAGAGTTATGAGATGGTGTTGTACAATATTTAAAACAGGTGCAATTACTAGAAAAATTGAATCTACATTTAAAGATAAATTAAAAATTTTAACATTTCAAGGATTAAGAAGGAATGAATCATTAGCAAGAAGTAAATATGAAAGAGAAAGTGTAGGCACAAAAATTACAAAACAACAGACTATTGCACCAATTATAGATTGGTTAGATTTTGATGTATGGTTATATATATTAACAAAAAAAATACCTTTCAACAGTGCATATAGAAAAGGATTTTCAAGAGTTGGATGTTGGTGTTGCCCAAATAATTCTTCTTGGTCAGAATATTTATCAAATATATATATGAAAGAACAATATGATAAATTTCATAATGTTTTATTAGATTTTGCAACTCAAGTTGGAAAACCTGATCCAAAAGAATATATTAATTCTGGTGGTTGGAAAGCTAGACAAGGAGGAAATGGCTTAAAATATAGTTCTAATGCTATTTTAAGCTTTAAGCCATGTGTTTTGGAAGAAAATACATATAATTTCGAGCTAAATAAAACTATTGATAGTAACTTATATGAATTATTTAAACCTTTTGGAATAATTGATTTTAGCATTGGAAATAAAAGACTAGGAGAGGTATATGTTTTGGATAAGAAAACAAAAGAACCTATATTGAAACTTAGGGGAAAATTTGGTCAAAACTTGTTAAAAATATCAGTATTAAAAGAAACAAAAATATTTAATAATAGTAAGAATACAGAAATGTTAATAAAAAACCAAGTTACAAAATTTCAAACGTGTATAGCATGTATGGCATGTGAAAGTGTTTGTAAATTTAATGCAATTACAATAAAGCATTTAGATAAGCAAGTCGGAGATAATTTTAATATTTTATATAAAATAGATGAAAATAAATGTGTAAGTTGTCTAGAATGCGTTAAACACTTTAGTGGTGGATGTTATATGAAAAAAGTTTTAAGAACAAAACAAGGTAAGGGGTAATATGAATGGATATAAAATTGAAACTGAAAAGACATGAAAGCTTTTCAATAAGAGAAGGATGGCTGGCTAAAGGAATAAGAAATGTAAAAAATAATAATAAAGTTTTTTCTTCTGCAGAAGCAACAGACATATTGGGAATTGGAAACAATATGGTTAAATCGTTAAAATATTGGATGAGTGCTACTTGCTTAATTAAAGAAGAAAACAGAGAAATAAAACTATCAGAATTTGGAAATTTAATAGGGAATTATGATCCATATTTAGAAGATATATTTTCATGGTGGCTAGTACATGTTAATATGATGCTAAATTTAGATGATGCTTATATATATAATATGTTTTTTAATAAATGTTTAAGAAAGTCATTTTCAAAAAGAGATATTTATGAGCAGTTGGTTACAAATCTAAAAAATGAAAAACTAGAATATAATGAAAATATATTACAAGATGAAGTGAACATGATAATAAAAACATATGCTATTGATGAGAAAATTGATAATCCTGAAAATAACTTTATATCACCATTATCAGATTTAAATTTAATAAAGAAAATAGATAGAGATACTTATGAAAGGAATAGACCAGATTATAGAAATTTGAACTATTTAATTGTTTTTTACTTAATAGAGCAACTTGTAAATGACAAGGACTATATAAGCATAGATGAACTACTAAAATTAGATAATAGTCCTGCTAAGTTATTAAATTTGGATAAAAATTTAATAAACGAATATTTAGATGAAATGAAAAGAAATAATTTAATTATTATTAACAGAACTGCAGGCTTGAATATGGTTTATTTTCAAAAGAAATTATCTCTTGAGGATATTATGAAAGAATATTTCGAAGGAGGAATACTATGAAATATACAGACTTAATAGGAGTAAATGAAAATTTTCAATATTCAGTAAATTTACAATTTGATATAAATAATATAGAAAAATTAAAAGAATATATACCTACAAAAGATGGATGTGAGCTATTAAAAAGTTATTTAAATAGTATAATTAGTGGGAAAAATAGAGCTACGACTTTGATAGGACCTTACGGAAAAGGAAAGTCACATTTATTACTTGTTTTAATTACTTTATTAGATGACTATGAAAAAGAAGATATTTCATATATAAATGATTTTATTTTAAAAATAAAAAAAATTGATAATGAATTATATGAAATGATTAGCAAAATAAGAAAAGAAAAACAAAAAATAATGCCAGTAATAATAAATAGTAATTATGGAGATTTAAATCAAGCTTTTTTGTTAGCATTATCTGAAGCACTTGAAAGAGAAAAATTATCAGATGTAATTATAAATACATATTTTGATGTGGCTATAAAGGTAATAGAAAAATGGGAAGAAAATTATAAGGATGCAATTGATGAAATAAAAAAATGTTTGAAAGAGTATGATTGTAATTTAAAAGAATTAAAACAAGGATTAAAAAATTATTCGGAGAGGCACTACGAAATTTTTAAAAATGTGTATAGTTGTATTTTGCATGGCCAGGAGTTTAATCCACTAGTTAATTCAGATATTATAAAAACTTATAAAGATATGGCTTACGAATTAGGAAAAAAAGGATACAAAGGAATATTTATTGTATTTGATGAATTTAGTAAATTTCTTGAATATTTGGATAATTCTCATATGATGAGAGATTTAAAATTATTGCAAGATTTTGCAGAATTAGCTAATAGAACTGGAAATAATGAACAAATTTTGTTAAGTTGCATAACTCATAAGACTATGAATCAATACGCAAATAATTTAGATGAAGATAGAGCTAATGCATTCAAGACTGTTGAAGGCAGATTTAAAGAAATATACTTTAATAGAGGTTTAGAACAAAATTATGAAATAGTTTCTTATGCAATACAGAAAAAAGAAGGATTTGAAAAATATTATAATAATTACTATGATAAAAATGTAAATTTTTATGATAATTTAAAAGAAAATAATATATTTAAAAATGTCGAAAATATAGAAGAAATACTATTTAAAGGATGTTTTCCACTTAATCCAATAACTACATATTCACTTATTGAACTATCTGAAAAAATTGCACAGAACGAAAGAACATTATTTACTTTTTTAACTGATGATGATGCAAATAGTTTAAAAAGCTTTATAGAAAATGAAAAAAACACAGGTGATTTATTTAATATAAATAAAATATATGATTATTTTAAACCTCTGTTAAAAAAAGAGAACGAACAACATGTAAAAGAGATATGGGTTAAGTCTGAAAATGCAATTAGTAAGTGTAGAAGTGAGAATGAAGAAAATATTATAAAATCAATAGCTATTATATATATGATAAATGATTTAGAAAATTTAATTCCAGATGATAAAACAATAAAAGAATCTTTAAATTTATCTCAAGAACAATATGAAACAACTATTGAAAATTTAATAGAAAAAAGCATAGTAAAACGAAAAAAAATTACAAATGAAATAGATTTTTCAACTATATATAATAGAGAAATATCAAAAGAAATAAAAAGATTAAGTGAGTCTGAATTTTATGACATAGATATAATAGGAACTTTAAATGAGATTATTAATCCTATTTATTCTTTGCCAAGAAGATATAATGAAGAATTCAAAATTACGAGATTTTTCTCCAATATATTTATGAATGAAAGAGAACTTATTTCTTTAAGTAAATTTGATTTATTATTTGAAAAAAAATATTGTGATGGAATTGTAATAAACTTAATAAGAGAGTCAAGAAATATACAAGAAATTAGAGATTACTTCTCTAAAAAAAATAATGAACAAGTAGTATTAAAAATACCAAAAACAATTTTTCCAAAAACAATAATTTCTTTATTAAGGGAATATAGGGCAGTAGAATATCTTATTTTAAATTCAAATAATAAAGATGAAATTGGTAATGAATTAGAATTAATAAAAAAGGAAAATATTGAGGCAATAAATGAACAAGTTAAATTGTACTTTTCAAACGATAATATACAAGAATATTTATATAAAAATGAGACATTTAAAAAGGTTAGTAATATAAGTGCTTTTTTATCAAATATATGTATGAAAATTTTTGATAAAACTCCTATTATCAATAATGAAATGATAAATAAAAGAGATCTGTCTGCTCCTATAAAGAAAGCAAGAGATATAGTAATAGAAACAATATTAAATAATGATGAAAGTTTAATAAAAAGTAAAACTAGTGCTGAAGCAACAATATATAAAGCTATTGTTGAAAAAAAGAATAATCCATCTATAAGTGAAACTATTAAATTAATAAATAAATTTATTTCTGAAAGTGAAAACAATAAAATTGGATTTGATAAAATATATAAAAAATTACAAAGTAAACCATATGCTGTTAGAAAAGGAATTATTCCTATTTTAATTTCAATGGCCTTATATAATTATTCAGATATAATTGTTATTTATTTCATGAATAAAGAAATAGACTTAGATGCTACTAATTTAATAAAAATAAATGAAAATCCAGAAAAATATTTTATATTAACAGAAAAAGGAACTGCAGATAAAATTAAATATTTGTCAAATTTAATGTACATATTTGATGTACCTAATTTAGATACTCAAAGAATAAATTTAAAAAAGCTAATAGATAATATGAGAAGATGGGTTTTAGCATTACCAAGAATATTAAGAGAATATTCTTTAGAAACTAATAATCTTGGAATAAAAGAAGAATATATCTATGTAAAAAATGAATTGTTAAAGCCAGATATAAATAATAATGAATTTGTGTATAAAATTTTATGTGATATATTTAATACAACTAATTATCTAAAGATAGTAGAAGAAATTAAAAATATGAAAAAAATCTTTGATAATTTTATTTCAACATATTCAGAAAAGTTGGTTATTAAGACAAAAGAAATTCTTAATAAAAGCTTTAAAGGAAGTTTAACATCTTTATTAAAAGAATTTTATGAAGATAATGAATTAGACAATTCGTATGTAATTTATGAATTTAGAACAAAAGAATTTATAGATTATGTTAGAAATTTAACATCTCATGACGAATACGATGTTATTGAGAAAATTGCAAAAATTTTAACAGGATTTTATATAGAAGATTGGCAGCCAAGTGACTATACAAGTTTTAATGAAAATTTAAAAGAAATGATTGGAAATATAAAAAATGTTAAAAATGACAAAAGTAACTGTAAAGAGGAAAGTAATAAATTGTTGCTAGTTAATGGTAGTGAAAAAATAGAGAAATATATTATTTCAAATGATGAAATCTCAGCAATTGGAAACACTATGAGAAATAATATCGAAGAGGTAATAAATGAATACGGAGATTCTTTAACAGAAAAAGAAAAGATAAGTGTTTTAGTTAATATAATAAAAAAATATATGTGAGGTGTACAATATGATTTATTTAGATAATGCAGCGACTACATATCCAAAACCAGAAATTGTATATAAAGAATTAGATAGAGCAAATAGAAATGCTTTCAACACTGGAAGAGGAAGTTATAAGCCTGCTCGAGAAGCTTCTATAATAAAAGAAAATGTTAGAAAGAAGATTTTAGAATTAAACAATATAAATAAGGGTAATGTTGTTTTTACAAGTTCTGCTACCAGTTCTTTAAATGATATTATTTTTGGAATAAATTTAAAAAAAGGAGATTGTGTCTATGTAAGTCCTTTTGAACATAACTCTATAATAAGACCATTAGAAGAACTAAAAAAGAGAATACAAATTACAATTAAGGTACTTCCATTTAATAATAAAACTTGGAAATTAGATATCGAAAAAACAAAAGATTTATTTATTTTAAATAATCCAGCTGCAATTTTTATTTCACAAGTAAGTAATGTGACAGGATATTTACTTCCTTATAATGAGGTATTTGAATTGGGAAAGACCTATAATTCTATAAACATATTAGATGCATCTCAAGGATATGGTATTGTAAAAATAAACGATTATAGTAATATAAATTATATTGTTTTTGCAGGTCATAAATCATTATATGCTTCTTTTGGAGTAGCTGGGTATATAAAATTAAAGGATGATATAATAAAACCTAATATATTTGGTGGAACAGGTTCAGACACCATGAATCCAAATATGCCGTGTAGTTTCCCAGAAGGATATGAAGCTGGAAGCCCAAATATTGTAGCTATATCTAGTTTAAATGTTAGTATTGACTGGCTAAATCAAGTAAAAGTATTTGAACATGAAAGCAACTTAACAATGTATTTAATAGAACAGTTGTCGTCTATAAAAGGAGTTAATGTTTATGCCCCAGATGATTTATCTAAAATTTTTGGAGTTGTTTCTTTTAGCGTAGATAAGTATACTTCTGAAGATGTTGGTAAAATATTAGATGAGGAATTTGATATATGTGTAAGGACAGGGTTTCATTGTGCACCTCTTATACATGAATTTATAGGTTCTCTTGAGTATGGTGGAACAGTAAGAGTTGGGTTAAATTATTTTAATAATAAGGATGATATTGATACTTTAATTAATGCATTAAATAGTTTATAATATATAAATGTAAGGATGGTAAAAAATGAGTCTATTAGATATTAATTTAAAAAAAGAATATAGAACTCCACGAGATGATATTGTTAATGAATTTTATATTCCTTTGTTAAAAGAATCAGTTTTATATAAAAGAAGTGTTGGCTTTTTTTCATCATCTTCTTTGTTAGAAATCTCTTATGGAATAAGTAAATTAGTGAACAATAAAGGTAAAATTCAATTAATAGTATCTCCAAATTTATCAGAAGAAGATATAGAGGCAATTAATAAAGGATATGAAGTTAGAGAAAACATTATTGAAAGAGCATTATTACAATATATAACAGAGCCTCAAAATTATTTTGAAGAAGAAAGACTTAACTTATTAGCAACATTAATTGCTGAGGAAAAATTGGATATTAAAATTGCTTTTTCACTAAAAGATGAAAAATTAGGCTTATATCATGAAAAACTTGGCTTAATGTATGATAATGAAAATAATATAATTGCTTTTTCTGGTTCTATGAATGAAACAGAAAATGCTTTTATAAGTAATTATGAAATAGTGGATGTTTTTACATCATGGGAAGATAATGATAGAGTAATGATAAAAGAAAAAGCATTTGATAAATTATGGAATAATGAAGATACAAGTGCAGTAACATATGATTTTCCAAAAGTTGCAAAAGATAGAATATTATCTTATAAAAAAGAATGCGTAGATTGGAATATTGATGAAAAAGAATTTACAAGTAAAATAAAGCAGTCAATTCAATCTGAGAAAATTAATAAATTAAAATCAGTTACTAATTGTCCTGAAATACCTGCAGATGTATTATTGCATAATTATCAAAAAAATGCGATAGCTAATTGGAAAGAAAAAAATTATCGTGGAATATTTGATATGGCAACAGGAACTGGAAAAACATATACAGGTTTAGGTGCTATAACACAATTATATAAAGACCTAAGTGGAAAATTAGCTGTTATTATTGTTTGTCCATATCAGCATCTCGTTGACCAATGGGTCGAAGATATCTTAAATTTTAATATTAACCCGATAATAGGGCATAGTTCATCAGAACAAAAAGATTTCAAACAAAGATTTAAAATGGCTATAATGGATTATAATTTAGGAGTAAGAAATTTCTTTTGTTTTGTTTGTACTAATGGTACTTTTGCGACTGAATATATACAAAATCAAATTAATAATATAAGAGGAGATGTCCTATTAGTCGTTGACGAGGCTCATAATTTTGGTGCATCTAACTTAAAACAGACATTAATACCTAAATTTAAATATAGATTAGCCCTTTCAGCAACACTTGAAAGGCATGGAGATGAAGAAGGTACACAAACATTATTAAATTATTTTGGAGAAAAGTGTATAGAATTTTCTTTAGATGAAGCGATAGAAAAAAATTTCTTAACAAAATATGAATATCATCCGATTGTAGTTTACTTTACAGAGGATGAATTGGAAGAATATCATCAACTTTCAAAAGAATTATCAAGATATATTATTAAAAAAAATGGAAAAGTTAAGTTAACTGAAAAAGGTAAAATAATTGCACAAAAGCGTTCAAGGGTTGTTGCAGGTGCTTTTAATAAAACATCAGCTTTGGCAAAAGCAATAAAGCCATATAAAAAAGATAATCATATTTTAGTATACTGTGGTGCTACAACTATAGATGAACAAGATAAAAATGGAGATGATATGCGACAAATTGATGCAATTACTGAATTGTTGGGAAATGAAATGAATATGAATGTAGCACAATTTACTTCAAAAGAAGACAGTATTACAAGAGATATTTTAAAAAAGAAATTTTATGATGGCGATTATTTACAAGTTTTAGTTGCAATAAAATGTTTAGATGAAGGTGTAAATATTCCAGCTATTAAAACTGCTTTCATACTAGCAAGTACAACAAATCCAAAAGAATATATTCAAAGACGAGGAAGAGTATTAAGAAAATATCCTGGAAAAGAATTTGCAATAATATATGATTTCATTACTTTACCTAGACCTTTAGATGAAGCAGGTAGTTTAACATTTGATGAAATTAGGTGTGAAAAATCAATGGTAAAAAATGAGATTAATAGAATGGTAGAATTTAAAAGACTTGCATTAAATAGAATGGAATCTGATATATTAATTGATGAAATAATCAAAACATATCATCTAAATGATTCTGAAGAAATAGAGGAGGAACAATATAATGAATGATAATGTAGTAATTGAAGATCAAAAGCTTAACCGTATTGTAGTAAGAATTATACAATTAGAAAACGAGAATGTTAAAACAAGAGAATTTAATGATGAAGATATAAAAAAGAAAATAGAGAAAATAATAGAGGAGGAAATAAAATGTTGTTAAAAAAATTGTCGTTAATAAATTTCAGACCATTTAAAGGAGAACATGAAATTGAATTCTCTATTGATAAAGAAAAAAATGTTACTCTTGTTATGGCTGAAAATGGAGCAGGAAAGACAACTTTAGCTCAGGCTTTTCAATGGGCTTTATATGGAAAAACTGATGGATTTAAAAATAAATCAGTTTTAAATAGTATAGTTGAGAAAGAAATGATTACTGGTTCAGAGGCAAATGTTGTTGCAAAATTAGAACTAGAACATAATGACATTGATTATACCATAATTAGAAAACAAATATATAAGAAAGACATTAATGGAATTGTTAAATCTGATAATTCAGAATTAGAAATTTTTACAAAAAAAGATGATGGGCAAACAGCTATAGTAAATTCTTTGAAAAATATTTCTACAATTTTTAGTATATTACCTGAATCGCTTTCAAAATATTTCTTTTTCGATGGAGAAAGAATTGAAAAAATGGCAGGAGAAGTAAATTCAGGAAAAAGTGATGAATTTAAAATGGCAGTACAAAATATATTAGGTTTAACAGCATTAACTAAGGCAATAGAACATTTAAATCCTAATCAAAAAAATAGTGTTATTGGAAGATATAATTCACAAATGGATGCAGCAGGAGATCAACAAACAAGAGAATTGAGAGATGCCATATATAGTTCTTCAGATAAGATAGAACAAAACAATGACAGAATTGACAAAATTGAGGAAGAGATAAAATATTATCAATCAGAAATTGAAAAAGCAAAGACAGAAATTTTGCAATATGCAGATGTAGAGAAAATGCAACAAGAATTAAATCAATTAAACAGTAATTTAGTTAATGAGCAACAAGTAAAAAATAATATAATTTCTACTTTAATGAGTAACTTTACAAAGCAAACATATAATTATATGTCAAGAAAGCTAATTCAAGATGCGTTAATAGAGTTGAAGAATACTGATAACATCGATAAGGGAATACCATCTGTAAGAGCCGAAACAATTAAGTTCTTAATGGAAAGAAAAACATGTTTATGTGGAAATGATTTATCTGACCCTACATCCGATGCTGTCATAAAATTAACTGAATTATTAAAATATATTCCTCCACAATCTTTAGGAACTGCAATAGCCCAATTCCAAGAACATTCTAACAATTCGATAAAAGCAAGTGAAAATTACTATAGAAATATTGAAACACAAATTAGTTCAATAAGAGCTTCTGGAAATAAAATAGCAGATATTGAACATCAAATTGGAGAAATAGATAAAAGTATATTGAAATCAAGTAATACCAAAGTAACTGATTTAAAAAATCGACAAATAATAATGGAAAAAAATCTTAAAGATTTAACAGTAGAATTAACTAATTTAAAGGGTAATAATACATATCTTGAAAATAAAAAAAGAGATGCTGAGGCAGAAATAAGCAGATTACAAATGAAGATTGCTAAAAATAGATTGTTAGAAGAGCAAATGGAATATGCAAGAGCAGCTTATAATAAATTTAAACAAACCTATGACTATCAAGAGGCAAATATAAGAGAAAGTCTAGAGAGTCAAATCAATGAACTATTTAAACAAATCTATGCAGGTGGGATGACCATAAATATTGATGATAAATATAAAATAACATCATATGTTAATGAATTAGAAGAAAATAGCTCGAATTTAGATGCAAATACTGCAAAAAGTTATTCTATAATTTTTGCTTTTATTGTTGGAGTAATAAATTTAGCAAAACAAAAAGTTATGGAGAGGTCAGACAATGCAAGTATTGTAACAGATGAATATCCTCTTGTAATGGATGCTCCATTATCATCTTTTGATCAAAAAAGAATTAAAAATATATGTGAAGTTATACCAAGTATTGCAAGACAAGTTATTATATTTATAAAAGATTCTGATGGAAATATTGCAAAAAAAGAGATGAAAGATAAAATTGGAATTGAATATGAAGTTTCTTTAAAAGATAAGGAGATGCCAGTTGATAGTAGAATAACGAAAGTAGGTGAAATTTAATATGCTTGATAGAGATTATAATTTCAAAGGAGTACATGCTAATATAGTAACACAATTAACCACAGAGATAGATAGTGAAAGTAAATTTAAATTATTTGAAAGAAATATTGATGTTTTAATACTTGCACCCATTGTTGGTTTCCTATATGGAAGAATGTCAGAAAGGGATGAAAGTGGACAGGTAAATGTAGATAATGTAAAAAAAATCAATTTCGACCAGATGAATAGGGAATCATATACACTCAACTATAACTATGAACTTATTATGTTATTGCATGATAAGGATAATATACCTATCGAAAAAAGGTTAGACAGAGCATTTAGGTATGCAAAAGGAACGAAAGAAAAAGAGGAATGCGATAAGTTATTTGAAAAGTATGTTTTAGGTGGTATAGAAGTTTTAAAAGAAAAATTATTAGATAATGATAATCCTATATCAGTTGATGATTATATTAATAATATTTATTATTTTTTACAAGATTATAACGATAGATATAATAGTACTATTTCAGAAAATGACATATTAGACTTATGCATTAATTCATCAAATAATAATTAGGGGAGATGATTTTATATGGGATTATTTAGTTCAAATAATGCTAATGAATTTAAAGTAGGAGATAGAGTAAGAGTAAAATATAGAGGTCAGGAGGGGTATATAATAGATAAAAATGGTAGTTTATATATGGTATCCTTAAAAGACGGACAATATGTTGATTCTTATTCTGCAGATGAATTAGAAAAATGTTGGTAAAATTAAAAGGGGCTTTAAAAAGTCCCTTTATTTTCATCTTCTAAATATTCAACAATATAATCAAAAAAGTCAGGTAAATTCATACTGTTAATATCATTATCTCTAAAAATAGAGTGTCTTAAAGTTGAAGAAATATTTAAATTTATTTCTTGTTTAACTTTGTAGACACTCTTTCTAATTGTATCTAAACTAACATCTTCTAATTTACTTGTAGTGTAAAAAGCATTATACAAATATCCAAATAATAGATATTTGCTGTTATCACAAGTTAATATTTCAAGACAATCCCTAAATTGTCTTGTTACAGGAGATGAGATATTTAATCTAAGATCATAAATAAGATCATCTATTTTTTCATCATGAGAAAATATCTTTCCATCTAGCATTTCCTTAAATGAGGCGAATATAACATAACCAGGCACTCTATATGGAAAAAGCCTAGCAGGAATTTTTGTTTGTGCATAATCATATTTGTCATTTTTATCCTTAAAAGTCATTATTATTTTACATTCATTTTTATTTTTTTTCTGAAAGTTCATTAAAAATTTTATCATTGTACTTTTTTCAAATAATGTATCAATTAAAAGTACATTAGGTTTAAAATCGTCATAAATTTTATTAAGTGTGTTTATGTCATCAATATAAAGGCTGTCTATTGTAAAATCATTTTTTTGAGTCATAAGCATATTAGTTGATTTTGGTTGATGACAATAACTATCAAAAGCAACAAATACTGACTTCATCTTTCTCTCCTTCATTTTTTTAAGTAGATTTAGAACAAAACTACTAATTTCCTAAAATTGTAAACATTATATCACTATAACGCAATAATATCAACGATTTCGACAAAACTAGATACAATTTGACAAAAAATGACAAAATAAGACAAAGCAAACTTCGATTTACCAAAGTGCCACCTATGTACCTGCTTTTTACCACTTTTCTCAATATTAAAAAAATCGTATTATAATTTTTTTAAATAAAACTTTATATGTAAATTTTATACATTATAAAGAAAAAAATTATACATAAGAGAATCATTTTATCTAAAAAGTAAAATAAATGTAAAAAAGGGATAAAATGAATTGTTTATATTACATTAAACATAATAAGACTTACTGATGTATATATTGACATTTTTATATAGCAATTCAACAAAATACTCAAATTTTAACAAGTAAACTAAAGATTTTAAAAAGCAACTATGCTTGTTTAAGGAGTGAGTATTGTGTTTTTTTTGGTCGATTGCTATTTTGTTGTTTATATATTAGAAAATACTTTTATATTTTTGCTAGGGATATTTGTCCCTAGTAATTTTTTTTGTGGATTTTATATTTATGTATATGTAGGTAATAAGAAATTATTACATTGTCATTCGCCTCCAGTTAATGCGAATTTTAAAAATTCGTGTTGATTGGAGGTATTTTTATGGAAAAAAGTCCAAAAAGAAGAAAATATAGAGATAATCCTTATACCATCAATAAAGATGGAAATAAATACTATGTGAGTTTTAAAGATATATTAGGAATTTATCATGAGGTTGAAATTACAGAAAAATTATATTTGGCTTTTAATGAGTTTGAATTAAAGGATTTATCTTTTATGAATGAATATGATAATCATATTGAACATTCTGAAGTTTATGAAAATAATTTAGAAAAAAGAGCAAAGGAAAAAATAATAAGTGTTGAAGATGATTTTATAAAAAAAGCAACATTTGAAGAATTAAAAAATGCAATAGAAATGTTACCTGAAATACAAAAAAGAAGAGTTAAAAAGTATTATTTTGAAGAAAAAAATGAATATCTAATTGCTAAGGAAGAAAATACAACTCATCAAGCAGTACATATTATTTTAGAAAGAGCAATAAAAAATTTGAAAAGAATTTTAAAAAATTTTAATTAAGTGTTTGCTATTTTGCATTTTAGTTAGGAAACAAGTGAAAGGGTAGTAATCTTTTCAAATTGGACAAGCACATTGAAAATTATATAAGTTAATTAGATACAGCAAGTACTACATTCTAGGTGGGTTGGCAACTATTTAGATAATCTGTAAGTTTGTAACTTATATGAGAAAGTGGTACAGGAAACTTTTGTATAGTCATAGTTCGTGCGTTGAATTTATATAAATAGTCCAATTAGTTTATATGAAGTGCCGTCCCCAGCCTTGAGTACAAGTCAGAGTTCTGATCGGTGAAATTCCGATGTGCTAGAAACAATAGCAGTCTAATGAAATAAATAAAGAAAAAAATAACATTTTAGAGCTATCTTTATTGGTAGCTCTAAAATGAATATGGAGGCAAAAATGTTAGATATTATTTCAATGGTCGTATTACTTATTATATTTGCACTTATTGGAATTTTTGGAATTTTAATTATAATAGGTGGCAATATGTATAAATCTGAAGAAGAACAAAAATTTGAAGATGAAGAACAAATAAAATATATAAAAAATTATATGAATAGAAAGAAAAATAAATAAATTATTTTGAAAGGGAGATATTTATGTATAGAAAGAAATACAAAATAACAATAAAAATGATAAAAGAAATTTCTATGGAACATGAACAAGAAAATATGAAATTAGCTTTTAAGGATGTAAAAGATTTAATAGAAAAATCTTCTAATGAAAATTTAAATCAAATTTTTGATTGTGTTCCAAAATTTATATATAAAGTAGAAAGAATATAAATGTATAAATTTAAAATTTGTACATTGGTAAAAATTAAAAAGAGCTTGTATCATAATAATGTGATTGCAAGTTCTTTTTTTGAAAGAGAGGAAAGAAATATGCAAGAGCAAAATGCGAAGAAAGTTTATGATGTATGTGACATTCAAAATATACTTGGTTTAGGTAGAACAAATACATATAAGTTTTTAGAAGAAACATATCATAAACAAAATCCATTTATAGTTTTAAAAATTGGAAAGCTATATAAAGTCCCTAAGGAGTCATTTGACTTATGGCTTAACGGACAAAACATAGGTAAATGTCAAATAGAGATGATATAAGATTCCAATTTTGGAAAGGAACAGTATATGTTAGTTGAAGAAGAATATAAAGGCTCTATTGCTTTTAAGTATAGAAATTCTTGGAATCATAGAAAAAAAGTGTTATTAGAAGATGGAACAACTAAATATTGTAGAGTGGGTGGATTTAAAACTCCTGAGGAAGCAGAAGAAAGCTATTATAAGTGTTTGGAAGAATATGAAAGTAGTAGAAGAAATTATATTAGTCCACTTATTGAAAGTGAAATAATGTTAAAAGATTATTTAATATATTGGTTTGAAAATATATATTCAAATAAAATAGAAAGTACAACGAAGATGATAACTTCTTATACAATTTATAATTTAATTATTCCAAATATAACATACGATATAAAGGTAAGGCTGTTAACTTGTGATTATATTAGTCAGTTATTAGATAGAATAGACAGATTAGGAAAAGCAACAGCAAATAAAAGCAGAGAAGTTTTAAATCTTGCTTTAAAAAATGCAGTAAAAAATAAAATATTACAATCTAATCCCATGCAAAGTGTAAAACTTTATAAAAGAGGTAAAACTAATATCTTGTTACTAAATCAACAAGAAATAAAAGTTTTATTAGCAGCAACTTGTAAAGATAACTGGTATTTAGAAATTCTTTTAGCATTATTCTGTGGTTTAAGAAAAGGAGAGATTAGAGGACTAAAATTTTCGGATTTTAATACAGAAAAAAGATGTGTAAAAATATCAAGACAACTTGGAAATAAATATGAATTGAATGCTAAAGAATTTAAGGTAAATAATATGAATTATCAAGAGCGTGATCCAAAGACTGAAAATGGATTTAGAACATTAAGAGTACCTGAAATTATATGGAATGAGTTAGAAAAAAGAAAACAACTAATTGAATATTATAAAGGTACTAATAAGGACTTTGTTGATAATGATTATATTAGTTGTCAGCCAAATGGAATTCCACATGCTGTTTGTTCTTTAAATATTTATCTAAAAAGAATATGTAAGAAGAATGGTTTACCTAATATAAGTGTACATAGCCTAAGACATTTATATGCAACAATTTTAATTGAGCAAGGAGTTTCCCTTGCAAAAATATCTGCTTTATTAGGTCATAGTTCAATTCATACAACTTTTGATTTTTATTGTGATGTTATAAGCGAAAAAGAAAAAATAATTGCATTTGTAAATAATAACTTTACAGTACAAGAAATGGAGGGTTAAAATACATGGAAGCATTATCAGATATTGAAGTAAGACAATATATTGATTTTAAAGTTTACTCTGTAACTTCAATAAAAAAGAAATATGGATTTAGAGTTGTACTTATATATGAAGATGGAGAAAAGTGTATTCAAAAATCTGGTTATAAGACAAAAAAAGAGGCAAATAATGCGAGAAATGTTATAATTGCAGAGCTTCATAATGGTACATTTATAGTAAATAATTATTTTAAAGTAAAAGATTTTTTCACATTTTGGCTTGAAAAGTATATGAAACCTGATAAGCTGACAGCTGATTCATATGATAGTTATAAAAATATTGTGTATAATCACATAATACCATGTTTAGGTAATATAGATATGAAGTTATTAAATAGTGGGCATATACAAAAATTATATAATGAAAAAGCTGTTTATTCTCAAAATATCGCAAGAATTTGTAAGACAGTTGTAAATTCTGCATTAAAATTTGCAGTAGAAAAGAAGTTTATTGTAAGTAATATAGCAGAAGAAGTTGAACTACCAAAATTTGTTAAGAAAAAGAAATACAGAACAATAGAAATAGACACTAAGAGAACATTAAATATTGAACAAGTTAAATTGTTAATTGAAAAGAGTAAAGATACTCCTATTCATTTGCAGGTATTATTTGCTGTACTAATGGGGTTAAGAAAGCAAGAAATAAATGGGTTGAAATATTCAGATATTGATTATATACATAGAACAATAAAAATCCAAAGACAATTAGGAAAAAAAGCAAATACTGATAATTCTGAACTAAAGGTTGGAGAATATACTAAACAAGAAATAGGTGTAAAAACACATTCTTCAAATAGAGAATTGTATATACCTGATTTGGTTTTTGAGGCGATATTAGAAGAGCGAAAAAATTATGAAAAAAATAGGAGTAGAAGAATAAATGATAAAACAACTCCTTTTAAAGATTATAATTTTATTTGTTGCTCTACATATGGAAATCCAAGAAGTAAAGCATTTCATTTTAAATATTGGAAACAATTATTGAAAGATTGTAATTTACCTGATATGAGATTTCACGATTTAAGAGCAACATATTGTACATTACTCATAAAAAATAATTTTAACTTAAAAGCAATATCGAAAATTATGGGACATTCTAGTGAAATAATTTCAGTAGATGTATATGGAGAAAATGCCGAGATAATAGAAGATTGTTTAAATGAACTAGAGCCATTTATTAAATTAGTTGAGCCTACGGATGAAATTAAAAATGGGGACGAATTATTAGATGGAATAGATGAAAATATTATTGAACAGTTTAAATTAGCTTAGAGAAAATTGAACAAATCCTTAATAAAACAAGGTTTCTTAAAAACCTTGTTTTTTCAAGCAAAAAATGATATTATTATATAGTAAAAAATGTTGTTTTGTATCATTTAATATCATTTAGTTATGCAAAACAAATTTGTGACCTGTATTCGTCCCCATCAAAAAATTAATTATTAACCAGTAAAATTTTGTCCTTTGGGGACGAATTTGGGGACGAATTGTTGGCTGACTGTTGTCTTTTTTAAAATTTAATTAGGTCACAAAGAAAGGAAAAAAATGGAAGTAGAAAAGGAAAAAAAATTGTTTAAATTGCATTCAAAATATAAACCAACAGGGGATCAACCTGAGGCTATAAAAAAACTTGTAGAAGGCATAAATAGAGGACTTGAAGCACAAACACTTTTAGGAGTAACAGGTAGTGGAAAGACATTTACAATGGCAAATGTTATCGAGCAAGTACAGAAGCCAACCTTAATAATGACACACAATAAAACACTAGCAGGACAACTTTATAGCGAATTCAAAGAGTACTTCCCTGAAAACGCAGTTGAATATTTTATTTCATATTATGATTACTATCAACCAGAAGCATATATTGCTTCAACTGATACATATATAGAAAAAGATAGTAGTATTAATGATGAAATAGACAAATTAAGACATAGTGCAACAGCAGCACTTTTTGAAAGAAAAGATGTTATAATTGTATCAAGTGTATCTTCTATATATTCTTTAGGCTCTCCTGAAGATTATTCAAATCTAGTATTATCAGTAAGACCAGGAATGAAAAAATCAAGAGATGAAATATTAAAGAAATTAGTTGATATACAGTATGAAAGAAATGATATTGAGTTTACAAGAGGGAAATTTAGAGTAAAAGGTGATATAGTCGATATCTTTCCAGCAGATAAATTAGATGAAGTAATACGTTTAGAATTTTTTGGAGATGAGATAGATAGAGTTTGCCTTGTAGATCCTATAACAGGTAAAGTGAAAGCAACTTCAATGCATGAATTTATATATCCAAAATCTCATTATGTTATACCTAAAGATAAAATTGAAGATGCAATATCTAGAATTAAGGTAGAATTAGAAGAAAGATTGAAATACTTTAGAAATAATGGAAAAATAGTTGAAGCATACAGATTAGAACAAAGAACAAATTTTGATATAGAAATGTTAAGAGAAACTGGATTTTGTCAGGGCATAGAAAATTATTCAGTGTATATGAGTGGTAGAGAACTTGGAAGTACTCCATATACTTTATTTGATTATTTAGGTGATGACTTTTTAGTAGTAATAGATGAATCTCATGTTACAATTCCACAAATAAGGGGAATGTATAATGGGGATAGAGCAAGAAAAGAATCCCTTATTGAAAATGGTTTTAGATTACCTTCAGCTCTTGATAATAGACCATTAAAATTTTTAGAATGGGAGAAAAAAGCAAAACAGAAAATTTTTGTAAGTGCTACTCCTGCAGAATATGAAAAAGAACATTCTTGTGATATTGCTGAACAAATAATAAGGCCAACAGGTCTGTTAGATCCAAATATTATTGTAAAACCAATAGATGGCCAAATAGATGATTTAATCTTAAATATAAATGAGGTAGTAGAAAAAAAAGAAAGAGTATTAGTAACTACTCTTACAAAAAAAATGGCAGAGGAACTTACGAGATTTTTAGAAGAAAAAAATATAAAAGTAAGATATATGCATTCTGATATAGAAGCATTGGATAGATTAGAGATAATAAGGGATTTAAGACTTGGCAAATTTGACGTTTTAGTAGGAATAAATCTTTTAAGAGAAGGGTTAGATATACCTGAAGTATCTCTTGTTGCTATACTTGATGCTGATAAAGAAGGATTTTTAAGAAGTGAACGCTCTTTAATACAAACAATAGGTAGAGCTGCTAGAAATGTTAATGGAAGAGTAATAATGTATGCAGATGAATTAACAGACTCTATGGAAATTGCAATAAAAGAAACAAATAGAAGAAGAAAAATACAAATGGAATATAACAAGAAACATGGAATAACTCCTAAGACAATTACAAAAGATGTTAGAGATAGCGTTAAAGCTATATATGATGAACAAAATGAAGGAAATAATAATATTGATATTAAAAAAGGTGAAAGCATTAAAGAGGCAATAGATAGATTGACAGAAGAAATGCTATCATTTGCAAAAAATTATGAATTTGAAAAGGCAGCAAATATCAGAGATTTTATTAATGAATTAAAAGATATGAACTCCTAAAAAACACATAAGTTGTATAATAAAGTAAGGTATAGTTTTAAAAAGCTATACCTTATTTTGGACAAATTAGTAATAATCTTTTGATATTGTGAATATATATTTAATATATAAAAACAAAAAGATAAAATGAGGAGTTGTTAATATGGAAGATTTTAAAATGAACAAGACAGATAAAGTAATTACAAATCAAAATATTATAATGGAAAATAGAGAAAAGGTATCAGTAACAGGAGTTATTGATATACATAGCTTTGATGATGAATTAGTTTTAGCACAAACTGATCTTGGTATTTTAACAATAAAAGGTGACGATTTAAAAATGAATAAATTAAATTTAGAAAATAATGAACTTATTATTGAAGGAAAAATAATTGCTGTTGCATATAGTGATATTAATAATAACAAAAAAACAGGAATAATGAATAAATTATTTAAATAGAAAGTGAGAATATATGTATGTTTCAACTCAAACAATAGACTTTTTAGAATTTATTTTAATAGGAGCTATTATTGCATGTGTATTTGATTTTTTTAGAGGATATAGAAAACTAAAAAAAGTAAATACAGTATCAGTTATAATTCAAGATATTATATATTTTGTAATTGTGACAATAATCATTATTTTTAGTATAATAAAATTATTAGACTCACAAATAAGGTTATATATTTTTATTGCAATTTTGCTTGGCTGTTGTATGTATTTTTGTACATTAAGTAAATTTGTAACAAAAATATTTATGCTATTTTTTAGCATGTCTAAAGAAATATTTTTAACTTTGATACTACCTATTTTACTTGATATACAAATTTTTATAAAAATATCTAAATTTTTTAAAAAAATATGGAAAAAATGTTGCAAAATGTTATTTTATATGATATCTTTTATATGTAGTCCTTTAAAAAAAGGAAAAACTAAAATATTAGCTAAGTTAAATAGAAAAAAGGTAAAAACAAAAGAGGTTTTGAATTTATGAGAAAAAAAACAGATTTAAATGATACATATAAATCTAAAAAAAAGAAATTTAAGTTGGTGCATTTATTTGTTGTTGTATTTGGTATATATTTTGTTTATACATTAGTAGGTCAGCAAATTCAGATTAATAAATATGATTCACAAATACAAATGTATACAGCTGATATAAAAAATAAAACAGATTTAATTGAGTATTATAACAAACAAAAAAATAATATCCAAACTGATGAATATATAGAAAGTGTTGCAAGAGAAACATTAGGATATGTTAAACCTTATGAAAAAATTTTTATAGATGCAAATAAATAACATAGTAGTATTTAATTCTACTATGTTATTTTTATTAATGTTATTGTAACTGTTGATTCTGTTGCTGATGCATCTATTCTTACTTTAGCCCCAGAATTATTTATAAATTTTAAATCAAGTGAACCGTAAAATATAGTAGCATCTTTATCTTTTGGAACATAATATACACGTCTACTATGAGGGTGTCTTTCAGTAACATTAAAATTGGCAATAAGAGCGCTGTTATATAGTGTACTACTTATCTGGCAAAGTCCACCACCTGATATTTTAATTTTTTTACCGTTCGCATCAAATCCAGTTGCTTTTTTAAATCCACTTTTTTCATCCATTGGCCCTATTGTATTATTAAATGAAAATTCAGCGCCATTTTCTATTATTGTACCGTTTAATTTTGAAATTGCAAGATTAATATTTTCTATTCTTGTTTGTTCTTTATCGTACAAAGTTGTAGTATAAGTTGCAATTTGAGTTTCTTTAGACTGTGAGTTTTTATTTTTTATATCTTCAATATCAGATTTAGAAATATTTATATCATCATCTTCATTCTTGTCATTATCATCATTATTTTTGTTATCGCTTTCTTCATTTTCTTTATCCTCCTCATTAAGGTCATTTTGTGCATTATTAATGTTATTTTCCACTTTATTATTTAGTAGCCCTTTATTTGACATGAAAATTATTAATATGACAGATAATATCAAAATAGCAATTATTATATACATTATAATTGAAACTACATGTTCATTTTTGTTATTTTTTTCCATATTATATCTCCTTAAATTTATAATATATATTTTGTGCTTTTTTTATAAAAAATATTATTTATATATTTAAAAAAAGAAAAAAATATGTTAAAATAATTATGTTAAAAAAATAAATTCATAAATATAATTATTTAGGAGGATTTAGAATGAAAAAAGTTTTTAATTTAGTAATCACTGGTGGTCCTTGTGGAGGAAAAAGTACGGCTATTGCAAAAATATTTGATGAATTAACAAAAAAAGGGTACTGTGTTTTAGTTGTTCCTGAAACTGCAACTGAAATGATTATTAATGGAGTTACGAGCAAATTAATTGGAGATATCAATTTTCAAGAAGTATTATTTAAAAAACAACTTCAAAAAGAAGAATTATACAGAGATATAACTAAGTTTGTTCAAAATGACAAAGTTATTGTCATATATGATAGAGGATTAATGGACAACAAATGTTATATGTCTGATAAACAATTTTATAATATGTTAAAAAAATTTAACACTAATGAAGTTGAAATAAAATCAAGATACGATGCTGTATTTCATATGGTAACAGCAGCTGATGGAAAAGAAAAATTCTATACAACTGCAAATAATGAAGCAAGAAGTGAAAATATTGAGCAAGCTAGAAAGTTAGATAAAAAATGTATATGTGCATGGAATGGACATTCACAATTTAAAATAATAGATAATAGTACAGATTTTGAAAATAAAATAAAAAGATTGCTTAATGAAATTTATCATATTATTGGTGATCCTATTCCAATTCAAATACAAAGAAAGTTCTTAATAAAAACTTCATCTATAAATGATATACCAGATAACATTCCAGTAACCACATGTGACATAGTACAGTATTATCTTAAGAGTGAAAACGATTTTGAAAGAAAAATTAGAAGTATAGGAATAAATGGAAATTTTTCATATACCTTTACTCAGAAAAAAGACTTTAGATATGGTGAAAGGATAAAGTTAGAAGAGAAAATTTCATCAAAACAGTTTTTAAAGTTATTATTAGAACAAAGGGATATAAGTATGGACTCTATAAATAAAAAACGGATGTGTCTTGTGTATAATTCTCAATATATACAAATTGATATTTTTGACTTTTCACAAGATATAGCCATAATGGAACTAGAACTTACAAATATGACTCAAAATATAGATATTCCTGCTTGTATAGAAGTAATAAAAGAAATCACATATGATTCAAGATATTCTAATTATAACATAGCAAAACAAAGAAAATTTTTTTAAAACTAAATATAGAGATCCAAATTAGGATCTCTATATTTATATATATCTAAATATTTAAATATCTAAATATCTATTTTTGGATTATATATATCAAGCCACATTTCTATTTGAATAAGATATGCTAATGTTTGAGGATACGTCATTAATTGACCAAATAAATTTTCAGTTAAGTTTTCACCATGTATATTTAGCATTTCTTTTATAAAATCTATATTTACTAACTCACAAATTTTAGAATGTTTATTATTTATTATTTCTTTTATTTTATTTTCCACTAAATTTAAATAAATTGGATCATAAGTTTTAGGAAATGGCGACTTTTTTCTATAAACTATATCTTCAGGAAGTTCATTTTCAAAAGCCTTTCTAAGTAAAAATTTCTCTACTGGCATTTTGTTTTCATATAAGCCAAGTTTCATTTTAGCAGGTAAATTATATACATATTCAAAAATTCTATGATCTGCAAAAGGCACTCTAACTTCTAATGAATTAGACATTGACATTCTATCAGTACGTTCAACTAATGTATTCATAAACCATTTTACAGTAAGATAATTTATTTTTTTATATCTATTTTCATAAATATCATTTTTATCTAATACTTCAACATTTTTTAGCGTTTTTTCTTTACTTAAATAAATATATTCTTTTAATTCATTTGTTTTTAATAATTCTGGTTTTAAAAGACTTGAACGTAAATTTTCAGAAAGTGCCCATGGAAATCCTTTATTTTTCATTAAATGTTCTTTATAAAACCAAGGGTAGCCTCCAAATATTTCATCTGAACATTCTCCAGATAGACAAACTTTAAAATTATTTTCATTTATATATTTACAAAATGCAAACATTGAACTGTCAATGTCAGCCATACCTGGCATGTCACGTGCTATTACAGAATCTTTAAGTAAATTAAACAACTCTTCGTTATCAATTTTTATAGTTTTATGATTAGTATTTAAATAATTTTTCATTATTTTAACGTAATCGCTATCTTTAGTCATTTGATATGAATTTGCAGTAAAATTTTTATCGTTATCTTTAAAATCAATTGAAAATGTTGTAATATCATTGATATTATCATGAGCTATTTTAGTTAATATACTAGAATCAAGGCCACCAGATAACATAGATGATATACCAACATCTGATACAAGTTGTCTTTTTGTTGCATCAGTAACTAAATAATGTATTTGATTTATTGCTTCTTCTTGTGTATCATTACATTCTTTAGTAATTAAATCCCAATATCTATCTTTTAATAATCCATTTTGTTTTGTGTATATTCCTATAAATCCTGGCTCTATCTCAAAAATATCTTTAAAGAATGTCCTTCCAGGACTATGAGATGGTCCAACACCAAATATTTCCATTAAACATGTTTTATCAACAATAGCTTCAATTTCAGGATGTTCTAACAATCCTTTTATTTCTGAAGAAAAAACAAAAGTCCCATTTTTTGAAAATGTATAAAATAGTGGCTTTATACCAAGTCTATCTCTTGCTAAAAAGATATAATCATTATTTTTATCATATATTGCAAAAGCAAATATTCCATTTAACATATTAACGGAGTCTTTGTCATATTCAATAAATAGATTTAATACTACTTCTGTATCACATGTAGTAGAAAAATTATATCCTTTAGAAATTAAATTATCCCTTAATTCTTTAGTGTTATATAGTTCACCGTTATATACAATAACATATCTATTATTATCAATATCCTTTATCATAGGCTGATTACCATTTTTTACATCAATTATACTAAGCCTTGCATGACCTAAGGCTGTATTATTGTGTATGAATGTATCTTGAAAATTAGGGCCACGTTTTTTTATTTTATCAATCATTTGAAGTATAATTTCATCAGTTTTAATATTTTTTTCTTTATTTACATATCCACAAAAACCACACAAAAAAATCACCTCATATTCTAGTATATTAAGAAATACTTTTTATATGAAATAAAAAAACAAAATACATAAAATGAAATAAAAAAAATATAATAAATTTGTTATGAAAACTTGCGTTTTTTTTTTTTTAGTGTATGCTATAAGGGATAAAAATAAATTATATAAA